>DATJXK010000283.1:0-24575 GCA_035500235.1 Pseudomonadales bacterium | reverse complement strand
AAAAAAAATATCCGCCTTCTACAGCGGGGTTGGATTAAGCAGCGGCTATGTCATGGGCATCAACTTCAGCAACCGCACCTGGTCGGTCGTCAGCAGCAATCAGGTGGCCGTCACGGCACACGCGGCCGGGCGGCCAGACATGACGCAATATTTCACGCTCGACCAGAATGACAGCTTTCTGACGAGCGTGAGCATGAGCGGCAGCAACGCCAGTGCAAACTGGATGGGCCCGGTGGTAGTGAATATGACCGGCGGCGTGGATATCGGCTCCTATAACGACGACCGCGCGCTGTTCGTGCCCTTTGATAACGACGATTTTGTCCGTTACAATGCGATGCCCATCAACAGCAGCACCGTCAGCTACGAAGTAGGCGCGTTTTATGACAACACCACCCGCAACGGCCTGGTTGTCGGCTCGGTTACACACGACGTTTGGAAGAGCGGTGTCTATTTTTCAGGTTCGAACAACAAACTCAACCAGATGAACGTATTTGGCGGCGCCACCTCGCCGTGGGACGTGATGCCGCACGGGTTTGTTACCGGGAACATCATTTCGTCACCGACCATGTTTGTGGGTTTCGGTAACGATTGGCGAACGGTGATGGAGAATTACGCCGCGGAAAACGCGGAGTTTGCAGCGCCACTGATCTGGACCAACGGCGTGCCGTTCGGTTGGAACAGTTGGGGCGTCACCAATTACCAGAGCCACATCACTTATGCGGCGGCAATTGCCGTGTCAGATTCTATTCACACCAATTTGCAGCCGTACGGTTTTACCAACCATGGCACGGTTTATGTGAACCTGGATAGCTACGGCACCTATAACCTGAGCAGCACGCAATTGCAGAGTTTCGCCAGCCACTGCCACGCCAACGGCCAGAAAGCGGGCATCTATTTTACACCGTTTACATATTGGAACACGTTGTCTCAGTCCAGTAACCAGATCGTGCCCGGTTCCGGCTACCATTACAGCGACATCCTGCTGCGCGACACCAACGGCAATGCCATTACCTATGATGGCGCGCTGGCCCTCGACCCAACCCATCCGGGAACGAAGGAGATGATGCTCAACCAAATCAGCGGGTTCATCGCTGACGGCTTCGATTACCTCAAAGAGGACTTTCTGTCGCACGGTGCACTCGAAGGCGTCCACTATGACGCCACCGTGACTACGGGCATTGAGGCTTACAACCAGGGAATGCAATTCCTGCTCAATCAGGTGGGAGGCAAAATGTTTATCAGCGAATCCATTGCGCCGCTTTTTCCGTATCAATACGGCGACAGCCGACGCATCGCCTGCGACGCGTACTCGTCCTTTATTTCCAACACGGAATACACGATGAATTCCGTAACCTACGGCTGGTGGCTTGGCAACTTATATTCGTTGAACGATCCCGACCTCATGGTTTTCGACAACGGTCCAAACGGCAACGAAGACCAAAGTCGTCTCATTAACTGTGCGATCACTGGAGTTTTTCTTAACGGGAGCCTTCTGACTAATTCGACCAGTATAGTTTTGGCTCAAACTTATTTGACGAATGCGGCCATTAACGCTGTTGCGCGCGCTGGTCGAACGTTTACACCGGTCGAAGGCAACACCGGTACCACGGCCGGGAATGTCTTTGTGCGGCAGGATGGTATAACGTGGTGTGTAGCTGTCTTCAATTACACCTCCATTTTCACGAACGAAACCGTGAACTTGAGTCGCGCGGGCCTGCCGCCGGGAATTTTTGCCGCCACCAATTTGTGGGATGAGACAGTCACCATGGTTTCCAATTCATTCAACGTGAGCTTGAATGCCAGGCAAGCCAAACTGTTCCGTCTTGGCCTCGCGAACGGCACACCGTCGCCGGAATTCGTCACAGTCAACCTGGCGGGCGTAAACAGCCTCGTTTGCAACGGCAGCAATGGCGCTCCCGGCTGGACGTATCGTGTGCTGGTTTCGACGAATCTGGCATTGCCCACGTCACAATGGCTTTCCATTTCCACGAACGCCTTCGATGCCAATGGTAATTTCGATTTTACTGACAGTGTTGCGCCCAACAAACCGCAGCAGTTTTATTTATTGGAAACACCATAGAAACAGGGCCAGCCAAGATGCCTGATTAAAGCGCATGGGTGTCCCAAGGCTAATTTGTATTCAACGAGAGCAATGGCGGATTAAAATCATCCATTACCGGCTGCGCAAAAGATTGCAGTCTGGTTTGCCTCCAGTAAATTGGTCCGCAGTTTCATAAATAACCCGATTTCCAACCAGTCATCTTAGTTGTGAAGTGGCGAGAAAAGCATGAAGGATTTGCAGGCCAGCGTCTCGTGGTGCTTCCGAGGCCCGTTATGGCCTCGGCTTTACAATATCCGCTGCTCAAACAACTGCTGCCGACCGATGCGGGATATTATCCCAAGGCCAAGGGACACGTCTGCCAGCGTGAGAGGGGATGCCCGGAGGCCATTTTTATATACTGTGCTGAGGGTAATGGTTGGTGCGAGATATCCGGACGAAAGCACGAGGTAGCCCGAAACGAATTGCTAGTGGTGCCGGCGTCCACACCTCACGTTTATGGGGCTGCAAAAAAGACGCCTTGGACGATTCATTGGTTTCACGCGGTCGGGTCAAATGTGCCAATTTATCTCGAGCTCCTTGGTGTTACCGCACAAAGACCGGTCGTGCCGCTGGGCGGTGATGTGCAACTGTTCTCGCTCTTTGAAGAGGTCCTGGAAGGTCTCGAGCATGGCTTTACCATAACGCACCTGATTTACGCCGCCCACTCACTGACGCATCTGATGGGACTGATCCTGCGTCACAAAGACGAGTTCGGTTACGGTGAAACGACGGTGCGCGAGCGAGTGGAGAAAAGCATCGAATTCATGAAGGGCCACCTGCGCGAACCTTTAAAGATCGCCACGCTGGCCGCACTGGTGCATCTATCGCGGTCGCACTATACCACACTATTCAGGCGGGTCACGGGTTATGCGCCTCTGAGTTATCTGAATCATCTGCGCATGCAACATGCAGTGCAACTCCTGAACACGACCGATTTGTCCATCAAACGAATCAGCGATCAACTCGGATTTTCAGACCAGTTCTATTTTTCACGCGCCTTCCGGAAGATGCACAACCATTCGCCGTCGGAGCACCGGCGCCGTTACGGCGCCTAACTGGTCAAAAATCCGAGAGGGAGTAAAAGAGGGAGTAAAAAGAACTAAGTCGTCGGGTACAGGTCAATTATCCATGCACACTGTTAGAATGTCCATTCCATTTTTCAGTGGTATCTGGGAGATTTATTGAGAGTTTTTGCCAAAATCGGTGACTCGTTTGAAATTCCGGCAGGAACCTGTAGTGCCTGGCAATGTCAGAGACCGGAAAATCCGATTTGGCCGGCAATATCTGTCTGGAATGAGTTTTCAATTTATAAAACAGAGGTGAGTGATATGGTAGGCGGGTCGGGAAGCGGCCCGCGTTTCGCTCACTTGAACTTCCCACAACATTCTAGAACATGATGGCTGTGACTCAAACCGAACCCTTGAAGTTAAAGGCCGACTATGGCTCGGGGTATGTTTGGATTGTCTCGACGGTCGTGGCGATGGGCGGTCTGTTGTTTGGCTGGGATTGGGTCGTCATTGGCGGAGCCAAACCATTTTTCCAGAGATATTTTGAATTAACCAGCGAAGCTCAGATTGGGTGGGCGAACAGCTGCGCTCTGGTGGGCTGCTTGATCGGGGCACTGAGTGCCGGCGCGCTAAGTGACAAATTCGGTCGCAAGCGACTGTTGATCGTCGCAGCACTTCTTTTTGCTGCCACCTCCCTGGGTAACGCGCTCGCCAACAGCTTTGCGGTCTTTATTGCATGGCGCATATGCGGCGGAGTGGGTATCGGTTTGGCATCGAGCCTTTCACCGATGTACATTGCCGAAGTCGCGCCGGCGCAAATTCGTGGTAAGCTCGTTGCCATCAACCAGCTTACGGTGGTCGTCGGCATTCTGCTGGCGCAATACCTCAATTGGTTCCTGGTGCGTAACTTGCCTCAAGGCGCAACCGACGAATTCATCCGCACCTCCTGGTTCGGCCAGCAGGGATGGCGTTGGATGTTCGGTCTGACCGCAGTACCGTCATTGTTGTTTTTTGCCGGGATGCTCTTCGTTCCCGAAAGCCCCCGTTGGTTGGTGAAGAACGGTGAAGCGGATTCGGCCCGCGACGTGCTGATGAAAATCGGGGGCAAAGAATATGCGAACGCCGCCACGGCGGAGATTCAGTCCACGTTGACCGGCGAGGAAATTCAGCGGGTACGATTCGCGGATCTGCTTGAACCCAAAATGCGCAAAGTAATCTTGCTCGGTGTCGTGCTCGCGGTGTTTCAACAGTGGTGCGGCATCAATGTCATCTTTAATTATGCCGAAGAAATCTTCCGAGCCGCCGGCTATGACATTTCCACCGTGCTCAAAAACATCGCGTGGACCGGCTCGGTGAATCTAATCTTTACCGTTGTCGCACTTGGAATTGTGGATCGTGGCGGACGACGACCGCTGATGCTGTTTGGGTCGGCGGCATTGGCGGTGATTTATGTAACTTTGGGCATTTGCTATTTCAGCGGTGTTAAAGGCTTGCCCATGTTGCTGCTCGTGCTGGCGGCGATTGGCTCCTATGCGATGTCGCTCGCCCCGGTGGTTTGGGTGGTCATTTCTGAAATCTTTCCAAATCGCATCCGGGGCGCGGCGATGGCTGTGGCCGTTTCCTCGCTTTGGATTGCGTGTTTTCTGCTGACCTTTTCGTTTCCGCTTTTAAATAAAGTATTGGGCTCAGCGGGAACTTTCTGGCTGTATGCCGGAATCTGCGCGGCGGGATTTCTGTTCATCAAATTCAAGCTGCCGGAAACCAAGGGCAAAACGCTGGAACAGATTGAGCGCGAATTGGTGGATTAAACGTCGAACGATGAGCCGAGCGAACATAATTGAAGTGGATGAAACGGCGACCGCCGTCTTAGAGCATTCGCGGCAGGGTAACGGCGGCTTGAAGCCTGCGGATGCCGTGCAAGTGCGCGTGGAAGATTTGGTGCTACCCACTTACCTTCCGGCGCCACCCGACAAGAACCCGATGTTCCTGGAAAAGCGGGTATATCAAGGCAGCAGCGGCAAGGTCTATCCGCTGCCGTTTTCGGATCGCATCGCGGAGAAGCCCGTGGATCGCAAATGGAAAGCCATTTGGATTGAAAATGAATTCATCCGGGTGCTGGTGTTACCCGAGATCGGTGGTCGCATCCACGCATTTCAGGACAAAACCAACGGTTATGATTTGATTTACCGTCAGCCGGTGATCAAACCGGCGCTCGTTGGTTTGGCCGGCCCCTGGATTTCCGGTGGCATTGAGTTCAACTGGCCGCAGCACCATCGGCCTGCGACGTTTTTGCCAGTGGACATTAAAATTGAAGAGCATCCAGACGGTTCGAAGACCATTTGGTGCAGCGATCATGATCCGATGTGCCGTATGAAAGGCATGCACGGCATCTGCCTCCATCCCGGCAAGGCATACCTAGAACTCAAAGTTCGCGCCTACAACCGCACACCGTTCGTGCAGACTTTCCTTTGGTGGGCAAATGTCGCGACGCGCGTGCATGAGGAGTACCAAAGTTTCTTTCCACCGGACGTTTCCTACGTAGCCGATCATGCGCGGCGTTCGATAAGTGAATACCCATTGTGCCAGGGGCATTATTACGGTGTAGACTACGGCAAGCGCGGGAGGTTCGGTGTCCCACGGGTCGAACGTCCGACTAAATTCATTCCACCACACTGCGGAGGCAAATCTCCGATTGTTTACGCAGCAAATGATTTGTCGTTTTACGCGAATATTCCCGTACCCACTTCATACATGTGCCTGGGCAGTAAGGAAGATTTCTTCGGTGGTTACGATTACCGAGCACAAGCCGGCATTGTGCACGTCGCCAATCATCACATCTGCCCTGGAAAAAAGCAGTGGACCTGGGGAAACCACGAGTTCGGTTATGCCTGGGATCGCAATCTGACCTGCCCTGACGAAAGGGGTGAATTTGCCCCCTATATCGAAATCATGGCTGGTGTATATACCGATAACCAGCCTGACTTCAGTTTTTTGCAGCCCGGCGAAACAAAGTCGTGGACCCAGTATTGGTACCCAATTCAACAAACCGGGCCGGTGCACCATGCGAACCTCGACGCTGCCATCAGTTTAGTCGTTGCCAAACAGCAACTGCGACTCGCTGTCGCGGTCACGGCTCCTCAGACCGGTGCCATAGTCACCATCTTGGCAGGAGGCCGACAATTCGCCCGTTTCAGACGCGATCTTTCGCCGGCCGACCCGCTGGTGGAGAAGATCAGGTTTCCCAATGGGATGACCACAACGGATGTGTGCATTCGGGTCAATGACCGAGCTGACCGTGAATTGATTTCCTATCAGCCGAAACATCGTGAAAGAGGCAATATCCCCCTGCCTGCCACGGAGCCGCCGGCACCGGAAGAAATCAACAGTAATGACGAGCTTTTCATCACCGGGTTGCATCTACACCAATACCGCCACGCCACCCGTTCGCCGGTGAATTATTGGAGCGAGGCATTACGTCGTGATCCCCTCGATGCCCGCTGCAATAACGCGCTGGGATTGTGGCGCCTGCGCCGTGGTGAATTTGTAGAAGCCGAACGCCACTTCCGCCAGGCGATCACACGCCTTACCCGACGTAACCCGAATCCATACGACGGTGAGCCAAACTACAACCTCGGTTTATGCCTGCGCTACCTCAAGCGCGACGATGAAGCATATGATGCGTTTTATAAGGCGACGTGGAATCAAGCCTGGTGGGCAGCGGGATACCATGCACTCGCGGAGATTGACTGTATTCGAAAAGACTGGAGCACAGCCTTGGCACACCTCGAACGTTCGCTCCATTTTAACAGCGACAATCTTCGCGCGCGAAATCTGAAAGTGATGGTACTGCGGCAGCTGAATCGGGTGGATGAGGGAGACGCGTTTCTGCGGGAAACATTGAAGCTTGACCCGCTTGACTGGTGGGCGCGGCAAGTCAGCGGCGAATCTTTGGTTTGCGACTTACAAACACAACTGGACATAGTCCATGATCACGCCCGCGCCGGTTTCCTGAACGCCGCAGTTGGCATTTTGGAGAATGCACAGGCATCCTCAGGCGATTTACCTGACCAAAGCTGGGGCGCGCAGCCCCTCATTCATTACACGCTTGGTTGGCTGGAAGAAAGACGCGGCAACCACGCGGCCGCACTTAAACAATTCAGACATGCTGCCACGTTGTCGCCCGAGTATTGCTTTCCATCGCGATTGGAAGAAATTGAAATTCTTGAATCAGCTATTCGCGCAAATTCCAAAGATGCCCAGGCACCTTATTATCTGGGCAATTTGCTTTACGACCGCAGCCGACCCGAAGAAGCGATTCGTTGGTGGGAGCGAAGCGCAAAACTTAACGGGAGTTTTTCCATCGTTTGGCGCAATCTTGGCATGGGTTATTTCAACGTTCGTAGGCAGCCGGCGAAAGCCCGCACCGCTTACGAAAGGGCATTCAAGGCCAATCCCGCTGACGCCCGACTGCTTTATGAGCGCGATCAACTGTGGAAACGGCTGAGGGAAAAGCCGCAAAAGCGACTGCGCGAGCTGGCCAAATTTCCCGATTTAGTGCGACAGCGAGATGATTTGAGCATCGAGCTTTGCGCGTTGTACAATCAAACCGATCGGCACGACGAAGCCGGCCAATTGGTTTCCAGCCGACAATTTCAGCCCTGGGAAGGTGGTGAAGGGGGGCCGCGAGGCCAATTTGTCCGCGCACAACTGGCGTTAGGGCGGGGTGCCTTGAGTAAAGGCGATTTTTCAACCGCCCGCTCGCATTTTGAGCAGGCCCTGACCTCCCCACGAAACTTGAGCGAGGCCAGACATTTATTGGCCAACCAAAGCGATATTCATTATTGGCTTGGTTGCGCACTTGCCGGAGCCGGTATGGGCAAAGTTGCGCGCTCGCATTGGCAAGCGGCAGTCGCTTTCAGGGGCGATTTCCAGGAAATGAGTGTGCGCGCTTATAGCGAGATGACCTATTACTCCGCGATGTCTTGGGAAAAGCTCGGTCAGCGCGCCAAGGCCAAAAAACTGTTCCGTGATTTGCTGGCCTACGCACGAAAACTCCAGAAAACACGCGCAAAAATTGATTACTTCGCAACGTCGTTGCCGACCATGCTGCTGTTCGACGACGATTTACAGTTTCGGCAGGTGACAACCGCGCTGTTTCTGCAAGCTCAAGCGCATCTTGGACTAAGCCACAAATCTCGGGCCAGGGCGTTGCTACACCAGGTGTTGCGTCGTGATCCCAATCATCCCCTGGCCGCAGATTTTTTGAAGGGAATGACATCATGATCTTGTGGCAATTGACAATCGGGAAACCGTCGAGCCCGCCTCGACATGTTAAATGTTCTTCGTCGAATGATTTTGAAAGACCGTGAGTCGATCGATTGACAAACTAAATAAAATGAAAGTGCTGACGAATAGTTTCGCCGTGCGTCGCGAACAGGACTTTGAAGTTTATTCGCTTGAAAATGAGGACATTCAACTGGCAGTCGTGCCGGAGTTGGGTGCGAAAATCATTTCGCTGAAGGATCGTCGCACGGGGCGCGAATGGTTGTGGCACCCGCAAGGTGGATTGAAGCTTTTCCGAAACCGTGCTGATAACGAGTTTTCGGCAAGTCCTCTCGTGGGAATCGACGAATGTCTGCCGACGATCGCGGCTTGTGCCTGGCGGGAACGCAAACTTCCTGATCATGGCGAGCTCTGGGCTATGCCCTGGAACGTGGACGACGAAGCCTGGGAAAACGGAATATTGAAAACAAAAGTTCGGCTGATGATTTCACCTTTTGAACTCGAGCGAACGATTGAACTGGAAGGGAACGAAATTCACTTTGTTTACGAATTATCCAATCTGGGCACGGTGGAGGAAAATTATATCTGGGCAATTCACCCTTTATTGAGATTGCGGCCTGGCGACCAGCTGGAATTGCCGACATCTACGCGGGCGCTACTGAACGGGGCAGGGTGGTTTGACGCACTCGATGCAGTCGTACCGCCTACAAGTTGTTCCAAACTTTTTGCGTCCCCTTTGCAGGAAGGCTGGGCCGCAATTGCCAACCGGGACACCGGAGACCGGCTGGAATTCGAATGGGATCCAGCTGAGAACAACACGTTGGGTTTGTGGCTGACGCGTGGTGGATGGCATGGACATCATCACTTTGCGATCGAGCCGACCAACAGCGCGGAGGACGGATTGGCCTCAGCGGCCCAGCGCCAATGTTGTGGTGTGGTTGCCGCCTCAGCCTCGATAAGTTGGCGTCTTTGTCTAAAACTCGGTTAATGTGCATTCTCCGACCTGTAATAATGTTCGACTGGCATCATGGGAAAACTTGCAACCCGACTGAAATTTCAGTTGGCCTGTAACAATATGAAATTTCTGTTCATCAAACGACTTGCATTGACCGCTCTGGTCTATGCCGCGGCTGGTATGGCGCCGGCTGTTTATGCTCAAACCAATGAGACGTTCGGTCTGAAGACAAAGAGTTTCGCCGTGACGTTTCAGGTCGGTGATGACGGCCGGCTTTATCAGCGGCCAATGGGCGCGGATGATTTAACTGCCAAGCTCACGCGCGACGATGAATATTATCCCCAGGCGGGTGATGGTTATGTTTGGGAACCGGCGTTGCAGGTGGTCCATGCCGACGGCAACACTTCAGCCGTACTCCTTTATGATGGCGTGACCCGGACCAACCTGTCACCGGATATTGAATTAACGCGCATCCATCTGCATGATCCGGCGTATCCGTTCGACGTCACGCTTTGCTTCAAGACCCACTACCACCAAGACGTGATCGAGGAATGGACAGAAATCCAACACCACGAATCCGGTATCGTTACGTTGCAACGGATGGCTTCGACCTCCTTGTTGCTGTCCACGAATGTTTATCTGACGCATTTCTTCGGCAACTGGGCCAAAGAAATGATAAACCCCATTACTGAGCCAATTACCCCGGGGACCAAAGTCCTGGATTCGAAACTGGGTGTGCGGGCCGAACAGTTTCAGAATCCATCCTTTATCCTCGCATTGAACGGGAAGGCCACCGAGACCAATGGTGAAGTCCTTGCCGGTTCACTCGCGTGGTCGGGGAGTTTTCAATGTGAATTCGACGATAGTGGCCAGGGCATTCGCGCCTTGTGTGGCATCAATCCGTTCGCCTCTGCGTATCATCTGAAGCCGAAGCAGACCTTTGTGACACCGGTCATGATCTGGACCTGGAGTGATCAGGGGCTGGGCGACATGAGCCGAAAATTGCACGATTGGGCGCGCGACTTTGGCATGCGCGATGGTCACCAGACGCGCACCGTTCTCCTGAACAATTGGGAGGCGACCGGGTTCGATTTTGATTTCAACCGTATTGTCAGTCTTTTCGATCCCGCCAAGAAGATGGGAGTGGAGTTGTTCCTGCTGGACGACGGCTGGTTCGGGAACAAATATCCGCGTGTCAGCGATAACGCCGGGCTGGGGGATTGGCAACCCAATCGCCAGCGTTTCCCCGATGGTCTGGCGCCGCTGGCCGCGGAGGCGGTCAAACGCGGTTTGCGTTTCGGCATCTGGATGGAGCCGGAAATGGTCAATCCCAACAGCGTTCTGTTTCACGCGCATCCCGATTGGGTGATTCGCCAGCCAAAACGTCCACTCGAATTGCAGCGTAATCAACTGGTCCTTGACCTGACACGGCCGGCGGTGCAGGACTTCGAGTGGAAGACCATTCAAAGTATCCTGAGTGTGCCGGGCATCACTTACGCCAAATGGGATTGCAACCGTTACTTGACCCAGCCGGGTTCGCCGTACCTCGCGCCGGATCGGCAGTCCGATTTGTGGATCGATTACGTTCAAGCGCTTTATGCACTGATGGACAAGACGGCCAAAACATTTCCTGAGGCCGAGCTGATGCTCTGCTCCGGTGGCGGGGGACGCGCGGATTACGGGGCGTTGAAGTATTTCCAGGAATTCTGGCCCAGCGACAATACCGACCCAACCGTCCGGGTGCTGATGCAGTGGGACTATTCGTACTTCTTCCCGGCGTTGGCTTTGGCCAGCCACGTTACCCACTGGGGCAACCGGCCTATGCATTTCGCTTGCAGCGTGGCCATGAGCGCGCGGTTTGGCATGGACCTCGACCTCAGGAAGCTGCCGGCGCAGGACAAGGCCACTTGTGCTGGGGCCATCAGCGCTTATAAACAAATCCGGGACGTAACGGCATTGGGAGATTTGTACCGGCTCGAAGATCCCCACGAAAATTTCCGAAGCGCCCTGAATTATGTGTCCAAGGATCGTTCGCGGGCAGTGGTGTTCGTTTTCCAGTTACACGATGGGACAGATGTTTCCGTGCGGCCGCAAGGGCTTGACCCAGCCAGAAAATATACCATTCACGAGTTGAACCCGGCACCGGGCCGCGCGGCTATACCGCAGGAAAGCAAAGCGCTGACCGGGGCGGAATTGATGCGCGATGGCATCATGCCATCATGCTCGCAAGCGGTGGAGGCTTGTGTCATTGAACTGGATTCCACCGGCGGGGCGTTAATCCGAAACCAATGAAGCGAATTATCCGGGTTACTGGTGCGCCCCGTCTCCTGACTCACGTTTTAAGTGAGGTATGGCTGATAGTGAAGGTTTTGAAACAAGGCGCTACATCGGAATTCGTCATGGTGAAATTTTCCAATCCAGTTCGGGGTACGGCTGCCGCCGACGCGCCACCCTCTTGTCGACATGGTTTCGTAACGCACTGACTTCCTTTGAGTCGCCATCCAATCATGGAATACAGGATTTCCAAAAGGCAGTTTTTAAGCACAACCATTACTGCGACCGCCGCGGCTTTAGCCTGGGAACCGCTCGTTTCACTTTGCCGGGCTAGCGCCGCTCCCATTCCCCGGCGGCTGAGTCTCAACGGAGACTGGCACGTGGCGCAGGTCGGCAAGGATGCCTGGATCCCGGCAAAAGTACCCGGTTGTGTCCACACCGATTTGCTGAGGGCTGGGAAGATTCCCGACCCGTTTTATCGCGATAACGAAAAGGCTGTTCAATGGGTCGGCCAAAGCGAATGGCTTTATCGCCGCACGTTCGACGTTCCGGAGGAAGTTTTAAGGAATGAGCGGGTGCTACTCCGCTGCGAAGGGTTGGACACAGTGGCTACCGTCAAAATTAACGGCCAGGACGTCGGTCGTGCCGACAACATGTTCCGCCTCTGGGAATTTGACGTCAGATCTGCTTTGCGAGCCGGAGAAAATGCCATCGAAATTTCGTTCGAGTCGCCGTTTACCTACATCAAGCAACACGAGAGTACTCAAGAGCCGGCCAAGTGGGTGCAGGGTCGTGCCTGGGTGCGCAAAGAACCATGCAGTTTTGGCTGGGACTGGGGGCCGAATCTGCCCAGTTGCGGTATCTGGAAAGGAATCAGTCTGGAAACGTTCAATCAAGGTCGTATCGCAAATGTTTTAATCCGACAGAATCATTTCGATGACAAAGTCACACTGGACGTTGATGTGAACGCAGAAGTGGTGCGCGATACGGGCAGGCCATTGAAGGCTATCCTGATGGCTCTCGACAATGGCAATTCGGTCAGTAATGCCGTGATCGAGGTTTCAAAAGGGCAGGGTAGCGGCCAACTCGAAATCAAACACCCCAAACTCTGGTGGCCGGCGGGCATGGGCCAGCAACCGCTTTACCAGGTCCACATTGAATTGCTCGGTGCCGATGGCAACTCGATCGACAGCACAGGCCAACGCATTGGCTTGCGCCAACTCAATATTATTTTGCCGGCAAACGGGAATCCGCTTCAATTTGAGGCCAACAACATTCCTTTTTTTGCCAAAGGGGGGAATTGGATTCCTTGCGATTCATTTACCAGCCGTGTGACACCGGAAGTTTTATGTCGCTACGTTGAGGATGCGGCGGCGGTCAATATGAACTTTCTGCGTTTTTGGGGCGGCGGTTATTACGAGGACGACGCCCTGTTCAATGCCTGTGATGAAATGGGCATCTGCGTCTGGCTCGACTTCAAATTCGCCTGTACGGCCTATCCGGCGTTTGACGACCGGTTTATGGACAACGTCCGACTGGAAGCGCACGATAATCTGCTTCGGCTCCGACATCATCCCTGCATCGCCGTCTGGTGCGGCAATAATGAAATCAGTCTGTCGTGGTGGAAAGGCCCGACGTGGGGGCCGAACAGGATGAGCCAGGCAGCTTACGACAAGTTGTTCAAGGAGCTGATCGCGGATCAAGTCCGGCGATTTGCCCCGCAGGCCAATTACGTTTCCGGCAGTCCCGATTGCGGCGATACCCACTACTGGGAGGTCTGGCACGGACCGAAAATGTTCGCCGCTTATCGCACGGTGACCGGATTCATGAGCGAGTTCGGTTTCCAGTCTTTCCCCGAGCCAAAAACCGTTCGCGCTTTCACAAATAAGGAGGACCGCGCGTCTGTGGTGACGCCCGTAATGAACTGGCATCAGCGTGACGGCAGTGGTCGCGGGAATGAAGTCATCCGTGACACGACACTCCACTATTTTCGTCCACCAAGGGATTTCGACAGCGCCCTGTGGTTAAGCCAGATTCTGCAAGGGTACGGTATCAAAACTGGCGCGGAATATTGGCGGCAGACGATGCCGAAGTCCATGGGCTGCATCTTCTGGCAATATAATGACATCTGGCCGGGTATGAGCTGGTCGTCGGTGGATTATTTTGGCCGCTGGAAAGCACTGCACTATCTGGCGCGAAAATTTTACGCGCCTATCCTCGTTACTGGTTTGGAAAATGTGCGGAACGGAACCGTTGACGTGTTTGTGATAAACGATTTGCTTGAAGCGTGTGACGGGAGGCTGACCTGGAACGTGACTGATTTGGACGGCAAATCGCTCGCGCAGGAGTCATTTAAGGTGAAGATTCAGGGGCGGAAAAGTGAAAAGGTCAAAGCGCTCAATGTTCAGAAAGAAATTCAGAAGGTCGGCGCGGACGGCCTTTTGACGTGGTTGAAAATGGACGTGGATGGGAAATCAGTCTCGCAAAACCTGGTCTTGCTGGCGTTGCCGAAAGAATTGAAACTGGCCGATCCGAGGCTCACGACAAGGGTTGAAAGCTCCCGCGACGGGTTCCGGGTAACGGTCGAATCCGAAAAGCCCGCACTTTGGGCCTGGCTGGAACTGGAAAACACGGATGCAAGGTTCTCGGACAATTTTGTTCACCTGATCCCGGCTTCGCCGCAGACGATTTTGGTCCAACCCAAGCAGTCATTAAGCAAGGATGACTTCGTCAAAGAACTGCGCGTTCGCAGTTTGTTCGATACTTATTCGTGAACCCAATGACCATGGCTGAGAAATTAAGAGATATTCGGCCGACGTTGCTGTCCGTCACCGCGCTGGTTTTATTGCCGGTGATGTCTTTGGCTGCCGGCCTGACTGAAAGCAATTTCTGGTCATTGTTTTCTCCCGATAGGCAATGTGAAATCACGGTTTTTCTGGCAGTCGACGGCAGTCTGAGTTACCGGGCCATGCGAGCTGGAATGGTCGTCGTTCCGCAATCACCGCTCGGCCTCCGGCGTGAAGATCAGGACTTTGAACGCGGATTGATTTTGGAAAAAGCCGGGCGGGCCACCGGCGAGTTGGAAAAGTATGAATTATTCGCCGGCGTCCAGCCGCGAGTTAATCACCTGCTGAATTTTCGCAGCCTGATTTTCCATAACTCCAACGGCGCTGCTGTTGAAATTGACCTGGCAGCGAGCGATGAGGGTGTCGCTTTCCGCTATCGTTTTCCTGAAACCAATGAAACTGTCCATGTTGTCGAGTCTGAGCGGACCGGTTTTGTTCTGCCACTTAACGCGCGCGGCTGGCTGCAACCTTATCATGCAGCCGGCCCGTACACGCCCGCATACGAGGATTTTTACTTTCACGTTTCACCTGGTGATCCGCCACCGGATTCGCGGCAAAAAGCCGTCGGTTGGGCGTTTCCCGCGCTCTTTCAAGTCCCGGGAGCGGCAACATGGGTGTTACTGACGGAATCTGGGACCGACAAATCCTATTGTGCGTGCCACCTCAATCCCGATTCGACCGGCGGACTTTACCGAATTGCGTTTCCGTTGGCCGACGAAACGACGCGTGGTTACACCAACAAATTTGGTCCCGAACCCAGATGCAGTTTGCCGTGGACAATGCCATGGCGCGTTATCGTTTTGGGCAAAACTGCTGGAGACATCGCCTTGGAGACACTCGTCACCGACCTGGCGCCACCATCGCGCATTGCCGATACCTCGTGGATAAAACCGGGCCGCGCGTCGTGGGCCTGGTGGTCGTATCCCAGCGGGCCCGACACAACAAATTTATTCGATGAGTTTACCGACTTCGCCGCCAAGATGGGCTGGGAATACACTTTGTTCGACGCCGGTTGGTGGAAAACCGGACTAAAACCCATCGCCGCACATGCGCGCGCTGAAGGCGTGATGCCGTTGGCGTGGAATTATGCCTCGGATTTTTATGATGCGAAATCGCGGCAGGCAAAATTGGACGAAATGACTAACGCCGGCGTTTACGGTGTAAAAGTGGATTTCTGGTGTTCGGATCGGCAAGAGGCTATTGCCGCACAACAGGCTTTGATGCAGGACGCCGCCGTCCGTCATATGGTCGTGAATTTGCACGGTTGCACCATCCCGCGCGGCTGGGAACGGACCTGGCCGAACTTCCTCACCTGTGAAGCGGTTTTGGGCAGTGAATCCTATTTTTACGAACCGCGTTACACGGAAAAGGCCGCGGAACTGGACACCGTTTTGCCTTTCACGCGGAATGCCGTAGGGCCGATGGACCTGACGCCGGTTGCCTGCTCACCGAAGAAATATCAGCGCCTGACCACGGCCGCGCATCAATTGGCCGCCGCGCTGATTTTTACCTCGGGCATCGTCCATTACGCTGATCAGCCGGAATTTTTTGAATCGCTGCCACCGCCAGTGCTGAAAATCTTACGTGACGCTCCGGCGCGCTGGGATGAAACACGCTGTCTGGCAGGTGAACCGGGAAAAATGGCAATCTTCGCGCGACGTTCCGGCAAAAGCTGGTTCCTCGCTGGCATCAATGGAACGAGTACCCCGCTGCCGGTCGATGTAGACCTGTCGACCTTCAAGAGCTTTCGCTGCCGATTTGCGGTTGTTGAAGCGAAGGAGGCTGATCTGAAGGTCGAAGTGATACCGTTGGTTGATTCGGACGAATGGCATCACGAGGTTCCTCCGCGCGGCGGTTTCATTCTGCGGTTGAACCAATGAGCAGCACATGAGAGCGAGGGAGCAATGATGACAGGACATAAACTGATGATGCGAATCGCCGCAGGCGTCGGGCTGGTGGTGATGCTTTTGGCCCGATCGGGGACGGCGGCAGAGTTAGAAGCGGGTGATACGGTTGCCATTTGCGGTGATTCGATCACGGAACAGAAGGAGTATTCAGTATTTATCGAGGATTATCTTTTGATGTGTCAGCCGGCGCCGGATCTCAAGGCGCATCAGTTTGGCTGGAGTGGAGAAAAGGCGGAGGGTCTGCTCAAAAGAATAAATACGGAGGTGTTACCCTTCCACCCGACTGTAGCCACAACCTGTTATGGGATGAATGACGGTGCGTATGCAGCGATTGATCCGGCGCGACAGGAGGCTTACCGCAAAAATACCGAGGCGATCATCAAAAAATTTCGAGACGGAGGCATCCGGTTTATTGTGATTGGTTCACCAGGGCTGGTGGACACCTATACTTTTGACCGGATACCCGGCAGGAGTTATCCCGCTGCAAATTATAACAGCACGCTGGCCGACCTGGCGCGCATCGCGCGTGAGGTCGCAGCAGAGCAGGGGGTGACCTATGCCGACATTTATACGCCAATGGCGGCGGTAATGAAAGCCGCGAAGTCAAAATACGGTCCGGCTTACGATCTGGCCGGGCCGGATGGGATCCATCCCGAAGCCAACGGCCATTTGGTAATGGCTTACGCCTTCCTGAAGGCATTGGGTTGTTCAGGTGACATCGGCACCATCACCTGGGACGCTCAGGCCGGCCAGGCAAGCGCAACGTCGGGGCATCGCATATTATCCGTCCACGATGGCAACATTGAAATTGAGTCTGAGCGTTACCCGTTTTGCTTTTATGGTAACCGGAAGGACCCCAATAGCACAAAGGGCGTGTTGGAAATGTTGCCGTTCAACCGAGACTTGAACCGTTTTCAGCTGGTGGTGAAGAACGGAGGTACGAACCGTTTTAAGGTGACGTGGGGCAGGGAATCGAGAGTATTCAGTGCGGTCGAATTTGAGCAGGGCATCAATCTGGCCGCCGAATTCATGGACAATCCGTTTGCCGAAACGTTTGCGTCCGTGGATAAAGTTATTCGGGAACAACAGGCCTTTGAAACGCCAGCGACTAAAATCATTTTGTACTCTCTGCCGGAGTGGAATGCCCTGCTGCCTAAAGAAACGGCAACCCTGAATCAGTTGAAAAGAACAACGATTCGAAAAGCCGAAGTACTCAGCCGGGTTTCCCGCACTGCGGTCGTGCCGGTCAAATATACCATCCGCATTGAACCTGCCACGAATGACTCGATGAAAAAGAATACCCTCCAGACCCATGCTTAAAATTCCGCCATTTGAAGAGATTTACGGTCGTCCCCCCCGCTGGATTGTCGCCGCCCCGGGGCGCGTGAACGTCATCGGGGAACATACCGATTACAATGATGGCTTTGTCCTGCCCATGGCCATTGAACGCTACGCCGTCATGGCGGCGGACATTTCCCCGTCGTCCCCGCCACGAGTTATGATTCACGATTCGCACGCGGGTGACGCGGCCCAAATCGATGTTTCCAGGCCGGTGGCCAAAGCCGATCCCCGTTGGTCCAATTACATTCGGGGTGTGGTGGCCGGGTTTCAAAATCTTGGACTGACAGTTCCCGGACTGGATATTTCCCTCGTCAGTACCGTTCCCCTGGGCGGGGGTCTGAGCAGCAGCGCCGCGTTGGAGGTTTGTACGGCTACCTTGCTCGAAACGGCAATCGGAACAAAATTGGATCCGGTCGCAAAAGCGTTGCTGTGTCAGCAAGCCGAGCACAAATTCGCCGGTGTACCGTGCGGCATCATGGACCAGTTTGTTTCCGTGCTGGGCCAGAAAGATCACCTCCTCCTGCTCGATTGCCGCTCAAGGCAGACCACGTTGGTGCCGATGAATGATCCTTCGGTCGCGTTGCTGGTCATCAACACCAATGTCAAACATGAGTTGAGCGGAGGTGAATATGCCGGGCGCCGAACGCAATGTGAAACCGCAGCCAAAATCCTTGGCATTCCTTCGCTGCGCGATGCCACTGCCGATGCCTTGGAACGGGCAAGACGGAAGATGGATCTTTTCGCTTACCGTCGTGCGCACCATGTTATCAGCGAAAACGAGCGCACGCTTCTGGCCGTTGAAGACATACGCAATAGTAATTGGCCAGTAGTGGGCCAGCACATGTATCGCAGTCATTATTCTTTGCGCGATGATTTTGAAGTCAGTTGCAAGGAACTGGATGCGGTTGTGGAAATCTGCCAGTCCATCGGCATCAAGGGTGGAGTTTACGGCTGTCGTATGACTGGCGCTGGCTTTGGCGGGAGTTGCGTGGCTCTGGTTAGGGCGGAGGACGTTGACACAATCAGCAAGCGTATTTCCACTGCTTACAGATTCGCCACCGCCGGCGTTGAAAGAAAAAATGGCATCGATGCTGGCATCTTCAGTTCGCGTCCCGCATCCGGCGCAACCGTAATCAAAGGTTAGATTACAGATCGTGTCATATTATGAGCCGAAAAATCAAAAAAAGAACCGGCCGCTTCATGGTGTTTTCCATTCGCGAATGGCTCCTCCCGATTTTCCGGAGGGTTGGATCCGCTTCCGACCAAAGTCTTGTTCATCAAACAGACTCTCAGCCTGCAAATTCACCTGATCCGGTATGAGCTTTGACATCGGCCTTCACCCGCACCGTCGGTTTAATCCTTTGCTGGGTCAGTGGGTACTGGTTTCGCCCCATCGTATGAAGCGACCTTGGCTGGGACAGGTAGAGAAGACCACTCCGGATCTACGCCCGGCTTATGATTCGAAGTGTTATCTTTGTCCCGGCAACCCGCGGGCTGGAGGGGAATTTAATCCGCATTACACTTCGACCTATGTGTTTGACAATGACTTTTCCGCATTGATTCCGGACACACCTGGAATCGCGAATGCCGCCAACGGGCTTCTGCGCGTGGAGCCGGTGCAGGGCGAGTGTCGAGTCATTTGTTTTACGCCATACCACGACCTGACACTGGCGCAGATGTCCGTGCCCGAGATCGGGAAGGTGGTTGAGACCTGGGTCTCACAGGCGGCGGAATTGGGGGCCCGGTATCCCTGGGTACAAATATTTGAGAACAAGGGCGCAGTCATGGGTTGTTCCAATCCTCATCCCCATGGTCAGGTCTGGGCAGGGAATTTTATTCCGAATGAAATCGCGGTGGAAGATCTGAACCAAGCGTTGTATCGGTGCAAATATGGTTCGCCGCTGTTGTTTGATTATGCCTTGATGGAATCAACCACGGCAAAACGCGTGGTGATTCAAAACGAGCATTGGCTGGCGGTGGTACCATTCTGGGCGGTCTGGCCGTTTGAAGTTTTGCTGTTGCCGCGGCGTCATGTCCTGCGTTTGCAGGATTTATCGCAAAGAGAGAGGACTACGTTGCCGGAGATTTTAAGCGCGCTGCTGATTCGCTACGATAATCTATTTGAGACCTCGTTTCCTTACTCGATGGGCTGGCACGGTGCACCCAACGTTCAAAGCGATTATTCGCACTGGCAGTTGCACGCGCACTTTTACCCGCCGTTGCTCAGGTCGGGCACAGTCAAAAAATTCATGGTCGGTTACGAAATGCTGGCCGAGGCCCAACGTGATTTGACGGCTGAACAAGCGGCCCAACGGTTGCGGGAGGTATCGGCAGCACATTTTTTGGAGAGGACCAGTGGACATTGCCAAACTCCACAGTGCTCGTCATCGGTTTTGCCAGATGTCTGACCGTTAAATTTCATTCACCGAAGAATAGCGCACGACGCCAAAACCAAAATCTGCCATTTTTCAATTATGAACCTGCCTTTCTCTGCTTGCTTGGGACAACTCGTCATTGTTGGTGCCTGGCTGTTGAACTCGCCGTTGGAGGCGGCAGTCGATGACCCGCTTCCTTCCGAAACCACAATCTGGTTTGACGCCCCGGCGAGGAATTTTACCGAATCGAGTCCCATGGGGAACGGCCGGCTGGCCGCAATGATGTTTGGCGGATTGGATGAAGAGCGGATTGTGCTAAACGAAAGTTCGGTCTGGTCCGGTTCGCACCAGGATGCCGACCGGCCGGACGCTTACAAAGTATTGCCTCAAATCCGCCGCCTGTTGCTCGAAGGAAAAAACACCGAGGCGGAGGCGCTGGTCAACGCGAACTTCACCTGCAAAGGCCCGGGTTCCGGCGGTGCGCAATATGGTTGCTATCAGGTTTTGGGCAACCTGCATCTGGTCTTTACCTCAGGCACCAACGCACCGATTGAAAATTATCGCCGCGTGCTGGATCTCAACAATGCGATATCGCACATGGAATACCGGCGTGGTGGTGTCACCTGGCATCGGGAAATGTTCGTGAGCGCTCCGGACCAGGTGATGGTCTTGCATCTGACAGCGGATCACTCGGGGCAAATTTCCTTCGATGCATACCTCGACCGGCCGGAACGGTTTCAAACCGTTGCCGTTGGAAAGGATGGATTGTTGATGACCGGTCAATTGGACAATGGCACGGATGGCAAAGGTGTAAAATACGCAGCGCGCGTTCGTATTTTGAATCAGGGTGGTGAGGTCTCCGTCCAAACAAACGGGTTGAGTGTCAGCAAAGCGAACGAAGTGGTGTTACTGATCACGGCGGCGACGGATTATCAAGGGTTTGCCGGCCGGCAGACCAAAGATCCTTTAGCGGCCTCGCTGAACGATATGAATAAAGCGGCAAACAAGTCCTACCAATCATTACGCCAGGCGCACATTGCGGATTATCAAAAATATTTCGATCGCGTATCACTTCATCTCGAACCGGTCGATGCCGACGAGGCCAATCAACCGACGCCGAAACGAATTGAATCGGCAAAGCTAAATGGCGGCGATCCCGGTCTCGCTGCGTTGTATTTCAATTTCGGGCGTTACCTTTTGATCTCCTCATCCCGGCCGGGTGGATTGCCGCCAAATCTTCAAGGCATTTGGGCCGAGGAAATTCATACACCGTGGAATGGTGACTGGCATCTGGACGTGAACGTGGAAATGAATTACTGGCCGGCGGAAGTCTGCAATCTTTCGGACCTCACTCCGCCTCTCTTTGCGCTGATTTCCTCTCTGCAAAAGCCTGGTGAACAAACCGCGCATGATTACTACAACGCGAAAGGCTGGGTGGCGCATGTGATTACCAATCCGTGGGGATTCACGTCACCGGGTGAGTCGGCTTCGTGGGGGGCGTCGACCAGCGGTTCGGGCTGGCTTTGTCAGCACCTTTGGGATCACTGGCTGTTTACGGGAGATAAAAAGTTCCTGCAGTGGGCCTATCCAATTATGAAAGGTTCGGCGCAGTATTATTCCGACATGCTCATTGAGGAACCAACACACCATTGGCTGGTAATTGCGCCGGCCAATTCACCGGAAAACCACTTTGAGATGGCCAATGGTCAGCAGGCGGCGATTTCCCTCGGATCAACATTTCAATCGGAGATCACGCGTTATCTGTTTACTGCCTGCATCGAATCGTCCGAAATTCTTGGTGTCGACAAGGATTTCCGGAATAAACTGATAGCCGAGCGTGCACGGCTTTCTCCCATCCAGATTGGACCTGATGGGCGAGTCATGGAATGGCTGGAACCATACAAGGAACCTGAACCCCATCACCGTCACGTATCACATCTCTGGGGCTTGTATCCGGGTGACGAGATTTCACCTTATACTACGCCGGAACTGGCACAAGCTGCCCGTAAAACCCTGCAGGTCCGAGGCGACGACGGAGTCGGATGGTCGCTGGCATTTAAGGCTGCACTGTGGGCGAGGCTCGGCGATGGAAATCATGCCTGGTCCCTTGTGCAAAAAGCGCTGGAGCCGGCCAATGGCATGGAAATCCGCTACGATGGCGGTGGCGGGGTTTATCCGAATTTATTCGATGCCTGTCCGCCGTTTCAAATTGACGGCAATTTCGGTACGACGGCGGCGATTGGCGAGATGTTGCTGCAGAGTCAGGACGGCGTCATTCAGCTGCTGCCGGCGTTACCGGAGGCATGGAAAGCGGGGAAAGTAACCGGTCTGTGTGCGCGCGGCGATTTTGAGGTGGGCTTGATTTGGAAAGATGGCCGTTTGGTTTCCGCTTCCATCCGGTCAAATGCCGGAAATCCGTGCAGGGTCTCCTGTCAGGGAAAGACCGTGGTTCTGAAAATTAAAAAAGGGGATACGACCACCCTCGATGGGCACTCAACTTTCGATTAAAATCTGACTTGGAGCAGGAGCGAACACCGGTTGTCAGGGTAACATCACCCGTTCGGCCCCGATGGCGTCTGTTCAATATTCTTCGCCGAAGAGAAGTGCAAGACGATTCCTGCTTTGTGAGGTAAGCTTGCCTCATGATCACTGGAAATCCTTTGGAATTGAAGAAGTTAAATGTCCAGGGCCTGAGTGCGAAAGTGATGCTGAAGGCGGTAGTGAGTCGGATCAGTGTTCACGTCGACCGGTGAAACGGAAAGCCAAAGTCAAAATTGCATGAATACAGAAACCCCAAGCTAACTATGAAAACCACCATTCTTTGTACCTTAATGATGGGTGCGACCGTTCTGGTCGCAAGTGCGCAAAACGCGAATATAACCTGGCAAAGCCCGGTTACTATTTCGGGAACTTCCGACGTAAGCACGTTGGGATCACTTGTAGGGACGTGGGGACCCGGTGATGATTGGGGAGGCACTAGCCGTTCGGACTACTATCCAGTTAACGGCGTGACCTTTGCTGCCTACGGCAGCGGCCCTTTTGGCTCTTGGGTAAGTACTTCCGGGCTCGATGACCGCTATGGTAGCTATGCCAACCCGAACACCGCAGATGCCAACTACAATTACTTGTTGCAGACTGCGATTTATAGTTACGGGGAACCAATTTCACTTACCTGGGGCGGCATGACGGCGGGGGATACCTACCAACTTGAATTCTGGGTCAACGATGGGCGGAACAACATTACGGCCGAACGAACGGAGACCCTTACCGGTGGCGCCAACACTTCGGCCCCTTTGGCTTTCGGCACCGGCCCCAACGGCACCGGCCCCGGACAGTATATTATCGGCACATTTGTGGCAGATAACACCGGATCGGAGACGCTTACGTTGACTCCATTTGGTGGCGCCGACATCGGTGCGTCAGCTCAGGTCAATCTTTTGCAACTTCGCGACATTACGGCCGTCCCGGAGCCGGCGACAGTCGCCGTCCTAGCAATGGGCGTTGGTATGTTCCTGTTCGGCATCCGCCGGGAAAAAGTTTCCGCGTGAGTACGATCGGCCAGTTTATTGTCGGGATAACGGCGGTGTGGGTTGAACAACCACACCGCTTTTTAACTGGAGATGGTGGCAGAGGTGGAATTGAGCTGTCCCCAAAACGTGTTCAATATTCTTCACCGAATAGAATTAGAAGACTGATTGTTCCTAACATCGTAGCTTAATGCCATAATCATCAAAAGTGACAAAATGACTATGACCGTGACGATAAACCGGTGGTCAGGTTGCCAGAGTGACGAAAACAGCGTCGGGGGTTTCACGTTGATTGAGTTACTTGTCGTCATCGCGATCATCGCCATCCTGGCGGCGATGCTTTTGCCCGCGTTGGGTATGGCGAAATTGAAGGCGATGACCGCTACGTGTCTCAGCAACCAACGTCAGCTTGGGCTGGCCTGGGATATGTACAGCGACGATCACCATGGCAATCTTGTTTGTTTTGACACTTCTATCACAGGTATGAGTGCGAGTGGGGACGCGCCGTGGCGTTATGCCAGTCCCCATCCTCCACCGCAAATTCCATTCAGTGAGATTGGAACATCCGCGGCGGATGTTTTGATACTAAACCAGGGCTACAAGCAGGGTGGACTTTATAGATATGCTCCCAATGTAAATGTATTGCATTGTCCCGCGGATATTCGTGCCAGGAGTGCTTACCCGGGTTCGAGCAGCTCTGCGCCTGGCGCTTTTTCCTGGGGCAGTTACTCGGGCGCGGCCGGTTTAAACGGCACTCCCAATGCACCTAGCACGCCCATTACCAAACAGTCCGGAATTATGCATCCGAGCCGAAGGTACCTTTGGATAGAAGAAAACGATCCGCGCGGCGAGAATCAGGGAGCTTGGGTGATGGGTAAAGCAGGGACTGCCACGGCTACTCCGCCGCTCTCCGATGCAGCCATGGAAGATTCGGTAGCTGCCTGGCATGGGAATGTCAG
>DATJXK010000282.1:0-5178 GCA_035500235.1 Pseudomonadales bacterium | reverse complement strand
AATGACGAATCCTGGCAGGTTTCGCTGGAATGGCCTGCCTCCTCAAAAGAGCAATTCAGCTACGATTATCTCCTGAAAAATGCCGATGGCTCGGTTGTCCAGGATTGGGGTCGTGACCGCTCATTGGCGCCTGCTGAATTCCGCGGCGATGAATTGCTCGTGATTGATTCGTGGAATGATGCCGGCGCGGTTGAGAACGTCTTTTATACCGAACCATTCCAGGAAGTTCTCTTGGCGAAAAATTTTACAGAAGTCCGCGTACCCGCACCATCGGACGCAACCCATACTTTCCGCGTCAAAGCGCCGCTGCTGGGCAAAGGCCAAACAGTCTGTCTTCTGGGCGATGGGCCACTGGGGAATTGGGACACGGCCAAACCCATTTTGCTGGGCCGGCTCGCCGGTGAAAGTGATTTCAGCGCGCGCCTGGATTTGCGCAGCCAGAAATTTCCACTCACCTACAAGTATGGTGTCTTTGATGTCGAAAAGAATACCTTCATTCGATTCGAGGACGGCGCGGACCGTGTCCTCAACGATTCCCCGGCACCAGCGCAGCACATCATTATCAATGACGGTTTTATCCGGCTGCCGCTGGAACCATGGCGCGGCGCGGGCGTGGCCATTCCCGTCTTCAGCCTGCGCAGCGAGCAGAGTTTTGGCGTCGGCGAATTCCTTGACTTGAAACCCCTTGCCGATTGGGGGAAACAAATTGGCCTGAAACTGATCCAAATCCTGCCCGTCAACGATACTACGGCGACCCGTACCAGCGCCGATTCCTATCCCTACGCCGCCATTTCTGCGTTTGCATTACATCCCATCTATCTCAACCTGGCTGCCGTCGCAAATGCTGAGAACAAAAAACTTCTTACTGCGCTCGAATCCCAACGCCTGTCGTTGAATGCCCTTGGTGAATTGGATTACGAGACGGTCATCAAAACCAAACTCGATTTCCTCAAACAAATTTTTCCGTCGCAAAAAGCAGCCACGTTTAACTCCCAGGAATACAAAACGTTTATTAAAGAAAACGAACATTGGCTGGCGCCGTACGCCGCCTTTTGTGCGTTGCGCGATAAATTTGGCACGGCGGATTTCAATAAGTGGCCGGAGCATCAAAAATATGATGCGAATAAAATCGCCGCGTTCGCAAAGGACAACGACGACGTCGCATTTCATTTGTTCATCCAGTTTCATTTGCACCAGCAACTGAAGGAAGCCACCGAATATGCCCGCGCCAATGGTATCATTGTCAAAGGCGACATCGCCATCGGCGTGTTTCGCCACGGTGCCGACGTGTGGCAGGAGCCGGAACTTTTTCACATGGACGCGCAGGCCGGCGCGCCGCCCGATCCCTTCGCCGCTAAAGGGCAGAACTGGGGTTTTCCCACCTACAATTGGCCGCGCATGGAGGCCGACGGCTTCGCCTGGTGGAAACGCCGCTTCATGCAGATGCGCCATTACTTCGACGCTTTTCGCATTGACCATATCCTCGGTTTCTTCCGCATCTGGACCATTCCCGCGCACGCTGTGGAAGGCATTCTGGGTTGCTTCGTTCCCGCGCTGCCGGTGGAGATGAATGAATTCGCAGCGCGCGGCATCGCCTTCGATCGCGACCGTTTCACGAAGCCATTTATCAATGACGCCGTCCTGGCGGAAATCTTTAAGGAACACGGCGCCATGGTGCGAAGCACTTTCCTGAATGCGAATGGCAACGGCACGTATTCAATGAGGCCGGAATATGCCACGCAACAGCAGGTGGAACGTTATTTTGCCGCGCAGAAAAAGCGCGA
Organism: Pseudomonadales bacterium; assembly: GCA_035500235.1. Taxonomy (GTDB): domain Bacteria; phylum Verrucomicrobiota; class Verrucomicrobiia; order Limisphaerales; family UBA11358; genus UBA11358. Next base: position 3,394 of record DATJXK010000282.1, on the reverse strand, counting down.
TGCTCTGCTGGAAGTGGGCGTGTTCGATCTGATTACCAATGTCCTCCTGTTTGAGAAAGACGGAAAATTTCATTTCCGTTTCGACATGGAGAAGACGACGTCCTTCAAAGCGTTGCCACCGGACCTGCAGGGAAAATTGCGCGAGTTGTACTTAGATTATTTCTTCCGGCGGCAGGATGATTTCTGGAAGCGCGAGTCCCTGCGCAAGCTGCCCGCGCTCAAGCGCGTCACCAACATGCTGATTTGCGGCGAGGACCTCGGGCTCGTACCAGCCTGCGTGCCGTCCGTCATGCGCGATCTCGGCCTGCTGAGCCTGGAAATCCAGCGCATGCCCAAAAAGATGGGCCAGGAATTTTCGCGGCCTGCCGATGCGCCGTATTTGAGTGTTGTCACGCCGTCCACGCACGACATGAGCACCATTCGCGGCTGGTGGGAAGAAGAGGCACCGTTGACGCAAAAATTTTACCAGCGCGAACTGGGCGGGCAGGGGGAAGCACCGCGCGAGGCCGGTCCGGAAATTGTCCAGGCCGTCGTGCAGCAGCATTTGGCATCACCCGCCATGTGGAGCATTTTCCAGTTGCAGGATGTTATGGGCATGAACGGCCAGTTACGCCGCGCTAATGTGCAAGCCGAGCGCATCAATATTCCTGCCGATCCAAAACATTACTGGCGTTACCGCATGCACCTCACGCTGGAACAACTGCAGAAGTCGGAAAATTTAAACGCGGAACTGCGGAACTTAATTCAGCAAAGCGGGCGATGAACTGTTATTTATATGGTAGTGACGTAAATGAGCAATAATCTGTTTATGCCGCCTGCGGCTTTAGTGGACATCACAATGACAGGCAAATAAAAAAGCCCCACATCTGCAGGGCTTAGGGAACTATGTGAGTATTTCTAGTAACTTCAACGCAAATTATTTTTTGCGGCGGAAGGCCAGCAACATCCCCAGGCCGGACATGGCGAAAATCGCCACGGAGGAGGGCTCGGGAACAGACTCAACCGACAAGTTCAGGCTGTTAAAATAACCATTGGCTGTCGTGTTTAAGTCAGTAAATTGAAATTGTGACGTGTTAAAGCTGGAAGCATCAAAGGTTCCGCTTTGGGTGTACAAAGGAGAGTTGCTAAGCGAAGCAATCGTCAGGGTGTAATTTTCGCTCGGGCTGTTGACGGCTCCGTTCACGGCCAGCGAAACATTGAGTCCCGCGTTCAATTGGGTGAAATTAACCGCGATAGCCTGGGGTGTGGCTCCATCAACGCCAAAAAACATGTTGTCGCCGCTGGCGAGGCCGTTGTATTCCAAAAGAAAGGCGCTTCCTACCGCCGCTGATAAAAGTCCCTGGTTCGGACCAACACCGCCGCTGCTTATGCTGAAACTAAAAGTCTGGTCAAATAACGACGTCGAACCGCTCAGGGGGCCGGCGGTGAAAGGGCGCGTAAAAGTAACACTGGGTAAAGTAGTGCCCTGGGCTGAGTTGGCGTAAACGCCCCAGGCATTGCCTGAACCATCGACAATCGGCGTGTCGCCCGAGCCGGCGAGGTAAGTGCCGGCATAAGGCGGATTGTTATTGTTTTGCACGTTGACGCTCCATGCGCCGAAACCAGTCCCATTGTTCGGAGGAGTAGTGCTCCATAAGCCGCCGGTATAATTTCCGGCGGTATCTGAGGCCGTCGCGGCGGCAAAGGCTGTTGCGCCGGAAAATCCCAAAGCGATGAGCGCTGTGGACGCGGTGAGGAGCACGTTTTTGCCACAAGTTTTATTTTTCATAGAAGGGCCTTTGATTTTATCAGGAAATTAAGGTTCAGCCTACCGCATATTTGTGCGGTTGGCACGAAAAATTGGAGGTTTAGGTAATAGTCACCGTAATGCATCGGTAACGATAACGAATACAGTATTGGGACACAAACTTCCAAATTCACCATTACGGCGACGATAAAAGTTCTATTTCATAAAACTTCTGCGGAATGGTATTGGTATAGGTCTGATCCGTATAAGAGGTTGAAGTTCCCTGGCTGGGAATCACCCCGCTAATAGGCTCGAACGGGTCGTTCAGGTTCGTCGTGGCCAGGACTTCGTAATTAAGGCCCGGCGCGCTGCTCCAGTTGAGCTGGTTATTTCCCGTCAGGCTCGTGATTTGCAGGGATCGGGCAATGATGACCGATTTCATGTCACTGATGACCGTGGCCGTCGTGTTGCTATACAGCACTTCGATACTGTTGGTGCCGATCACAGGATTTTGCCAGTTATAACTGATCATTTGCATTCCCGGCCCACAACCCGAACCGCCGATCGTGTAGAGGCTGTTATTTTGCCCGCGAGGCTGGAATGCGCCATTGATGAAAATCCAGAAATTGCTGGGATTGTTCAGGAGGTTGGTCGTGAAACAGGCCTGGATGGTGAACGGCGCTCCGTTGGGCAATGTGACGACCTGGCCATCCTGGGATGGGTTGGAAATGGTAACGTATTGGGTCGGAGCTTGTGCATTGAAAGAGACGTTGAGCGTCGTAAACCGGTTAGCATACAGCGAAGAGGTCAATTCCTTGAGATGCACTGTGATGTTCACCACACCGCCTGTTGGCACGAAGGGGAAGTTCAAATGGAACTCCTGCGAATAATTCGGATACTGCGCACTCAGTGTGGGATTGGGCGTGACTGATTGTGCCGCCACAAAGATCGGCTGGCCACTGGAGTTGGTGCCGATGCCGTTGGCCTGCCCGGTGTAAATATCATAAGTATTGGTGGCACCGTCCTGGATGTTTACGTCCGCCTCGGTCACCGAACTGTCTCCGCGAATGACGATGGTATAAGTCGAGTTAGAGATGGTTGTGCCGCCGGCCGGCGAAGTAATTACGCCCGAGGGCAGGGAGCCATCATAATAAAACGTTTGCGCGAACGTATTGTAAACGCTCGATTGGCCGGGGCGCGAAAGGAATGTCCGTGCGCGGATAATATGGTAACCAGTTTGCAGGCCAGTGTAGGTGTTGGCCGGGTTGAGGTCATTGTGATACCACACGACGGCGGTAGTTGGATTGAAATTGGTAATCGTCGCTTGCGTGAGGCCAAAGAGTTTCGAACCGGTGATGTCGGTGTTCGTTACCGGCGCGATGCTCGGCCAATCGGTCGTATCGCCCGCAGACATTCCATAGCTGCCGCCGTCGAATAAAGCGACCTTGTAACGCACCTGCGTGCCGTTCGGTTGTGCGGGGATAGTGCCTTTCCACCAATCAATGTTGTTTGTCACGCTGTCCCGGCTGACAAAAAACGCCGGCACAACTTGTGTCGTGCCTTTGCCAATGCCAAAACCGCCGTCAGGATTTGAGCCATCTGTGGTGTAATAAATAAAGCAGCTATTGATTTGCAGTGAATAGCCGACCTTAACCCAGATGTCCACTG
>DATJXK010000281.1:0-12851 GCA_035500235.1 Pseudomonadales bacterium | reverse complement strand
GAGTGCGAAATTGTTTCAATACTTCCCCTAAAACCCGCTTAATTGTCGTGGGTGTTTGGGGATTCAGGCGAGGTTCAAGCTGTAGCAAATCTTTTTGGCCGTCACGCCGCAACGTCATCCCGATAGTGGCCGAATCATCGGAGTGCAAATAGCCCTGCACAACGACAAGGCGCTCCAGGATTTGCTGCGAGAATATTTTTAATGGCCCGAGCGATTGCCGGACGGCGCCGGCGATGAAATCGCTGTACGTGTAAACTTGCAGATGGACAGAACGGGGGCTGATACGCGGATGGTTCAGCTCGAGAAACACCTGGCTCAATGTATGCAACGCCTCGGCCTGGACGTCACGAACACCGCGCGCGAGAATGATCGGAAATAAAAAGTACTGGCTATCCCGCAAGGTCAGCGGCTGGTCATAGGCATTTTGCGAACGCAACAGGATTTGGGCAGTGGGAATAATACCACCGGCGAGATAGACCCGGCCGGTGCCAAAGGAAAGAGCCTGGCCCGACGTACGATGAAATCCTTCGATGGAAACCGCGCCGGGACTTTCTCGCAGTTTCGTCACGACAACATTGCCTTCGTGATGGAAATTTTTGTTTTGCTGCAACTCCCGGACAGTGTTGGCGGAATTATAAATGCAGCCATAGACGCAGCCGGTCATACAGTGGCCGCAGTAGACGCACCCGATGCCGCGTGGCGAATCGACAGCGCGAATGGCCAGCCGGGATTGGCCGAAGTGCCAACCGCGGGCGCGCAAAGCATCGCGATGGCGCCCGAGATTTTCCAAAACCAACGCGCCCTGCCCGCTCAGTTTCAGCGCAACGGGATTGGCCGCGTACGTCGGAAAAAGCTCTTCGAGATCATCACACCGGACGGAGATGTCCGTGATTTGCGCGGCGGCGCGGTAATGCTCATCCAAATCCGAACGGCGAATGGGCCAATCTGAAATATCGCTCTCGCGGAACGGCAGCATGGCTGCGCCCCAGACGTTGCTCAAACCGCCGAGCGCCAGCGATGGCAGTAACGCGCCATCGCCGCGCCAGGGAATTTTTTCGCGGGTATCACGGTAGGGAAAATCCGAGCCGAAAACATTTTTATGCGGGAGGTCTTTGAGCTCCGCGCCGCGCTTGCCGTGAATGCGCGCCGCCCGCTCCGGCGGCCATTCGGAAACTTTTTTTTGCGCCAGCTCTCGGACGATGGCCGCGCGATCCGGCTCGAGTTCCATGCCCGCATCCAGCATGAGGACACTCGCGCCGTGGGCAAGGAGTGCGCTGGCACAAGCCACACCCGCCGGGCCAGAGCCAATGACGCAGTGGGTGTGCATTCGTTCACACCCAAAATGCCAGTAAACGCGAAATCTGAAAAGGCGCTTTTCTCCGGGCGCGATAGAAAAGAAAAAAGGGCGCTGTTGCCAGCGCCCTGATGGAAACTAAAAATAAATTATTAGTTAGGCGGAGTGGCAGCGGGAGCATTGGTGCTCGCGTCCGATTGCTTATGCTTGCCACCCATTTTTTTACCAAAACCGACCTTGGTAACGTCCAGCTTGCCGTCGGCGCCCGTCGTGTAAGAACCCTTGACCGGATCGCCCACAACCACGTCCGCGAGCGTCGCCGATTTGCCGTTTCGGCTGATTTTAGAGCCATCGGTCACTGTATAGGTTTGGCCATCCACAGTGAACGTCTTCGCGCTCGCGTCTACGGCCGTAACCGAGCCGGAGAACTTGGATTTGGCCGGTTTATCAGCGGCCGGTGCCGTGGTATCATCCGCGCGGGAAATCAGGCTCAAGCTCGTAATAGCAACAGTAACAAGGGTTAATAAGGATATTTTTAACAGTTTTTTGTTCATGGTTTAATTAAATCGTTTCGTTTGTCGGTTCGATAGATGGGGCAATGCCCCGGTTGGTTACATAAAAATTTCGAGCCTGGCCTCCCTTGACCGGAAGCCCCTCAAAGTCGTGCCTCTGCCAGCGATTTTATCTCCGGAAAATATTGAGCCATCAATGGGCCGCAGCATCGCTCTACTTCCCGTTCGACAAAATCCCGATCAATCTGTCGCAACAAGTCCTGTTTGGCCGGATTGGAAAATTCGTGCGTTTTGTCAAGGTTCACCATGCAGTGCGGCACCCCAGCGAAATCCGCGATTTCCAGGGCACGCGCGCGCAATTGATCCGTCCGCACCACCAACAACCGGGCCGGAGGAATTTTTTCCACGATCCGCCCATTTTTTTTCGCCCAATGTTTCAAGTAAACGGCCAGGGGATAAAATCCTAATTCCTTTAACCGTTGCTCAGCCGGCGCGAATGGCCCGTCGATGGAACCGAAGTTCATGGCATTCAGGGTGGCCCAGCGCGCATCCGTCGCCGGTTGGCGCAGCCAATGATTTAAAAAGGAATTGGTCCATGAGTAACAATCACGAATCGTCAGCACAAACCGCGCGTCCGGAAATTCGCGCAACAGGAAATCCAGCAGCCAGGGATTAAGGCAGGATGCATCCACTTCCAGGGCCAGCCGGCGGTCACGCGCCCGCAGCCAGGCATGGAAATCTTCCTCCTTAAGCTGGCCATGACGCCAGGCCAGGATTTTCTCGATCAATTCACCGGCCTCCGCTTCATGCGCCACCCGCAGGCTGCCGGAAAACATCGCCGCCAATGAATGCGTGCCGCTCTTGCCCAACCCCACGCCATAAAGCCTCGCGCGGCGAACCGATCTGTCATCAGACCGTTCGCCCCTAAATTTGAAACCCGGGAATTTTGAAAATGAAATCCAGCGCATGGCCATGTGCGCGATGTTTCAGCAAATTTGAATCAATGAATATTAATATTAACCCGTTGAAAAAAAGATGGAGCGGGTGATGGGAATCGAACCCACATGGCCAGCTTGGAAGGCTGGAACTTTACCACTAAGCTACACCCGCAAAACCGAAATCCATCATAACAGCCATGCTGGCCTTGTCAATGACGCCGGCTCCGCGCAGTGTCAGGCGACCTTTTCTTTGTTTTTAATCCCTCGCGCCGAATCACTTGCACAAAAGCAGTTAAAAACTCCGTAAACTCCCGCAAATCCCCTTGCATTCTATGGTATAATTTTCAATTTGACGCCCCATAAACTACCGCTAGAGTGGCCACGTACCCACTCAGAATATGCCTTCCGCGACTGCTAAAAGGCACAGCCCATCGGCTGTTTCCCCCGTGCGACGGACGCGTCGAATCCTAGCGCTGCCATTGATATTGACCGGCGTGTTTCTGGCGCTGGGTTTTCTTTTCCGGGCGCGGACCAATCCACATTTAGCCTGGGCTTACCTGGGATGCGCGGCCTTCTTTTTGTGCTGGCAACTGACCCTCTTCCTGGCCTCCAGGCGGAAAGGCACCGGCTTCGCCTGGGAGTATGTGCCGGTGAAATCACACTACATCCAGGCACTGGTACAATCTACCATCTATATCTCCTGGGGCTGGTATTGGCCAAATGTTTTCCCGGAAATCCCGCTGATTCTTTCGCAGATCGTATTTCTTTATATTTTTGACGCATTACTGACCTGGTCGCGGGGACAGACCTGGCGGCTGGGCTACGGGCCATGGCCCATCATCTTGAGCACCGGCCTGTTCATGTGGTTTCGTGACGACTGGTTTATCTTCCAGTTCCTGATGGTGGGGCTCGGTGTGCTGGGTAAACATTTTGTCCGCTGGCAACGGGACGGAAGGTTGACGCACATTTTCAATCCATCAGCGTTTGCCCTGACGATTGTTTCGCTGATTTTGCTGGCCACGGGAACCAGCGGAATCACCTGGGGAGCGCAAATCGCTGTGACTGAGGCGCTGCCGCCCTTTCTCTATACGCAAATCTTTTTATGCGGCCTGGTCGTACAGTACTTTTTTTCCGTCACGTTGCTGACGTTTTCGGCCACCGCCGTGCTTGTCGTGCTCACCCTGGCCTATACGAAGATAACCGGCGTCTATCTGTTCGTTGATGCCAATATTCCCGTGGCCGTCTTTCTCGGGTTGCATCTCCTGATCACAGATCCCGCGACCACCCCGCGCCGGAGCCCGGGCAAAATCATTTTCGGCGGCCTTTATGGGGCGGGAGTATTTGTGGCCGAGTATGTCCTCCAGAGAGTGGGAGCGCCCAGTTTCTACGACAAACTGTTAGTGGTCCCCGCCCTGAACCTGTTGACGCCGCTGCTGGACCGTTTTGCCGTCCAGGGCCTGACGGGAAAATTCAGTCGCTGGGAAGAGACGGTCAATCCACGCAAGATGAACCTGGCCTACATGGGTGGCTGGGCAGCTCTATTCCTGGCCATGCTGGCAACGGGCTTTGTGCAAGCGCCACATCCCGGCGCGACAATTGCCTTCTGGGAAAAGGCGGCGGAAGAAAACCGCCCGGGCGCCGTCAGAAATCTTCGCAATCTCCTCTATAAGTTTGACCAGAGCGATCTGAATGACCGCAACCTGCCCGTAGCTGCCTCTGGCAACAATGGCTCGCTCAGCCGGGAGCAGGCGTTGGGCGCTTTATGCAACCAGGTGGCATTCATCTATGCCCAGGGCAAATTCGTCCCGGTTGATCCCGCCAGGGCCGCGTACTATTATGAAAAGGCTTCGGAGTTTGGTAACACGGAAGGCACAATCAATCTCGCGATTCAGTATTTCAACGCGAATTTGGGCGGCACGCAAGTTGACATCACACGGGATCTGGAGATGTTGGAAAAATCCGATGCCGCAGTAACGAATGGGAGGGCTTGTTACGTGATTGGCTACGCTTACGAGACCGGCCGCGGATTGCCTTTGGACAAAACGCGAGCGCGGCAATTTTACGAAAAAGGTGCGGAACTGGGCGAGTTGGCGGCGTGGAAAAACCTGGCGCAGATGCAACTCACGGGCGAAGGCGGGCCGCCCGACCATACCGCCGCGGCAGGCTGGTTGCAAAAGGCGGCCGATGCGCAGGACGGCATGAGCTGCTTATACCTGGCACGCATGTATCACACCGGGGATGGCGTGCCTCAGGACGAGCAGAAAGCAAACGCGTGGCTGCAAAAAGCTGCTGACCTGGGCGTGGAGCCCGCGCGCCAATTGTTGCAACAGAAGCGGCCACAGTAGCTTAAATCACAGGGGACGCCGGCTTGCCTTCACCCCGTCCCCGCGTTATGCTTAGCGCGATGAATTCGCTGCTTCTGACTGGCGGACGCGTGATTGATCCCGCGAACCATTTTGATTCTGCCGCGGATGTTTTAATCACGGATGGCAAAATTTCCGCCGTTGGAAATAACCTTTCCGCTCCCGCCGGAACAGAAACCCTGGATGCCACTGGAAAAATCGTTTGCCCCGGCCTGATTGATTTGCATGTCCATTTGCGTGAACCGGGACAGACGGCCAAAGAAAACCTGGCCACCGGCACCGCCGCCGCCGCGCGGGGCGGATTTACTTCCGTAGTTTGCATGCCCAACACGTCACCCGCGATTGATAGCGCCGGGACAGTGGCATTGATTCGTGAGCGCGCCTTGCGGGAAGGCGTGATCAACGTTTTCGTGTCCGGGGCCATTTCCAAAGGCATCGCCGGCGAAGAACTGGCGCAAATCGGCTCGCTCAAACGGGCGGGCGTGGTGGCGGTGACTGACGACGGCCATTGCATCCAGAACAATGAACTGATGCGGCGCGCGTGCGAATACGCGAAGATGTTTGATTTGCCGGTCATGGATCATTGCCAGGATTATTCGCTGGTGACAGACGGCGTGATGCACGAGGGTTATTGGAGTACAGTCCTGGGATTGCGCGGCTGGCCGGCAGCGGGCGAAGAAATGATTGTGGCGCGGAACGTCCTGCTGGCAGAATTGACGGGCACAAAAATCCATTGCCAGCACTTGAGCACCGCGGGCAGTGTCAAACTGCTGCGCGAAGCCAAAAAACGCGGCGTGCCGATTTCCGGGGAAGCCTGCCCGCATCATTATGTGCTGACGGACGCGGCGATTGCCGGCAGTGAAAAATTCTGGAGTGGCGACGGCAAAACGCTGGCGCAGTCGCAACCCGGCGAATTGCCGTCCTGGCCCGCGTACGACACGAATTTCAAAATGAACCCGCCGTTGCGTCCGGCGCGCGACCGTGACGCCATCCTGGAAGGCATTGCCGACGGCACGATTGAGATTTTGTGCAGCGATCACGCGCCGCATTGTGATTACGAGAAGGAAGTGGAATTCGACTACGCGCCGTTTGGCATTACCGGCCTGGAAACCGAACTGGCGCTGTCCCTCATGCAATTGGTCCACACGAAACGGCTTTCGCTGCCAGACTTAATCGCGAAATACACCGTGGCTCCTGCTAAATTGCTGAATTTGCCCAAAGGAACGCTGAGCCAGGGCGCGGATGGGGACGTGACGGTGATGGATCCGAATGTGGACTGGACCTTTCGCGTGGAGGGATCGGCCAGCAAATCCCGAAACAGCCCTTTTAACGGCTGGAAACTGAAAGGCCGGGCGGTCGCGACAATCGTGGCCGGAAAAAGAGTTTGGGCTGAACAAAGTGACCTGGCCGCTGTCTGATTAACGGAACTCATACTCAACGAAAGGAATAGATACATGAAAAAAATCATTATGGCTGCGCTGGCCTGCTGTGCATTTGTCTCGGTTCACGCTGCCGACCTGACCTGGCTGACCGATGTCCCCCAGGCAGAGGCGCAGGCTAAAAGCCAAAACAAGCTCGTACTGATGGATTTCACCGGCTCGGACTGGTGCAGCTGGTGCATGAAACTGGATAAGGACACGTTTTCCCAGCCGGAATTCGCCGATTACGCAAAGAAAAACCTGGTCCTGGTCCAACTGGACTATCCACAGCACAAGGAACAATCTGATGACCTCAAGGCCGCCAATGCGGCGCTGGTAAAAAAGTATAACATCGAAGGCTACCCAACGTTGATCGCATTGAAGCCGGACGGCACGGTGGTCTGGACACAAGTGGGCTATTTGGAAGGCGGCCCCAAGGCGCTCATCGACGAATTGGACAAGGCGAAACAAAAATAGTCGGGACATTCTCCAGCGCGGCGTGAATATTCGCCGCGCTTTTTTTTTGCTTCGCGGAAAGTTCTATCGTAATTTCTCGCGGTTTTGATGAAAGCAATTCTTGCACTGGAAGACGGCTCGGTTTTTCACGGCCGGGGATTTGGCGCACGTGCCTCCGCGAGTGGCGAGGTGTGTTTCAATACCTCAATGACGGGCTACCAGGAAATTCTGACGGACCCATCCTATAAAGGCCAAATCGTGACGATGACGTACCCGCTCATCGGTAATTACGGCATCAACGAAATGGACGTGGAATCGTGGCGGCCACACGCAGCGGGATTTGTCATTCGCGAACTCTCGCCGGTGGTCAGCAATTGGCGGGCGGACGTCTCGCTGGCGGATTACCTGGAAAAAAACGGCATCCCGGGAATCCAGGGCATTGATACACGGGCGCTGACAAAGAAATTACGGGTGCGCGGCGCGTTAAACGGATTTATTACCACGGAAGATATCTCCGAGGCCGAAGCGGTGCGGCGCGCCAAAGAATTTGTCTTCGTAGGCGTGGATTACGTCAAGGAAGTCACGCATAAAAAAGCGTTTCGCTGGGACGCACAAGACGAGCAAAGCGCGGCGTTTGACCTGGTGCGCGGCAGTGAAAAGGTTGATGCCCGCAAAAACCACAAGCCGTTGCCCCCGGCGGACATCCCGATTGTGGCGTTCGATTACGGCATGAAATACAATATCCTGCGGCGTCTGCGCCAGCATGGGTTTGCCACGCAGGTGTTGCCGGCCACGGCTTCAGCCCAGGAAGCGCTCAAACACAAGCCGGCCGGAATTTTCCTCTCCAACGGCCCGGGCGATCCCGCAGCACTGGATTACATTGTCCGGGAAGTGAAAACCCTTGTAGATTCGGGCGTTCCGATTTTCGGGATTTGCCTCGGGCACCAGATTTTAGGCCAGGCTTTCGGCGGAAAGACCTTTAAATTGAAATTCGGCCATCGCGGCGGCAACCAGCCGGTCAAAGATTTGGCATCCGGCAAAGTGGAAATTACTTCCCAGAACCACGGGTTCGCGGTGGATCCGAAAAGTTTGCCGCAAGACATCTCGATTGACCGGATTAACTTGAACGACCAGACCGTGGAAGGCATGCGGCATAAGACCAAACCGATCTTCTGCGTGCAATATCACCCGGAAGCGTCACCCGGTCCCCATGACTCGACTCCGCTGTTCGGAGAGTTCCGTACCCTGATTGAAAAGAAGGGGTAGAGTACTTTGAATGGATTCCGGCTTGAATTTTTTGTCACAGAACCTATGTTATTCACAATTTCCGTTTGACTTGGAACGGTCTGAATTTCATAATCGCACTTAACTAAGTATGGCCAAACTTGTTGTCCTGACCCAAAGCATGGCTGGACGCTCCGTTGATCTGGGGGAGCGAACCACTATTGGTCGCGTTGAGGACAATTCCTTTCAAATCGCCGAGCCGTCGGTTTCAAGCCGGCACTGTGAGATTTTGCTGCAAGGCGGCGAAGTCCTGGTGAAGGACCTGAATTCAACGAACGGCACTTTCATTAATAACGAAAAAATTACCGAGCGCGTCCTGAAACCCGGACAAACATTGCGTTTGGGCAATATTGAATTAAAGCTGGAGATGGCCGGCGCACCGGGTGCCCCGGCAAGCAGTCCATCGACACCGTCTTCACCCGCGTCATCCGCCCCCTCAGCCCCGGCGGCGACTCCTCCTCCGAAGAAAGAACCGGCACGGGCGGCGACCGGCGGTGTGAGTATGCAGGATTTGGAAGGCGGCGGACGCACGGTGACGGCGGTCTTCGACAACAAAAGCGCTTTTACCAAGAAGAAAAAGAGCAAAAACATGGCCTTCTGGATCGGCGCCGCCGTGGCCATCCTGATCATCGCCATTTTGGTTATTGTCCTGATTGTCAAAGGTTCCGGTTCTTCCAACAGTTAAACGCAAGTCTGCCGCGGGTTTATGAAACCGCGCCTGCCATATCCAAGAAACCAGGCATGGAGCCTGGTTGAAGTATTGCTGGTTATCCTCGTCCTTGCTGTGCTGGTCGCACTGCTTCTCCGGCCGGTCTATCTGGCCAACCATCAGCGGGCTCTGAGAATTGGTTGCGAAAACAATTTACGACAGATTGGCCACGCCTATGGCTTTTGGGAAAACTACGAGAGCACGCAATGTGTCATGCTGACTCTGGTTACGAATAATGCGGGAAATGCTTGGATTGATTTTAACGCCATGTCCAATGTGGTGAAGAACCCAAACGCTTTCCATTGCCCGGCAGACACCAACACCACGGGCAAAATCAGCTACTTTGTCAATTTGGACCTGAATAAACGGGACCCGCAAATGGTCATTTTTGGAGATGATAACTTCACCGTCGACAATGTTCCCATCAAATCCGGAATATTTGAGATTACATCCAACACTCCGCTTGATTTTTCCGACGCACGCCACCATTTAACAGAGGGCCTCTTTGCCTTTGGAGACGGTGGCGTTCACCCGGTTGGCGGCATGTTATGTTTGCAATGGAAATTTCAAGAATGTGGCTTGGCCACCAATCGTCTCGCAATTCCATGACAGCATCGGCATTTAGATTGACACGCCGTTGAATTCTTTCTTCTTTGTACGTCGTCAATGGCTGACGATACCAATCATCTCGCATTCCTCGACCCCATTCGCCGTTATGTGCCGCTCATCGCCTGGACGATTGCCATTGCGGTGGTTCTTTTTATTCCGCTGAAAATCATCGGCTACGGCTATTTGCCGGGCGATGACGCCTTGCGCCACGCGGCCAAGGCGGTCAGCGGCAAGTCGTGGTCGGAAATCCTCGTGCTCAGCCCGGTCTATCGCATGGACCACGAATATGGCTGGAACTGGCTGCTCACGACTCTCCACAAATTGGAAAATTGGAATGCGGAAAACCTCGTGATTTTTTCCGTCGTGTCCATGTTCGCCCTCGTGAACCTAGCAGGACTGGCATGGTTGAGGCGGCCCGAAGCCTGGCTGGCAACGATGCTGGCGGCAATGATTCTGGGGCTGATTCCGATGCGTTTCACGTTGGGCAGGCCCTACCTCATTACGCTGGCCGCACTAATAACGATTCTTTATCTGTGGCGCACGTGCCGCGAAAAGCCGCCGCAGAAGCCGGCGCTGGCGCTCATGATTGCCCTGGTGGCCATTTCTACATTTTTCCACGGCCCATGGTATTTGTGGGTGCTTCCCATCACGGCGTTCTTTCTGGCGGGCGAATTCCGCTGGAGCATTGCCTTCGGTGTTTGCTGGGTGATCGGTGTCATCATCGGGAGCGTATTGACGGGACATCCCATCGAATATCCCGTGCAGGCGCTCCAACTGGCGTTCCTGGCAGTAGGCGCGCATGAGACCCAGCGGACGATGGCGTCGGAATTGCAACCGTTCAGCGGGGATTATTGGGCGCTCATGGGCGTGGGCAGCCTGCTGGTTTTACGCTCGATTGCGAAGTTAAAAACGATACCGCTGACGCGCGACCCGGCCTTCTGGCTGGCGTGCATGACGTGGATCCTGGCGTTCAAAGTCGCGCGTTTCTGGTCGGACTGGGGCTGGCCGGCGTTGATGGTGATGATGGCGTGGGATTTGCAATTGTTCATGGAAACGCGCCTTGAGGCGGATTCTCCGCGGCGGCTGGGATTGGTTTGCCTCCTGGGCGCGGCCACGTATTTGGGAATCACTTGCGATTTTAACAGCCGGTGGACTAATTCTTTATCGCAACAATACCTGACGGAGGACAACCCGGATTTGGCGGGCTGGATGCCGGATAAAGGCGGCATCTTTTACACGGCGGACATGTCTCTCTTTTACCAGACGTTCTATAAAAACCCAAATGGCGACTGGCGTTATATGCTGGGATTTGAACCGACCTGGATGCCGAAAGAGGACTTCGAGGTTTACCACAAAATTCTGTGGAATTTCAACGACGGCAAGGCATATGAAGATTGGGTGAAACAAATGACTCCCGCCGACCGGCTGGCGGTACGCGCCGGAGGCGGCGCCCCACCGGGTGTCCAGGGATTGGAATGGAAATACGGCGTAAGCGGGATTTGGATTGGGCGTTTGCCGCGAACAAACTCTGTGGCAGCGCCGTCAGCAGCCAAGTGACCTTCCCTTGGATTTAAACCAGCTAGAGCGTTTTGAAGAAATACTATAGCTTGTTCCGCAGCGAGAAATTTTGGTGTTTTGGCGAGGCTTGAGTGAAGGAGCATGCCGCAAGCGGCCTGTGACTAAGCGAAAACGAAGCCAAAACCCAAAAGAGCCGCTGCTCCCGTCTCTAAAACCATTCGCGCCGGTTATCCACATAAGTCCGGACGAATTCATCATCGGATTTGCACAGGTAAATAATTCCTTCGATGAGGCCGATAAGCCAAACAACGCCCGACAACATCCCGCATGACAGCAACGACACCAGCAGCATGATCAGTCCCGCGCTGGTGTAGCCCAGGATAAATTTATGGATGCCCAGCCACCCCAATAAAATGCCGCAAACGCCCGCGCCAATTTTGTTTGAAGCGCGCGGATTTGGATAATGCGACAGCATCGCCGGCGGAGCCGGTTTAAAGTCGGAGACAAATTCCGGAAATAAACTCAGCGGTTTCCAGTCAATGGCGCCTTCGGCGAGGGCCATGGTTTGCATGTTGGCGCGATTTTGGGCCAGCCACAGGCGGATTTGGTCCGCTGACACCGGGCCGTACTGGCGGCCGTCGGTTCCAATGATTTTATACATAACGTTCCTCGGGTTTTAGTTTGCGAAAGACTTCATCAAAGTATCGGCGGTTTGGGCAAATCAGCCAGTTTCGGCGGCGTATTCCGGCGCACTTCCGCTTCGTGCGCCTTCGCCTCGCGCACCATGCTAACGCTGGTGACAACGGTCCAAACCACGCTGACGACGTACAGGACGATGCCCCATTGCCATAGCCAGTTCGGCGGCACCGGCGGAAGCGCATCTTCTCCCAATTCCGACTGGAAGACGCGGTTCATATACTGAAAGAACCACATGCCAAATAAAAAAAGGCAGGCGATCAGGATAAACATTTCACCAAAACCCGTGAACTTTCGCCCGGCTTTCCATGAGCCCCATCCCGGTATCGAAACATTCAGCAGGGTATAACCCCATGCCTGATCGCTGGTCAACGGAAGTTTTGGCGGCGCCCGCATCAACTAAACTGCGATTTTACTTCCGGTTTGGACAGGACGATCATCGCCCAAATGCCAAAGATCAGTCCCAGGGGCCAAACACAGCATGACGTGATGCAGGGTATCACGGACATAATAGCCGCGGCGTAGGCAAAATGATAACTTTGCCGTTTCAGCATTTTGAGAGCGCCGACCAAAATCAGGATTTCGATGATGATTTGGAAGATATCATTGCCAATGGCGAAGGCGCTGTGCCCGGCAGTTTGCAGTTTGGCCATCATATCGTTGAACTGCGGATTATCGTTTTGCTGCTGCATCCCGGCCAAAAAGCTCTGCATCAATTTTGTGGAAGGCAGGAATAAATCCAGGATATCCAGTAACATGCCCAGGATGGCCGCCACGATGAGGCCGATGGCCGGCACGGTGAGTTTCCCCGCCCCGGCTTCGTTGCTCATCGGCAGAGCTCCCAGCGGCGCCGCGATTCCCGGCGGGGCAATTCCCAGCTCCACGGCAAATTCAGGAAAGGTGGCGAGGGCGCGAAACTCCGTTTCGCTTTCCGTCCGGGCCAGCGATTGCTGGTTCAGGCGGCCTTCGACAATCCATTTGCGCAGATCGGCCTCGGAAATCGGGCCGTATTGTTTTCCGTCGCCGCCAATGATGAAGTACATAGTTGCCTTTC
>DATJXK010000280.1:0-25309 GCA_035500235.1 Pseudomonadales bacterium | reverse complement strand
AAACAAGTGCCTCTGCTGGCGGGCGAAGTCGTGAATGCGGATCAAAATGGCAAATGCGCGGCCATGAACCCGATCATTGATACCCTGCCGCAAACGATTCCCAACTGCTATGTCATCTCCTCGGCGGGCTGCCCGGCGATCGCCCCGGACCAGTTGCACTTCACGCCTGAGGGCTACCAAATGTTGGGAACGCGGTACGGGGAAAAAATGTTATCCGTAATGGGATATCCGGTGACTGCGGCGAAGTGATTTTTGGCCAACCCTATTAGATGCGCACGGCCCGATATGGATCGGGCTTTTATGGTGAGGGGCTGCCCCCTCACCATGCGTTCTCTCTCAAAGGAGAGGTCACGCATTATTTCTGTTCGAGATCTTTTATAGCGGCGCGATAGTCCGGGGCTTCGGACGAGTGCGGCGCCATTTTGAGGGCGCGTTCATAATCGGCGATGGCCGCTTTCGTCTGGCCGCGTTTTTGTTCCAGGGAAGCGCGGACGGCATAGTTCTCCGCGTTGTTGGAATTTATTTTTATCGCTTTGGCGATGTCGGTTTCTGCTCCGGAAAAATCGCCGAGGTGCACTTCCACACGCGCACGGGCGAGATAAGCCGCGCCGTCGGACGGCCGCAATTCGACGGCTTTATTAGCATCAGCCATCGCGCCCTCGCGGTCATTAAGCTGTGACTTTACTTCAGACCGGATGCGCCAGGCGTAAGTATCGCCAGGGTCCAATTGGATGGCGATGGAAGCATCTGACAATGCGTTTTGATAATTTTTTTGTTCAAGTTCCGCTCCGGCGCGAAAGCGGTAAGGAGCGGGGTTATTCGGCGCCAATAAAATGGCGCGGTCGAAATCGGCCGTTCCTTTTTCCCACTGGTGCAGCCCCAGCCAGGCGGCGCCGCGATAGGTAACCGCGTTGGGGTCGTTGGGATTAAGCTGGATGGCGGCATTAAAGTCAGCCAGGGCACCGTGAAAATCCTTGAGGCTCAGGCGGCAGGTCCCCCGATAATAGACGGCGGCTTCGTTGGTGGGATTCAACTCGATAACGCGGTCATAATCCTTCATCGCCCCGGCGGGATTATTCAGCGCGAGTTGGGCAGCGGCGCGGCCCATGTGCGCGGAAATCGAATCGTCGTCCATATCGACGGCGACATCAAAGGCTTTCAAGGCCTGCTCATTCTGCCCTGAATGCAGGAAGGCGACGCCCTGTTCGTAAGCCAGCTCCGCGCGTTGCGGATGGGTAACGCAAGAGGCGCAAATCAAGGCAAGGCACGCGCAGAGCGGCCAGAAAAAAATCGTTTTCATCATACTCCTTTGTACGCGATAAGCATAACAAACTTCGATGGAATTGCGAGCGAAATGATTTTGTTTCAGGTTAAGGATTATTAAACTGGCAGCCATGCACTGGCTGCAAGCGCTGGATACGGCGCTGTTTCATTTCATCAACGGCTCGCTGAGCAACTGGTTTTTTGACCTGGTGATGCCGGTGCTGAGCGGCGCGGGCAGCGCGATGCATTGGTTCATCACCGCCGTGGTAGTGGCCTTTGCCGCGGCGCTGGTTTTTGGCAATGCGCGGGCGCGAATCTGCGCGATGATGATCCTGCTGGCGGTGGCGATTGGAGACGGGTTGATCGTAAACACCATCAAGCACGCCGTGGCCCGTCCGCGACCTTGCATCGCGTTATCAAATGTGGTGGAACGCCTGGGCTGCACGACTTCGGGAAGCATGCCATCGGCGCACGCGGCGAACTGGTTCGCCGCGACGATGATGACTTTCATTTTTTACCGCAGGAAAAAATGGCTGATCCTGCCGATGGCTTTCATGGCGATGGCAGTGGCTTTTTCGCGTGTCTATAACGGCGTGCATTACCCGGGAGATGTTTTGGCCGGGGCCATTTTGGGCGGCGGCTATGCGGTGGCCATTGCGGTAATCGTGGAAACGGTGTGGCAATATTTTGGGCGTTTATGGTTTCCGCTTTGGCACGCGCGGATGCCATCGCTGCTGAATCCCGAATCATGCGGGCCGCAAGTGGAAACGGTGGAAACGGAAGACTCACACTGGTTGCGGCTGGGATACCTGCTCATCGCCGCTTCCCTGATCGGGCGATGGATTTTCCTGGCGAGCGGCCGGATGCAATTGAGCGGCGATGAGGCGTACCAATGGCTGTGGTCGAAACACCTGGCGCTATCGTATTACAGCAAGCCGCTGGGGATCGCGCTGTTGCAATTTGTGGGGACAAGCTTGTGCGGGGATACGGAACTGGGTGTGCGCTTTTTCTCGCCGTTACTGGCGGCCATCCTGAGCTGGGTGACGCTGCGTTTCCTGGCGCAGGAAATCGGGCAGGGCGGCGGCCGCGTGGCTTTTTGGTTTTTACTCATCGTCAATGCGATCCCGCTGTTGGCGGTGGGCTCGGTCATCATCACGGTGGATCCGCCGCAGGTGTTGTGCTGGACGCTGGCGCTGGTGGCGGGCTGGCGCGCGGTGCAGCCGGACGGGCAAACGCGGGATTGGCTGGCGGTGGGCCTGGCGATGGGCCTGGCGTTTCTGTGCAAATATAACGCACTGTACCAGATCGCTTGTTTTGGAATCTTTTTTGCGCTGTGGCAGCCGTCGCGAATTCAATTGCGAAAGCCCGGGCCATGGCTGGCGCTTTTGATTTTTGCGGTTTGCCTGCTGCCGGTAATCATTTGGAACGCGCAAAATCATTGGGTGACGATCAGCCACGTAAAAGGAAATGCGGCGCTGGACAGGGCATGGAAACCGACGCTGAAATATCTGGGGAATTTTATCGGCGCAGAATTGGGGATTCTCAATCCGATCTTCTTCCTGGGGGCGATGTGGGCCACATTTGCGTTTTGGAAGAAGCGCCAGGAACAACCGCTGATGTTGTATTTATTTTGCATGAGCGCGCCGGTGTTTTTTGGCCATTTGGTCTATTCCCTTCATTCAAACATTCAACCGAACTGGATTGCGCCGGCGGTGCCGGGAATGTTTTTGCTCATGGTGCTTTATTGGAACGAGCAGTTACAGGCGGGTTCGCGGCTGGTAAAACCGTTTTTGGCCGCCGGCCTGATAGTGGGTTTCCTGGCGGTCGCGGTGATTTATGACCCGGACCTGGTCGGAAAAATCGCGGGGGCGCAATTGCCGCCGGCCGTAAATCCATCCAGCCGCCTGTATGGCTGGGACGCGACTGCGCGGATGATGGAAGAGGAACGTGAAAAGCTGGAGGCTGAGGGCAAGCCGGCGTTTATCATCGCCGGGGATTATGGCATGGCGGGGGAGCTGACATTTTACTCGCCTCCGGCGCGCAAGGCCGCGGCGTTGAAAATGCCGATGGTTTTTTGCTATGAAACGGACCCGCCGACGTCTCAATTTAATTTTTGGCCGGAATATAATTATCGCGCAATCCCTGCACTCAAGGGAGAAAATGCCATTTTTATCATCGATACGGGTGTCGGCAAACCGGAACCGGGCTGGATTGGGAAATGGCTGCGGCATGAGCCGGTCACTTTAACTCCGGCGCCGACTAAGCCGCCTTTTCCGGGGTGGCATCCGCAAGTGTATCCTGAATTTGAAACAATCAAAGACCTCGGGCACCGGGAAATACTGGTGAAAGGGCAGGTCTATCACCGGGTCCATATCTGGGCGTGCTACAATCTGCAGTGATGAAATCGGAGATTTTTTTGCCGGCGCAGGATTATGATTTGGCGGCGACACTGGATTCGGGCCAGGTGTTCCGCTGGCGGCAGGAAAATGGTTTGTGGCGGGGAGTGGTTGGAAAAAATCTGGTGCGCCTGAAACAGGAACGCGACAGCATTTGGGCCGGAACGGATATGCCGGTTAAAAATTGGGACTGGCTCCGGAACTTTCTGCAAACAGAAATTGATTTGGAAATGGTTTTACGGACCTTTCCCAATGACGAACCGATGAATCAGGCGGTGGCCGCGTGCAGGGGATTGCGGGTCCTGCGGCAGGAGCCGTGGGAATGCCTGGCGTCGTTTATTTTGTCGTCAACGAAACAGATCGTCCAGATCCGGCAAATTGTGGCGCACCTGTGCGAATGTTTTGGGGAAGAGCTGGCCGGCGAAGACGCAGGAAATTTGCGTTATGCGTTTCCATCGCCGGAAAAAATCGCCAGTGTGACGGAGGCGGATTTAAGGCGATGCAAGATGGGTTTTCGCGCACCGAACCTTTTGGCCACGGCGCGGGAGATTGCGGAAGGCAAGCTGGACTTGCCGGCGCTGGGCCGTTTGCCTTATGCAGAAGCACGGGAGAAATTGATGACGTTGCGCGGGGTGGGCGGAAAAATTGCCGATTGCGTTTTGTTATTCGCGTACGGATTTGATTCGGCGTTTCCGGTGGACGTCTGGGTGGAGCGGGCCTTGCAGACGCTGTATTTTCCGAAGCGGCGGGCGAGTGAAAAAAGATTGCGCCATTTAGCCGCAACACATTTTGGCCCGCATGCGGGGTACACGCAGCAGTATCTCTTTCACTATATGCGGACGAAAAAGAAGCAATGATGAATACGACTGACATGGAAGAACGAAGTATTTTTTCACGAATATTTTTCTGCTTTTTATGGTTCCTCCCGTTTTGTTTTGTGACCAACAGCATTATCGGGGGAGTGGTGGGCGGCCTTGCGGGAACGCAGGCCCACGCGGACAACTACGAGGCGGCTGCCGCCGTGGTCGGCCCGGCGGTGCAGGAATTCTTTCACAAGAATGGCCCGTTCATCTTTGGCAATCAAATCCTGGCTTATGCCGCCCTTTGTCTGCTTCGCTGGGTGCCGGGTGTGAGTAAATATAAGAGAGTAAAAGAAAAGTGACGGTATGGCTTATTTTACCAAGTTACGGGACTTTGAAAAACGGTTTGATACCATGAGTGTCGCCGAGCTGAAGCGTTGGAAGATCTATTGGACGGAGCACGCCCAACAGTTGCAGCCAAAAATACAGAAACTAGCCATGAAGCGAGTTCATAAAATCGAGCGGTCGATTGAAATTAAGTCGAGGAGCGATGAAAATTGACGTCATATTATCCCCGATGGAATTGCCGGCCCTGGCAGGACGTGATCTGAGGCAGGTCGTTTGCGTTGTGTTCGATGTGCTGCGGGCGACGAGCACATTTGTGACCGCGTTGAAGAATGGTGCGACGGCGATTATCCCGGTGAGCGAAATTTCCGAGGCATTGGAAACAGGAAAACGGCGGCCGGAGGTTTTACTGGGAGGCGAGCGCAAGGGCGTAAAAATTCGAACGCCCGAGGGAGAATTTGATTTCGGCAATTCGCCGCGTGAATACGCGCCGGAAAAGGTGAATGGCAAAACGATCGTTTCGACGACGACCAATGGCACGCGGGCGTTGCGCGCTTGCACCGGGGCGAAGATGGTTTTAGCCGCGTCATTTTTGAACCTGGGCGCGACGGCAAATTTTCTTGGTGAAGAAAAAATTGAAAATGTCCTGATCGTTTGCGCCGGCACGGGGGAAAATGTGGCGCTGGAAGATGTGCTGGCCGCAGGCGCACTTTGCGAAAAGCTCTGGGGTCCTGATGTAGTGATGGAATTATCCGACCCGGCACAGATGGCGCTGGCTGCATTTGAAAAGGTGCAAGGGGACCTGCCGGGAGCCATCAGCCAATCGGAAAATGCCCAGCGCCTGCTGTCGATTCCGGATCTCCGCGAAGATGTTGAGTTTTGCCTGCAACGGGACGTCTTCGATTTAGTGGCGGCGTTGCAAGGTGAAGAAATCAGGGCTCTTTAAGAGGCCGGGATCCTTAATTTTCCGGCTGAGCGCCGAGGGATTGCAATTTGGCGCGGAATTGCGGGTTGCCCGGCTGGAGATGCAGGGCCTGTTGCCAGCACTGAATCGCGAGGTTGGTTTCTCCCAGCCGTTGGTATGTCCCGGCGAGGTTGACACAAAAACGAACTTCTTCCGGCGATAATTCTTGCGCGGCGGAAAATTGCGCTGCGGCACTTTTGAAGTCTCCCTGCATGAAAAGAAGCGTGCCGAGGTTATTATGGGCATCAGCCGAATCGGGCTGGAGCTTCAGAACGGTCTGAAAACAACTGGCGGCCTCACCCAGTTGCTTTGCGTGCGCAAGCGCGAAGCCAAGGTTGTTCAACACGTCCGGCTGATTGGGCGCGATTTGCAACGAGCGGCGATAATCCGGAATGGCTTCGTCCCAGCGGCCAAGTTTAGCGAAGGCATCGGCGGCATCGTACCAGGCGGTGGCATTGTCAGGGCTCATGCGCACCGCGTCGCTGTAATATTGCAGGGACTCGTTAACCTGCCCGTTTTTGGCGTACCAAAAGCCGAGGTCGAGGCTGGCAACGTAATTATTTTTCGTTACGGCCAGCGCGTGGCCAAAAAGCGCCGGATCATTTTTCCAAAGCCTGACCTGGTTTCCCGCGCGCACAGCACAGGCCAGAATCAAAAACGTAGCAATGAAAATCATGCCACCACGCGGCACCTGGAATTTGGTAAAGATTTCATTCGCACCCCAAACTGTGACGATGAGAACGCCGATGAGTGGAAGATATGCGTAACGGTCAGCCATGCCGGCCACTCCCACCTGCACCAAACCAATGACCGGAACCAGCATTCCAGCGAACCAAAACCAGCCGTTAAAGGCAAAGGGGTATTTTTGTTTCAACACCACGGCCGCAACGCAAAGAGCGGCGAACAGCGCGACGGAAAAAATCACGATCCCGAACGGCCAGTAATGGGAGGGCGGATAGGGAGTGGCCAGGTTGACCGGCCAAAATATTTTGGCCAGGTACAGACCATAGGAGACGAAGGCGTTTTCGATTCGCTGGCCCAGGGAAACTTTAGCCAACGAAGACACCGCTCCGCCTTTTTCCTGGACGATATAGGTCACCACGGAAGTCACGATGGACAATACGCAGAATGGAATTTTTTCGACGAGCAGATACTTCACAGACGAAGGGTTGAAGCGTTGCAGCGGCCAAAAATCCAGTAGCAACAGAACAAACGGCATTGTCACCAGCATGGGCTTGGACATGAGGCTGCAGGCGAAAAACAAAAGAGCGAATATGAATGACGCGCGGCGTTTTTTATCGGCGGCATAGCGCGCGTAGAGCAGCAAGGTCAACAAACCGAAAAACGCGCTCAGGACATCTTTGCGTTCGGCCACCCAGGCGACGGATTCCACATGCAAAGGATGGACTGCAAACAGCAACGCCAACACAGCACTGCGCCAGAGCATTCCGGTCATTTGCCGAAACACACAGAAGACTAAAATGGAATTAGCCATGTGAAGCAGAACATTGATCAAATGGACGGCGCTATGGCCAAAGAGTTGCGCGTCCAGCATCAGCGAAAGCCACGTCAGCGGATGCCAGTTTGCGGCTTCGCTGCTGGTGAATGCCCACTCGATATTTGCCCAGCTCAGGCCGCTGAGAACGTGGGGGTTATTAAAAAAATAAATGTCATCGTCATAATCAATAAAACCGTAGTTGATGACCGGGTAATAAACCGCCAGGGTCGCCACTGCCAGCAACAAACAGATTCCGACAGGACCGGATAGAGCGTGGGATTTGCTAGTGGCGGGAGGATTCAATCGAAGGGATTATTTTGCAGGTGGAACGCCAAGCGATTGCAAATGGGCGCGCAATTTTTGGTTGTCCGGCTGGAGGCGCAGGGCCTGCTGGTAGTATTGGACGGCCAAATTGGTCTGCCCGAGCCCCTCGTATGTCCCGGCCAGATTCGCACAGATTTGGAAGTTCCCCGGGGCCAGTTGCAAGGCGTCCGAAAATTGGGCCGCTGCATCCTGCAATCTTCCCTGCATGAAAAGAATCGTGGCCAGGTTATTATGGGCGTCGGCGGAATTGGGTTGAAGGGCCAGAACTGTTTCAAAGCACGCAGTCGCTTCGGACAACTGTTTGTTTTGGGTGAGCGCGAAACCAAGATTGTTCAGGACGTCCGGCTGGTTGGGAGACAGTTCCAGCGCGCGTCGATAAACTTTGATGGCTTCATTCCAATGTCCGATTTTGGCGAAGGCGTTGGCAGCGTTATATAATTTATTTGGGTCACGGGAGCCAAGCTGGTCCGCATCGAAATAGTAATCCATGGCTTTATCGGCTTGCCCATTCTTCTCGTACCAATAGCCGAGGTTATGACTGGCAACGTTGTTATTCGTGGTCACGGCCAGCGCATGGCCAAAGAGCGTCTCATCATTTTGCCAGAAGCCGAGCTGGTTTCGCGCACGCACAGCCAGGGCAAAACAAAGAATAATGGTGCCGAAAATAATCGCGCCGCGCGGGACTTGATTCCGGTCAAAAAATTCCGCAGCGCCCCAAACCAAAATCAGGAGAACGCCGATCATGGGAAGATAAACATAGCGGTCAGCCATGGATTGCGCGCCCACCTGGACCAGCCCAATCACCGGAACGAGCATTCCGGCAAACCAAAACCAGCCGGTGAAAGCATACGGGAATTGTTTTCTTAGCTTCACCGCCGCCACACAAAGGGCAACGAACAGCACGACGGAGACGAAAACAACCAGCGCGGGCCAGTAGCGGAGAGGTGAATAAGGGGTAGCCAGATTAACCGGCCAAAAGATTTTGCCCAGATAGCGGATGTAGGAAACGAAGACATTTTCCATGCGCATGTCCAAAGGAAACCGATTCAACGACGTTACGGCATTGCCTTTCTGCTGGGCGAGAAACGTTAAAATGGAGTCGACAAAAATCAGCAGAAAGAACGGGACCTTTTCGAGAAGCAACGGTCTTAGTGATGAAACGCTGAAGCGTTGTAGCGGCCAGAAATCCAGAAGCAACATAACGAATGGCAGCGTAACAACCATGGATTTGGACATAAGGGCGCACGTGAAAAAGAGAAGGGCTAAAACCATTAAAGAGCGTCGCTTTTTATCCGCGACGTAATGCGCGTAGAACAGCAAGGCCAGCAAACCAAAAAAGGAACTCAGAACATCTTTGCGTTCGGCCACCCAGGCGACGGATTCCACGTGCAAAGGATGGACGGCAAACAGCAGGGCGAGAATGGCGCTGCGTCCAAGCGCACCGGTCATCTGCCGGAACAGGCAGAAAACTAAAATGACGTTGGCGATGTGAAGCAGGGCATTGACTAAATGCGGTGCGACCGCGCCCTGGCCGAAAAGTTGGACATCCAACATCAGCGAAAGCCACGTGAGCGGATGCCAGTTGCCGGTGTCATCGGTCGTAAAGGCCCATTGGATATTTGCCAAGGTAAGTCCGCCAAGCGTGTGCGGGTTATTGAAGAAATATTCGTTATCGTCGAAATCGAGGAAGCCGTAGTTCCTGACCGGGGAATAGACAAAAAGCGTGGCCAGCGCCAGCAACAGGTAAATCACAATCGGATTGGAAAGCGGATGCTGCTTGCTGGCGGATTGAAGATTCACACTGAAATGAAAGCGAATGAGCCAGTTAGTTGCCAGCAGAATCAGCTACCACAATATGAGAATTGAGGACGGCTCACCTCACCGGCTCTCACTGGCGTTACTCCACAAACTCCAGTTCCTGCCGGTGAGGAATAATGCCACGCTCGAAGGCCTGGCCGAGAAAGCGACGAATGCTTTCGCGTCCGCGATCGCCGTAATCGAGCGTCCAGTGATTGACGTACATGCCCACGAATTTATCGGCGAGGTCGCGGCCCATGTCGCGGGCGTATTGCAGGGCATGCTGCACGGCTTCCGGACGATGGTCCAAACTGAATTGGATGCTGCCGGTCAGGATGTTGGAAATTTTGCGGCGCACATCCACGGGAAACTTTTTGTGGATGACATTCCCGCCGAGCGGCAGGGGCAGGCCGCCATTCTGCTTGTTCCACCAAATACCAAGGTCTTCGCACACCACCAGCCCTTCATTTTTATAGGTCAACTGGCCTTCGTGGATGATGAGGCCGACGTCAGCCTGGCCACTTTTTACCGTGGCGAAAATTTGGTCGAACGGAACGACGACGTAATTGAATTCCTTCGCCGGTTTTCCGAGCCACAATTGCAGGGCCAGGAAAGCGCTGGTCATGGTGCCGGGCACGGCGATTTTTTTTCCGGCGACTTCGGCTTTGGAAAACTTCTGTTTGGCCACGAGCATCGGGCCGTAGCCGTCGCCCATACTGGCGCCAGAGGGGAGAAGCGCGTATTTATCGCTCACGTAGGCGTAGGCGTGGATGCTGACGGCGGAGATGTCCAGTTCACCGCGCGTGGCGCGCTCATTCAGCGTCTGGATGTCCTGCAAAATGTGCTGGAACTGGAAGCCGTGCGTGGGAATCAAATCCTTCGCCAGGCCGTAAAACATGAAGGCGTCATCGGGATCAGGCGAATGGCCAAGGGTCAATGTCGTTTGCTGCATCACGCCAAATTAAACAATGCCGGCACAATGTCACAATATCTTTCTAGGGTTCCGTCTTTCAGCAGCGGGGAGTTTTGGGTTGTGGCGAGGCTTGAGCGAAGGAGCATGGCCAAAGCGCCCTGTGACTGAGCGAAAACGACGCCACAACCCAAAAGGACCGCTGCTACGTGTTCTGCAACAACTCCCGCTGCCACTTCATGAGCAGGGGCGCATTGGCATCCCAATCGCGGGCCAAATCACCAAGCGTCGGGCGGCTGGCAATGAGCGTGGAATCAATGCCCAGCTCGTTGGCGTGGGCATCGCGGATTTTTTCCAGGTCACGGTAACGCTTGAACTCGGCTTCGTCCGGCCGCTGATGATGGTGGCGATGGACTTCCGGCTGGGACGCAGCGGGCACGGCCAGGCCAGTTTTCACGGCTTCCAGCAAGCCGCTGCGCCGGCGCGGGGACATTTGTGGCGGTATTAATTTTTCGACCGGGTGATGCGTGGCGGCGGTAGTGGCGATTTCTACGAGCGTTTCGTGGTTCAGGACGAAAAACGGCGGACGATTGGCACGCACAGCTTCGTCTTCGCGCCAGCGCCAGAGCTCCCGCAAGATGGCCAGGGCCGCGCGGCTGAGGCGGGTACTGCCCTTGATCCGCCAGACGGCATCCTCATCGACGACCTGGGGGCGCGTGCAATTCTCAATGAGCCGGGCGCAGGATTCCTGGTGCCAGGCCAAACGTTTTTTCGCGGCGAGTTCGGACCGTAATTTATCGGCCAGCGATTTCAGATAGTGGGTATCGGCACGGGCATATTTTTCCATGCGCTCAGTGAGCGGACGCTGGGCCCAATTGGCTTTTTGCGAGCCTTTATCCAGTTTAACACCGAGAAATTTCTCGACGAGCGCGCTCAGGCCAAACTGGCGTTCGCCCAGGAGCCGCCCGGCGAGCATGGTATCGAAAATCGAACTCGGGATGAATTCATGATGCTTCTCGAGCAGGCGCAGGTCGTAATCGGCGCCGTGCATAATGAGCTCATGCGCGTTAAGGGCATCCAACAGCGGGTCGAGTTTGATTTCGGACAGGGGATCTACCAGACAGTCGTGGCCGGCGATGCTGATTTGGATGAGGCAGACCTTTTCGGGATAAGCATGGAGGCTGTCCGCCTCGGTATCGAGCGACACCCATTGGGCGGCGCGCAGTTCAGGCAGGAACGCAACCAGTTTTTCCTCAGTATCAATCACTTTGCTATCGATCCACTTCCCCGGGGGATTTCGCGTACCTTCTAGCAGAACCGGCGCATAATTGCCAGTTGCAAAACGGCGCGGTATTTTTACCATCGCAGTATGAATCTCGCCACTGCTTTTTCTGATAGCACCCAAAAACATCCGCAAAAGGTCGCCATCTATTTCGGCGACAAGGAATTCTCCTATGCCGACCTGCTGGCGCGCGCGCAGGCGGTCGCCGCGCATTTGAAGAACACTCTGGGTGTCAAACCCGGCGAACGCGTGGGGCTGTGGCTGAAAAATTGTCCGGAATTTATCATGAGTGTCTACGGAATTTTATTCGCAGACGCGGTGGTCGTGCCGATGAACAATTTTTTAAAGCCGGCCGAGGCGGGTTACATTTTGAATGACGGGGGCATTGATGTTTTGATTACGGACGGAGAATTGGGCGCGCATTTTTCCGAACTGTCAGCGGCGCGGCCGCAATTGAAAATGCTCAAGGCAGAAGAGATTGGCTCATTGCCGGGAGGCGCAGGAATCAGCTCCAACCGCGTTGAGAAAGATCTTGCCGTGATTATCTACACCTCCGGCACGACGGGCCGGCCGAAAGGGGCGATGCTCTCACACGGGAATTTGATGACGAACGTCGAGAGCTGCCGGATATTACTGACAGCGGTGGAGGACGATTCTCTGGCGGTCATCCTGCCGCTGTTTCACACGTACATGATGACGGTCGGCATCTTTCTGCCGTTCACGGTGGGTGGCACGATTGTGCTGGTAAAATCGCTGAGCCAGCCGCGCGCGGCGTTCATGGAGATTTTTTCGCGAAGGGCGACCATCCTGCCCGCCGTGCCGGCGTTTTACCGGATGCTGGTGGCCGCGCCGGTACCGACGCCGTTGCCCATCCGCGTTTTCATCTGCGGTTCGGCGCCGCTGGCCATGCAAACGCTGCGCGAGTTTGAGGAGAAATTCAAAACCCCGCTGTTGGAAGGCTACGGTTTGAGCGAGGCCAGCCCGGTCGTCTCGAAAAACCCCATCCACGGCGTGCGCAAACCCGGTTCGGTGGGTATTCCCATTCCCAATGTGGAAATGAGCATCCAGGATGATAACGGAAAAATCCTCGGCGACAACGAGACGGGAGAAATTTGCGTTCGCGGCGGCAACGTGATGCAGGGCTATTGGAACCAGCCGGAGGAAACCAAAAAATCGTTCCGCAACGACTGGCTGTTGACCGGGGACGTGGGGCATCGCGACTCCGACGGCTATTATTTCATTACCGATCGCAAGAAAGACATGCTCATCGTCAACGGCATCAATGTCTATCCGCGCGAGATTGAAGAAGTGATTTATCATTATCCGGGCGTGAAAGAAGCGGCGGTGATCGGCGTGCCGGACGAGCGGCGCGGGGAACAGCCGCTGGCCTTCGTGGCTCCGGCGGATGGGCAAACGTTGCAGGAAAAGGAGCTCCTGCAATTCATCAGCGACAAGCTGGCGAATTACAAAACGCCCAGGCAGATCATCTTTATGCCCGTTCTGCCGAAGAATGCGACGGGAAAGATTTTGAAAACGGAGTTGAGGAAGCTGGCGAAGGGGTGAAACGTTCCCGGTATGTAGAGGAAGTATTCCGTGAATGAATCCGACGCCAAAACGATTGCCGAGAAGTATATTGATACAATTGATATGAAAGGCTTTAAGGCAACGTTTTCCAAGGCTCGAAAAAAACCAGCACCCTCCAATGGGTGGGTCGTCATATTCGAATTGCGTAAACCTGACGGCAGGATATTTAGACCCTCAATGATCGTTCTCGTCGATGACACAACTGGAGAGGCTAAGCCCTTTCCTACTTTATAGGTTTTCTCAGCTTGGGTTAACCGGCTTCAACAATTACTTTATCGTTAGTGTAAGGCTTTAAATCATTGATCATCAACGGTGTAAGGCTTTTTCAAAAAATGTAAGGAGTTGTGTAAGGACTTTAGTTGTTGATTACCAACGATGTAAGGAGTGTAAGGGGTTTCCCGCGCACACGCGTGTGTTCTCTTTTGCAGAGGCAGCGCGGCAGGACACGCGTGTCGCGCAGCCTACCATATCCAAATGCCTTTGTACCTTTGCGTCTTTTTGCGTTGGGCATCCGTGTTTATCGGTGTCCATCCGTGGTTGAAATCGGAAGCCAAAAGCGTTGAACAATGGTAACGCCTCTGGCAGTCTTACCGGATGCACCAACCGGTGACGTTTTATATTGTATTTGGCTGTTTAATGGTTTGGGGCATCTATCGGCGCGTGCGGCGCAGCATCGGGAGGCAGCCTTTACGGCCCTGGCGATCCATTGTCCGCCTGGTGATTTTGTCCCTCGTCAGTGTGCTGATCATCGTGGCCGGCGTGCTGGTTAACCCGCTGATTTTAGCCGGTTTTGGCGGGGGCCTGGTGCCGGGAATTCTTTTGGGATTTCTCGGGCTGAAATTGACCCGGTTTGAAACCACGAACGAAGGGCATTTTTTTGTGCCGGACACCCGCATCGGCGTAGCGCTGTCAGTGCTGCTGGTGGGCCGCATGATTTATCGCATGATTGTTTTGCAAGGCACCATGCAGGCGCCCGGACATCATCCCCCGGCGGGGCAAAGCCCGTTGACCTATCTTATCGTGGGCCTGACTTGCGGCTATTACATTGTTTATTCCATCGGCCTGCTCATTCATGCCCACGACCGGCTCAAGCAGCAAAATACTGTGCCGCCGGCGCTTTCGGTTTGACCGCAGTTTCCAAATAACGACCAAAATTAGATACGCTCGCTCTGAGCGCGAGCGTGTCCCGCGCGGCGGGAGTCGAGGGTGGGGTGGTTTGAGCCTTTTAACTACAAATATGTCACCCCTACGGGGTTTTAGTCAGGGCTCGGCAGCACACGCGTGTGGTGTCTCGCCCCACCACGGAATATATTCGCATGACCGTTTTAGAAGCGATCCAGAAGAGCACAGAATTTCTCGCTAAACGCGACGTCGAATCCCCGCGCCTGCAGGCCGAACTGCTCCTCGCGCATCAGCTCAAACTGCCGCGCATGAAATTGTACCTGAATTTCGAGCGCGCCCTTACCGACGACGAAACCAATTCTTATCGCGAATTAATTAAACGCCGCGGCCAGCGTGAACCGCTCCAGCATATCACGGGTTCCGTCTCGTTTTGTGGGTATGAGATAATAGTGAACCGCCAAGCACTCGTGCCGCGGCCGGAAACAGAAATCCTGGCTGAACTGGGGTGGACGTTTCTATCCACCTTGCCATCGCCAACCGCGCTGGACGTGGGCACGGGTACCGGATGCATTGCCATCGCCCTGGCAGCGAAGTGTCCCAACGCAAAAGTCTCTGCGGTGGATATTTCGCCGGAAGCACTGGCCCTGGCGAATGAAAATGTGGCAAAAAACAACGTCCAAATCGAATTTCTGCAGGGTGATGGCTTCGCGGCAGTGTCAAAAGAGATGCAGTTTGACCTCATTATCAGTAATCCGCCGTACATCGCGTCGGCGGAAATTGAAACGCTGGAGCCGGAAGTGCGCGATTTTGACCCGCGCCAGGCTTTGGATGGCGGGGCGGATGGCTTGGATTTCTATCGGATGTTCGCCGCGCAGGCCAAACCCTTCTTAAAATCCGACGGAAAGATCATGCTGGAATTTGGCGATGGCCAGGCGCCGGCAATTCGTGAAATTTTCGAAAATGAAAAGTGGATTGTCGAAGCGGTGAAAGACGATTACAGTCAGCGCGCAAGAATTTTAATCGCATCATGGAAAGTTTTTTAATCAAAGGCGGCGTGCCCCTGCGGGGCGAAGTGACCATCAGCGGCAGTAAAAACGCAGCGCTGCCCATCATGGCGGCGACGCTGCTCACAGACGAACCGTGCATCGTGCGCGGCGTGCCGGACCTGAGCGACACGCGCTTCATGGCGCAGATCCTGAAATCGCTCGGCGCAGCGACGAAATTTGAAAACGGCACGCTGGATGTGCGCGCCAAAAAGATCCAGGGCTACGCGGATTACAATCTCGTGCGCAAGATGCGCGGCTCGATTTGCGTAGCCGGGCCGCTGCTGGCGCGCTTGCGCAAAGCGCGGATCTCCCTGCCCGGCGGTTGCATCATCGGCGCGCGCCCCATCAATCTGCATTTGAAGGGTTTTGAATCGCTCGGCGCAAAAATCAAAATCGAGGGCGGTTACGTGGATGCGTCGGCCAAAAAATTGACCGGCGCGACAACCTTTCTCGGCGGGCGGGCAGGCTCCACGGTATTAGGCACCGCCAACCTGATGATGGCCGCGACGCTGGCGGATGGCGTGACCGTGATCGAAAGCGCGGCGTGCGAACCGGAAGTGGTGGACCTGGCGAATTTCCTGATAGCGATGGGCGCGAAAATTTCCGGCGCGGGCAGCCCGACGATTACCATTACCGGCGTGGAGAAGTTGCACGGCGCCGAGCATAAAATCATTCCCGACCGCATTGAGACGGCGACCTTTGCGATCGCTGCCGCCGCCACCGACGGCGAAATCACGATTAAGAATTGCCGCCCGGATCATTTGCGCGCGGTGCTGGATAAATTGAACGAAGCGGGCGTCTCCATCCAGCTGCGCGGCGGGACCATGGTTGCGCGCCGCGGGAAAAAATTAAAGGCAGCAGACGTCACGACGCTGCCGTACTCCGGTTTTCCGACGGATGCGCAGGCGCAGATGATGTCGCTGCTCGTGCTGGCGCCGGGCATCAGCATTATTACGGAACGCATTTTTGAATCGCGCTTCATGCACGTGAGCG
The DNA here is from genome assembly GCA_035500235.1 of Pseudomonadales bacterium. Classification (GTDB taxonomy): domain Bacteria; phylum Verrucomicrobiota; class Verrucomicrobiia; order Limisphaerales; family UBA11358; genus UBA11358. Next base: position 8,985 of record DATJXK010000280.1, on the reverse strand, counting down.
AATTGGCGCGTCTGGGCGCGGACATTGAGATTGAAGGGCCGAGCGCGATTGTGAAGGGCGGCCGGCCGTTGAGCGGCGCGCCGGTGATGGCGAGCGATTTACGGGCGAGCGCGGCGCTGGTGATCGCCGGCATGGCCGCGGAAGGCCAGACGCAGGTGAATCGTATTTACCATTTGGATCGCGGTTACGAGAGAATGGATTTGAAACTGCGGAAGCTGGGCGCACGGATCCAGCGCGTGGAGGAGAAGTGAAGCCGAATTGCCGGTTGCTTCCCGGGAATTAAGCGTTAAAATAACAGTGTGAGCATAGAAGTCCTGAAACAAGAATTATCTGCTTTGGATGCAGACGCACAGCGTCAACTAACGGCATTTCTTGTGTCTCTGCAGGACGCGCGTGATGGTGTCTACCGCAAAAAGCTTGCAGAAAAAATTGATCGCCCTGCTTCAGAGTTTGCCACCCTGGAAGATTTGGATCGTCGCCTAGGTTTGTCCAACGACTCACAATGAACTATCGCCTTCTCATTGACTACGAAGTCATTGAGTTTCTTGAATCAGTTCCCCGGCACGACCAACAGTTTTTGCGAAATCGGCTTATTGCTATCCGTGATTATCCGCAAAAGTTCTCTGACTATACCGAACCCGATCATACCGGCCGCCGGGTTGAAATCCACATCTGCGGCAAATATGCCATTAAATTCTGGCAAGACCACGCAGATCAGCATGTAAAGATTCTTCATCTTCACTTTGCTGATCAAGCCCCGCCAAGATGAAATAAAAAACGCGCGCCGAATGGCGCGCGTTGCGTTCCCCACCTAATTGTATGGCGTTCCCGCTCGCTTATGCGGCGAGCAGTTCGCGGCTCTTTTTCAAAATCCGTTCCTGCCGCTGGATTTGGGTCACGGCGGCGGCGAATTTCTCTTCAAAAAGTTCCGGAAAAACGAGCGACGGCACGGTCGTGGTCCAGGCGATGGCGGCGGCCTCGTTGGCCGCGTCCCGCATGGGCTCCTCCCACTTCGCCCCGGCCTGTTGCATCCGGATGGCGAGCAGTTTGTTCTTCTGCCGTTCGAATTTATCAGGCGTGGGCCTTAATTCGAACCGCGTGTCCGTGCTAAAGTCAGTCTTTAACACTGTGTTATTTGTTTCCATTGTGACCTTTCTTTGTCGTTAAAAGCGAAAAACCCGCGATTGTTTTGGCAATCGCGGGTTTTAGGAAATCCTTAATTCTATTCACCTTTTAGTTCCCGCGATGCCTATAGTACAAGAGTGACGCCCACAAATGGCCATCCAGCCATTTTTCGGCGCATACATCAGTTTGACAATCTTGCTCTGCATTTTAAACTTGGTTAAACCAATTTAAGGCTGAGAGTAAACAGGATTTAGGCCGGCTTGTCAATTTCTTTTTCGTGCAAATTGCATTTTGGCCACTGTGACTGTAAGCTGATATTAGTTATGAGCGACAAACCCCTGAAGATGGTGAAATGCGGCTGGTGCGAAAACACCATGTTTATCCAGGGGGACTTGCCGCCGCTGGCCACCGAACCGTGCAGCAAATGCGGCCATCCGGTGATGATGCCGATGCAATTGCGACAGTTCGAGCTGCGCAGCATCATTGGTTCAGGGGGCAACGGAAATGTTTATCGCGCCTGGGACACCACGCTGGAACGGTTTGTGGCCGTCAAGCTGATGAAAAAGGAACTGTCCCAGGACGCCAAGGCGCTCGAGGGTTTTTATCGCGAAGCGCGCGCTTGCGCCCGGCTGAACCACACGAACATCATCCACATTTACACTTTTGATGACTGGGAAGGGCAGCAGTATCTCGTGATGGAGCTGGCTGACCGCGGGAGCCTGGACCAGCGCATTGATAAATTACGATTGCTGCCGGAACTGGACGTGCTGGACTTCGGCATTAAAATCGCCTCGGCGCTGGATATGGCGCTCAAGTACAACCTGCTGCATCGCGACATCAAGCCGGGGAATATTTTGTATAACGCGGACCACGAACCGAAGCTGGTGGATTTTGGGCTGGCACGGAGCACGGAAGTAGAAGTGGAAGCCACCGATGTGACGGAAGGGACACCCTACTATGTCGCGCCGGAAAAAATTAAACGGGAACCCGAGACGTTTCTCTCCGATATGTACAGCCTCGGGGCAACGATGTATCACGCGGCTACGGGGCACGTGCCGTTTGATGCGCCCACCGTGGAGGAACTGGTAGCCGCTCAGGTGCAAACGCCGTTGACGCCGCCGAACCTGGTCGAACCGGCGCTCACCCAACCCACCAGTGACGCGCTGGTAAAAGCGATGGCCAAAAAACCGTCCGACCGGTTTTTGAGCTACGATGAATTTAGTATGGCGCTCGAAGCCGCCCGCAGCCTGCTGCTGCGCGCGCAATCACAGAATCCCCCCCATCCCCAAAAGCCGAAAGCGCTGACGAGCTGGTGGCGCCGGCAGTAGAGCATTTCTTCAAACGCTCCAGCCTTTAGAGGCCGCCGTAGGTTTCTTCGATGATCTTTTTGAAGTTATTTTCGCCGACGTCCACGATTTTAAATTCCCGTTGGGCGTTTTCCACAGAATCGCTCGCGTGCGCGGCGTTGACCATGATGGTCGAGCCAAACTCGCGGCGGATGGAGCCGGGGGGCGCTTTGGAAGGATCGGTCGGACCCAGGACGTCGCGGATTTTACGGACGGCATTGGGCCCTTCGTAAATGAGCGCGATGCACTTTTCGGTGCCCGGCTGGTTTAGCTCCTTTTCCGTGGCGCATTCGGCTGGCGCGTGGCCGGACATAAAACGGACAATGTTATCAAATTGATTGTCCCCGAAAATAGGACCGAGCGTCTGGCCGATGGCCTTTTCTTCGGCAGGGGGCACTTTGAAACCGAATTCTTTTTCCAGGAGAGCTTTGGCACGGGCGCCGATCGTATCGTTAAGTTTTACCCGCAGGAATTCGCGGACAGGGCCATAGAACTCAGCGGCCTGGGCGGTGCTCATGTGCAACACTTTCGCGGCGACAATGTAAAGGCCCGTGCGCGAGAAAAAGTCGATGACGTTGCCGGGCCGGCCAGTGGCAAAACGGAAATTATCCGGCTTGATCAGCACGAGCGTGCGCTCGGGCGTGTCGTTGGCGGGATGAGCAATGATATCTTCCAGGACACCGCCGTCGGCATCGGAATGGCGCGCCCATAATTTCAATTTCGTTTCCGCCTCGGAATCATTCGGTGCGGCGAGGACAGCAGGTTCGAAATAACGGACCTGGCCGGTTTCATCGTCGGTGATTAAATCGCCGTAGGTACCCCGGATAGTTTCACCGCTGCGGCGGTCGGGGCTTAAATTGCCGACGACTGACCGGACTTTGCGGACGGCTTCGTCCCCACGGAAAAGCATCATCAGGACGCGGCGGCGGCGGCCGGTCTTGGGGTCGGGCATGAAATTATGCAGGATATATTCCTTGAGGAGTTCCTGGATTTTACGGTCCTGGGGGTCGTGGGCGGAAATAATGTTTTCGGCATATTCCCGGGTGAGCTCCGGGCTGGGAGCAAACATGCGCATTGCGCACAAATCCAGACCTGTGCGCGTGATCAACCGGCTCAAGGCCCCGCCAGTGCGGGATTTGAAAAGGGAGTACGGCGTGACGATGACATATGCAAGTTGTTGTGAAGCCATATTGACCTAGCCTGTAGCCGGCAGATTCGATGCTGGAACATCGGTTTTATTCTCTTTTGGCTGCGATTCGGTATTGCCGGCTTTGCCCAAAATCTTGAACATGACCGTACCGCAGGTGGGACACTTGCCTTTAATGGCTTTGCGCCCGTTTTTCATAGTTTCTTCGACGCCGTTGGCGATCTCTTTTTTGGCTTTGCACTTAACGCAATATCCTTCGGCCATAAAAATTTTACCATCCGTGCTTCATGCCCGAATGGTTCTAATAAGGTAACCCAACGTCCTAAGGGAGCGCAACCCGAAAAGGAATAGATAATTGTCTTAAAATCAATTACTTATGCTAAAAAAGCGCCTTTTTGCCCGGTTTTGAGGAAGCGGGCTGACTATATCTGGTATGATAAAAATAGAGGGACTACTGGCTTTCCAAGCACCTTCAAACAGGCATTTTGCATTCTTTTTAGGCTAACTTCCCGGCTTGATCACAGGCAAGGCCTTCAAATCCGGAGGTAACTTGTCCGCTTCGAACGTTTCGACATTCATTGCCAACAAGCTTACCAGCGGAACACCGAACTTCACCGCACCATTAGAGCGATCCACGATGGTGGCTACGCCCACAACGTAACCGCCATGGTCGTGGACGATCTTAATGGTTTCCTGGACCCGCCCACCCTTGGTGATGACATCTTCGACTACGAGGATTTTTTCTCCTTTCTCAATCTTAAATCCGCGCCGTAAAACCAGCTTGCCCTCTTCTTTCTCTGCAAAAATAAATCGCGCCCGCCGTACCCGGGCCACTTCCTGGCCGATGACCAGGCCGCCTAACGCCGGGGCGATGACGGTGACGGTCTCAAATTTCTCGACCTTTTTAGCCAGGGCGCCGCCCAGTTGCTCCACTACGGGCATCTGCTGGAGCGCCAGGGCGCATTGGAAGAACTGCCGGCTGTGCAATCCGCTGCGCAGAATAAAATGCCCCTCAAGGAGCGCCCCGGTGTCTCGGAAAACATTCAAAACATCCTCTTGCGTCATGCCTCAAGATTAAACAAAAATAAAACAAATGAAACTTCGTTTTTTCCAAGCAGAGCAAACGAACTTTTTTCTCGGATTTTGTATTCCTTTCCTTCTCGCTAGTCTTTTGTTTGGTGTTGGATGTAGCACACCAACCCAATCGCAACGAATGCTTTACCAGAGCTATACCACTACCCTCGGCGAAGAATGTTTGACCATCCACCTTTTAGATCAGGGTGAACCTCAGAAGGCGCGCGAGTTTGCCACTATGCAACTCACCTTTAGTCTGGATGCTTTGCAAAAAAATCAACACTGTGCGGATAAAGATCAGTTGGCGACAGTAAACGATCTCGTACATTTAATTCTTAAGAACGCTGATGAACACCGAGAGCAGCTGGCCCAGGATAAATATTCACTTCAAATGGTGATAGAATGTAAGAGTCTCGTAACAAATACTGTAGATATTCAGCGCGCATCTGATTTAGCGAAGTTTTTGTCGGCTACCTGCACAAATCAAATTGTGTATACGAAACCATGACGTCTAAAGCGTGCCTCACGTCCAAACCTTTTCCCCGATAAACAGCACGCTAACAATCGGGTGGAATTTGCGGTCGGTCATGTCCGTATGTACGATTTGCCCGTGCTCAAGTGGTGGAAATTCTTAATCGCGATCTTGCTCCTGCCGGTCTGCGCCGCGGCGGCGATGGCCCTGGGCGCGGTTTTGCGGGCTTGTGGCGCGGCGGATACGACATGGATCCCCTTCCTAGGGGGCGCTGCCTGTTGGTGCGTCATTTTCTTCCTGCTGCCGAAGCCGATGTTGATTTATGTCTTCGGCCATGAACTGACCCACGCGCTTTGGGCCTGGTTGTTTGGCGGAAGGCTTAAAAAAATGAAAGTCTCGTCCAAAGGCGGGCATGTGGTCATCACCAAAACAAATTTTCTGATCACGCTGGCGCCTTACTTCTTCCCTCTCTATGCGGTCATCGTCATCGCGGTTTTTGCCGCCGGACATTGGATTTGGGGTTGGGAGAAGCTGTTTGTCTTTTTTAACCTATTGCTTGGCGCAGCGTATGCCTTCCACGTCACCCTGACCATTCACGCGCTGCAAACACAGCAAAGTGACATCACCTCGCAGGGTTATCTGTTTTCTGGCGTCGTGATTTTCCTTGGAAATGCGGTGATTCTCTTATTTGGCATCCCGCTGTTGACCCAAAAGATCACCCTGGGGCAGGCGTTGCACTTCTGGGTTATGGACTTTTCTACGGTGCTGCATTGGCTGCAAAAATTGGTCTGAAATTCCGTGCGCGGCAAATTGTCAATAATTCTGTCTTGAGTTTCGAGGCGTTTCCGTTCAAAACTTCAAGTCGCACGATATGGACTTAGGCGATATTTTGACACCAAAGCAAATTGTTCCCGAAATGAGGGCTTCCAATCGCTGGGAAGCCATTGACGAGTTGATTGATAATCTCGTCACTACGGGAAAAATCCAGGCCAAGGACCGTGATGCCGTGACCGCCGCCGTAAAAAAGCGTGAAACGTCTATGAGCACCGGCATCGGCTTCGGCATCGGCATCCCGCACGCCTCGACGGACTTGATTATGGAAGTCGTCGGATCGCTCGGTCGCTCCAATAAAGGCGTGAACTTTGACGCCCTGGATAACCAGCCGGTCAAACTGGTCATGCTCTTCCTGGTGCCGCAAGGACAGTTTCAAAAGCATCTTCATACCCTGGCCAACATCGCCAAGCTGCTCCACAAGCCTGAGTTCCGCCAGGCGCTCGAGAAAGCTCCGGATGGCGAAGCGATGGTCAACGTGATTCGCGAATTCGGCAAGAAGTGACCGGGGCTGGAAACCAGCCAGGCCTAATTCCTCCAACGAGAGATTTCTTTCTTTCGTGTTTTTCGCGCCTTTAGTGGTTAATCTTTCCTTGTGTTGCCGCATAAACAAATCGAACTAAAACTGCAGCAGGCTGTCCTCGATGTCCTGCCTGATGCCGATGCTTCCGTGGTTTTAGTGCGCCCGTGCCCGGACCCGAAGTTTGGTGATTATCAAAGCAACGCCCTGATGGGGCTGGCCAAGGCGCGGAAAATGAATCCCCGACAGCTCGCGGAAAATGTCGTGCAAAAATTGGATCTTTCGGCGTTGTGTGAAAATGCCGAGATTGCCGGTGCGGGCTTCCTCAATTTTCGGCTTAAAAATGCTGCGCTGGCGCAAACGCTGGCGGAGCAGGCCGCTGGGGATACTTTGTTTTACGAGAAAACCACGCGGCCGCGGACGGTCGTCGTTGATTTCAGTTCCCCCAATGTCGCCAAGCCCATGCACATTGGCCACATTCGCTCGACCATTTTAGGCAATTCCCTGGCGTATGTGCTGCGGTTGCTCGGCCATAAGGTCATCACGGATAATCATATCGGCGATTGGGGTACGCAGTTCGGCAAGCTGCTGGTGGGATGGAAGAAATCCCTGAATCCCGACGCGCTCAAAGCCGACCCCATTGGCGAAATGGAGCGGCTCTACAAGCTGGTTAACTCAGCGAGTGAGGCGGACGAAAAGGTTTTGGAGGAGGCGCGCCTGGAACTCGTCAAACTGCAAAATGGCGATCAGGAAAACCTGAAAATCTGGCAGGAGATGATTGACCTTTCCCAAAAGCAATTTGACGAAATTTACGCGCGCCTTGGTGTTAAATTTGATTTTTGGTACGGCGAGAGCTTTTATAACGAGCGCCTGGGTCCGCTGGTGGAAGAGCTGCTGGGAAAGAAAATTGCCCGGGAAAGCGAAGGGGCGGTGGGAGTGTTTAGCGATGGTTCGGTGCCACCCAAAGAGGACGTCTTCCTGGTCAATCGTGACGGCGAATGGGTTCCGGACCCCGCACTGATTCGCAAGAGTGACGGCGGGTTTAATTACACGACGACGGACCTGGCCACGATCGATTTCCGGCTTAAAACCTGGTCGCCCGATGAAATTGTTTATGTCGTGGACGACCGGCAATCCTCACATTTCAAAAAACTGTTTGTCGCGTTTGCCCGCTGGCTGCCGGACATGGCCGGGAAGGTCACCCTGGTCCACGTGGGCTTTGGCAAAATTCTCGGCGATGACGGTAAGCCGTTCAAAACACGGAGCGGTGAGACGGTGAAGCTGGCGGATTTGCTGAATGAGGCAGAGGAACGGGCTTTCAAAATCGTCTCTGAGAAGAATTCTGCGCTTCCCGAGGCCCAACGGCGCGAGATTGCGCGCGTGGTGGGCATTGGCGCCGTAAAATACGCCGACCTCCTGCCGAACCGCCAGAGTGATTACGTCTTTAGCTGGGATAAAATGCTCGCGCTTACGGGTAACACCGCGCCGTATTTGCAGTATGCCTATGCGCGAATCCGGAGCATTTTCAGGAAGGCTGAAATCTCTGAAGCCGGAATTCGAAAAGCTGAACTGAAACTAAATGCGCCGGAAGAAATTTCCCTGGCTAAACATTTGCTAAACTTTGGCCTGACCTTGGAAGCCGTAGCGGCTGAATACCGCCCTAACTTCCTGTGCGCTTACCTTTATGAACTGGCCGGTAGATTCACGTCTTTTTACGAGAATTGTCCGATACTTAAAGCAGACGATTCGACGCGGGCATCCCGTCTCTTGCTTTGTGATCTGACCGCACGCGTTTTGAAACAGGGCCTGAACGCCCTGGGCATTGAAGTAGTCGAGCAGATGTAACGCGTGGTGAATAACTTGTGAACAATATTCACAGGTTTGTAACTTGTATTTTTTAATGTTCCTGATATAACAGTCACAGATTCAGAAGATTCTGAAGTAAACTAATGGATTAACTTTAATTAAATATCAAAAGGAGCATATGAAAAAAATCGCGCTGTTATTTTCTGCTATCGTCCTTCCCAGTTCCGGGGCTTTTGCCACTTCTCTTCTTTCCGACAATTTTAATTCGTATACGGACGGCAATTTGGCTGGGCAGGGCCCTTGGGTGGCCACCAGCGGCAGCACGGCTACGCCTCCCCAGGTCTCCAGCGGCGTTGTCCAGCTCGGCAGCAGCGGCGAGGACGTTTACGCGCCTTTGTCTTCTGTGGTGAACACGACTGGCGGCGGAAGCCTTTTCATCGGTCTGGATTTGGATGTCCTGACCGCGCAAGCCACCGGCGACTATTTCCTGCATGTCACCACTACTGTGGGCGGCACCAGCGGTTTCTATGATAAACTCGAAGCCCGTTCCTCAGGTACCGGGTTCCAATTGGGTATCGAGGAAGCCGGCAGCGATCCGGTGCAATGGGGCAGCACTGTGCTTTCCTTTGGCACGACCTATCGCGTGGTCACCGAGCAGGATTTT
>DATJXK010000279.1:0-3204 GCA_035500235.1 Pseudomonadales bacterium | reverse complement strand
GCTTCATCCTAAAGCCCGCGTTTACGGGTTGCCCATTATCAGCGGGCATGTCGGCGCCGATGCGGCTGCGTGTATGCTGGCGATTGACCTGGCCAACGAGGAGCGGACTGTCTGCATGATGGATATCGGCACGAATACCGAACTGATTTTGGGAAATAAGAATAAAATTTTAGCGGCATCATGTCCCGCGGGCCCGGCATTTGAAGGCGGGGCGATTGCCTGCGGCATGCCCGGGCTGCCGGGTGCGATTGAGAAAGTCCGTATTAGCGACGATGACTCGGTGCAAGCCGCTGTGATTGGCAGTGGTCGGGCGGAGGGTATTTGTGGTTCGGGCCTCGTGGACTTGCTGGGCGAGTTGCTGCGTACCCATCGCATCAATCCTCTGGGACGTTTCGAAGACGGCGAGCACCGGTTTATGCTCGGGCTCGACAGTGATTCTCCGATTTTTCTCAGTGAGAGTGATATTAATGAACTGGCCCAGGCCAAGGGTGCAAACGTTGCCGGCTTGCGCGTCATTTTTAACGACTTCGGGATTTCGTTTGATGAGCTTGATGTCTTTTACCTCGCGGGCGGATTTGGCCGGCACCTGGATATTGAATCGTCGAAGCGCATCGGGCTGATTCCAAATATTTCCATGGAAAAGATCCGGCAAGTGGGCAATGCGGCCATTGAAGGCGCGTGCATTGCGCTGTTGTCCAAAACGAAACAGAAGGAACTGGAATCGCTGGTTAAAAAAGTCACGCATTGCCGGTTGGAAGCGCACGAAAATTTTTTCAATTTTTTTGTGGAAGGCTGCCAGTTTCATCCGGTGGAAAATTCCCTCGCGACTGAAGGAAGCTGAGCCATGTTCACCCTCACTGAAATCCGTCCGCAGGTGGAAATCCCGGAGGCGGAATATTTGCGTCTGCTGGGCTACCCCAAAAACCGTCCATTAGAAGGCCGGGCACGTGAACTGGCAGACGGTGCAGAGAAATGGTTTTCGAAACATGGGCGTCCCTGGATTTGCGCGCGGGAATGTTCGTCGTTGGAGCGGAGTGCGGAAAAACTGAAGCTTTGCGGAAAAGAGATTTCCTCGCGGCGTTTGCGCGAAGTTTTTTCCACGGCGGACGTTCACAGCGTTGTGCTCCTGGCGGTCAGCGCCGGGAAGGAATGCGAAGAATATGCCCAGAAGCTCTGGAAGGAAGAAAAGCCAGACGAATATTATTTCCTGGAAAGTTACGGCTCAGCAGTGGTTGAGCAATTGGTGACCTTCGCCAATGGCCGGATTTGTGGCTGGGCAGATGAGCACCAGATGGCAGCGCTGCCGCACTTCAGCCCGGGCTATGCCGGATGGAATGTTGCCGGGCAAGTCCCGCTCTGGGAATTGTTTCGCCAGCAATTCACTGATGGTTTTCCCGGTGAACTGGACGCCCTGGAATCAGGCATGTTGCGGCCCAAGAAATCCCAGCTGGCAATTGTCGGCCTGACACGAGAGCTGGATAAGGCAAAACGCATGCAAAACCTCATTCCTTGCGAACAATGCCCGATGCCCAATTGCCGTTATCGCCGGGCTCCATTTAAACGTTACCGGGAACGACTGGAAGATTTCTGCGGCGAGGAAGCGTAAGATTCTCCATGTGATTTATTCCAAGCCGTATGGACAACCATCGCAACTTGGAAAATAATATAGGAGAGATGACCAAGTTGTGCGACATCAACCCGGCTGCGAAAGATAAATTGCCGCCGATCTTTGCAGAAAAATCGGGTATTGGCTCCCACTACGTGGATGCTTTCCTCAAGCCGATGAACACCAAACTGCCGGACGGCACCCGCGTAGGCTGCAAGCGCAAGGGCCTGAAAATCACGCTGACCGTGGGCACGAAAAAAGGCGAAGGCCTGATGCGGCGACTGGCGGTGAGCAAGGACCCGGTGGTGATGCTGGATGCTGCGCTCCAGGAAGCGGCGAAAGCTGCTGGTGTTGAATTAAAAATCGCCGGTTCTGAAATACACGTCGGAAATCATGCGCCGTGAAAAAATCCCTGCTAGAGACGTTGCGTGAACGCAGCCTGGTTTGCGATGGAGCCATGGGCACGCAACTCATGCTCGCCGGCCTGGCGAATGGTGATTGCGGTGAAGCATGGAACCTTTCTCATCCCGAACGCGTTTTAAAAATCCAGCGCCACTACGCGGACGCCGGCGCGGATTGCCTCATTACCAATACCTTTGGCGGCAGCCGGTTGATGCTGAAGCGCCATGGTCACGTTGAACACCTGCGCGAAATCAACCAGGCCGGTGCGCGCATTGCGCGTGAGGCATTTGGTGGGCGGGAAGGTTTTGTGCTGGGCGATCTCGGCCCGCTTGGCGCGATTCTTGAGCCGTACGGAGACCTTTCGCAGGATGAAGCCCGTGCGGCTTATGAAGAACAGGCCCGCGCGCTGGTTGAGGCCGGGGTAGACGCCATTATCATCGAAACACAAACGTCGCTGGAGGAAACTGGCGTGGCGATTGACGCGGCGAAGGCGGCGGGTGTGCCGTGCGTGATTGCTTCGCTGGCTTACGATCTTTCCCAGGACAAGACCTTTTATGTCACGATGATGGGTGTGACGCCGGAGCGGGCAGGGGAGTTTGCCGCCGATCGCTGCGCAGATATCATCGCGCTGAATTGCGGCACCGGCATGGATATGAACGGTGCGGCCATGGTGGCGAAGCAATATCGCGCGAGTTGCGAACTGCCGGTGATGGTCCAGCCGAATGCCGGTCTGCCGGTGTTGGAAAATATGAAGGCCGTTTACAAGCAACTTCCAACGGATATGGCCAAACATGTTCCTGAAGCGATTGAAGCGGGGGCAAATATTATCGGTTCCTGCTGTGGCAGCACGCCCGAACATACCCGGGCCATTCGCCAGGTCGTAGACAAATTCAACCGTGCGTGATCCTTAAACCTGGTTCACGGTTCCCCAGTAAACATCCAGGCGGTTGGTGAGGTAGCTCTTGACCGCTTTGAGCAGGACTTTGGCCTCAAGCTTCTGGCCTGCTTCAACTATTTGCGGCAGTGTCATACCAGGCCTGATAGGAAAGCCACCTTGCGCGATAATGGGTCCTTCATCCAGGTGCATATTGACGAAATGAGCCGTGCAACCCGCAATCTTTACACCGCGTTCATAAGCCTGCCGATAGGCTTGCGGGCCGGGAAAACTCGGCAATAGCGACGGATGAATGTTGATG
>DATJXK010000278.1:0-13854 GCA_035500235.1 Pseudomonadales bacterium | reverse complement strand
AACGGATGGTTCCCGGTCAAAGCGAGCGATTGTCCAAATTGGGTGCGATACCTCAGCCGAAACGTCAATTTCATGGCCGCGATACTCTTCCCCAACTATCGCGATTTGTCACCTAAAACGTCTCGCATATATATGCGATTGCCGGTAAACGCTTAGTTCGCGCTTAATTTGATAATCATTGCGCTCGCGGCAGGAATTTTTATTGAGAATTGTCCGGTGGGTAGACCAAGCGTAGTGGTTTCGCCAACTCGATCTAAAGTCGCCCATTTTCCGTCCCAGCTTCCACTATCAGCTATTTTTGAGCCTCCGAGAGTCGCACCCGTCTTAGCGGTAATATCATTATTCGGAGCGGCCAACGCCATCGTCTGGGCATTGGCAAAGCCCTCGGCCGACAAGGCAACGTTGGCATCCCGCGCGCCTTCACCGTGTTCTTTGTTGATAATGGTGACGTAGAGATTTTTATCGTCGCCTAACACAGCGTAGGTGCTCACATTGAGCTTTTGCGGATTCGAAACGGTGGCCGCAGCAAACCGCCCGTGCCCGCCCACATCAAAAGCCTTAATGCCATAGCCCAGCGGTCGCACTGTGAAACCATCCGACGTGCTGAAATACGCGGTGTATTTGGAAGGGCGCATTTCCGTGCCGTTGGAAACCTTGTCGCCGGTATGGAAATTAATACCGCTGCAGTCGTGTTCCGCCCACCAATACATAAAATCCAGGCCCCAGAGCGCCGATGCGAACGTGTCGCTCACATCCGTGGCACCGCCTTTGAAATAATTATTCGCTTCTTCCAGCCGGTAAGGCAGCCCGTTCGCCAGCGCCGTGGGCACGAAGCCGTCGTATAGCTTTTGATAAACGTTGATAAAATCATCGGACAACATCTGATTGCGCCCGATTTCTGGAGTGGGCACCGTCTCGCCATTGCGACCGGGATAAAGGTGCGCCGTAATCATCGCGACGTGATAGCCATGGCCGAAATCGCGCATGAATTCCTGCGGCCAATCGGGATTATCATCCACGCTCGGCCCGCACAGCCGGATGTCCGGCACCGCGGCCACGATAGTTTTCTCAAACCATTTCCATTGCGGGGCGATCTGGGCATAAGCCGGCCTCGGCGTGACATGGCCCATGGCGTTGGTTGTTTTGGGATAAACATTCGGCTCCTGGCCGATGGAAAAAAAATCAATCTGGTCCGGATAATGGGTCATGATGTACTTCGCCACCTGCGCGTCTTCGTTCGCGTTCCCATTGCGCAGGCGCAAGCAATAAATGACCTTCACACCGGCGGCTTTGGCGAAAGCGAACAGGCTGTCAATGTCCGCCTGGCTTGGAAGTTCCCTCACACTGCGGTCGGCGGTATTGCCCCCCACTCGCAGGTTTTTAATGCCGAGCGTCTGAAAAAGATTGATGAGCGGTTGATTGTCCGGGCGAAAATAATGAACGCCATTATCGTCCGGCAACAATTGGGACAACTCAAAGCTCAGGCCGGAAAAATCCGGCGTGATGGCCGCGCCAGATTTTTTTGCATCCACAGAAATCGTTATCTGTGACTGCGCCGACAATGAACCAGCCAGCGCCAGGGTTGAGGCAAAACGCGCCGCACGTAAAAAAATGGTTTTCCAGGTCATGGCTCTTTAGTTAAAGATCAAAACTCTTTTAATTTTGTACCCACAAGATGGGCTGGGTGATGGCGAGGTTACGACGAACTTCCTCATTTTTTGGGTCGGCGGGAAGCTTGCTCCATAGGTCGAGGTATTTTTGATCGTTATAGGCCAACCCGCCGAACAACAGCGCCGATTGCCGCGCCGGCCAGCCGTCCCAGGCCTGAATGTCCTTGTGCCGGCCATCGCTAAGCCACTTATTTTTGTCGGCCCAATAAGGATACATGAACTCAATCGCCTTGCGCATCCCGCGCCCATCCGGCAATTGAAATTCCCAAAGATTGTCCTGCGGCGTCGAAAGTACCTGGCACAGCATGGCCATGTTATCCGTTTGGAATGTGGAATATCCGTACGGCTTGGTTCGCGCCAGCTCACGGGGGAAACTGCCATCCACCGCCATTTGCTTGGGCACAAAGACATTCTCAAAATGGTCGCGGCATTCAGCAAGATCTTTCTCGTTGCCGGTGAATTGCGCGAACACGGCCACTTGCAGCCAAAACGCCACGGAATGATTGTTTGCGGCATTGGCTTCGTCATTGCCGTTTTTGCTCGTCAACATCCAGGCCACATAATCGGCAAACCATTTCTTCAACCCCGCCGTCACTTCCGGTGGAAACGCCGGGGATTTTTGCATCACTTCTACGGCGCGCGGAACATCAATCAGGTGCAGTGTATCAATGATGCCGATGCCGCGCCCGGGCGAAACGCCGGGGATAGCCTGCGCATATTGCAGGTTCGGATTCATCATCGTCGCCGGGTCCAGAAAGAAAACGTGCAGCAACTGTGCGGCCTTGGCGGGATAACGGTCATCGCCGGTGATTTTATAAGCGGCGCCCAGCACGGCCACGGCGGAATCCAATTGCCGCACGCAATCGCGGTCGTGATTGAAATTGTCGGGATTCGTCTGGCCGTCGCGCTGGACATACGGCAGGCCGTTGGTGGTATCCGGATTGGGCCACCAATAATCGCCATTGGAATAATAATCGTGCGGGCCACCGGTGCTCAGTGCCGCGTGATATTTCGTAATCGTCAGCGGCTCCAGCGTCAGCGCATTGCTCGCGGCCGCCAGCACACGGTCACGATCCAGGCCCGCCACATCCAATGTGGCCGGCACGGCAACGGTTGCGGACAAAATAATAATCGCGGCGAACCATTGAAATACTATCGCTGAAATCGTTCTCATGCTGGTACAAAGGTATGGCGACGATCTTAAAGTTGCTGCCCGGCAACGCCTATAAGAAAAGCGTTCTAGGACGAACGGGTGATTGACTTATCCGCCTCTCTCATCTTGATTTAGTGCATCAATCATGAAAAAAGTTATATCGTTGCTCACCGCCCCGGCAGGAGTCGTCATCGCTTCGGCAGCCATACTATTTTCTGCCGGCCAATCCCTTGCCGCGGATACGAACAGCCTGTCCGCGGAGAAGTGGCGACAGGATTACGGCCCCACGCACGAGGAACGCATGCAATGGTGGCGCGAGGCAAAATTTGGGATGTTCATCCATTGGGGCCTTTATGCCGTCCCGGCGGGCACTTATAAAGGCCAACAGATTCCGGGCATTGGCGAATGGATCATGCGCAGCACCAACATTCCCGTTGCCGAATACGCCCAGTACGCGACGCAATTTAATCCCACGAATTTTGACGCGGATCAATGGGTGAAAATTGCCAAGGACGCCGGGATGAAATACATCGTCATCACTGCCAAACATCACGACGGCTTCGCCATGTTTCACTCGCAGGTAGATGGCTACAACATTTACGACGCCACGCCATGGCATCACGACCCGCTGGCGGAACTGGCCGTGGCCTGCCGCAAAGAACATATCCGGCTGGGATTTTATTATTCCGAGGCGCAGGACTGGCATCATCCCGGCGGCGCAGCGGCCAATAAACATCCTGAAGCGGACGTGGACAAACAGCATCATTGGGACAAAGCGCAAGAAGGCAGCTTTGACGATTACATTACCAACGTGGACGTGCCGCACATTAAAGAATTACTGAGCAACTACGGCCCGGATACCCCGGCGGTTTTATGGTGGGACACGCCCATCGGCATGACGCCCGAGCGCGTGGAGAAACTTTTGCCGTTGCTCCAAATGAAACCAGCCATCATCACGAATAATCGTTTGGACGAAGACCATTTGACCGGCGATTACCAGACGCCCGAGCAAAAGATTCCCACCAACGGCCTGAATGGCGATTGGGAAACGTGCATGACGATCAATGGCACGTGGGGATACAAATCCTACGACCATAATTTCAAGAGCACAGAAACCCTCATTCACAACCTCATTGATATCGCCAGCAAGGGCGGAAATTATTTACTCAACGTTGGCCCCACCAGCACCGGCCTCATTCCCCAGCCGGAAGTGGACCGCCTCCAGCAAGTCGGTAAATGGATGAAAGTGAATGGCGAGGCGATTTACGGCACCACGGGCAGCCCCTTCGGGCACCCTTTCGCCTGGGGCCGTTGCACAGAAAAGATTGAAGACGGCCGGACAATTCTCTATCTGCACGTCTGGGACTGGCCCAAGGATGGAAAATTGACCGTGCCGGGACTGAAAAATCAAATCGCCAAGGCATATTTATTAAAAACCGACTGGCTCGGCATGCATAAAAAATTGACGACTGAAAACAACGCTAGTGGCGTTGTCATTTCTGTTCCCAAAACCGCGCCGGACGCTATTTCTTCTACGATTGTTTTGGAATTCCAGGGCGCGCCGGAGATTCAGTAATCATGATTTTTCCTAAAATCAGATCGCACATTGAACTTCTAATTCAATACCGTCGTTGTCGTTCCAAAATATCAGCCAGCTATTCCCCCTCTCCTGGGGGAGACTTGAGTCGCTTGGGAAGCGGCGAAAAGACTTTACGCTGTCCGCGATCCATCACCCTCACCCCCATCGGGGGAGAGGGCTGGGGTGAGGGGGCCGGCCTCAAAATTCAATTCATCATCACCTTCCTCGCATTGGCACTGTTGCTTCCCTTGAATGTCTGCGCGCAAAACATCCCCCTGCCCGCGCCGCCTCAGGACACGCCCATCACCGCAGCGCCGGATGCCGTCACGGAACAAAAACTCGCCTGGTGGACGAACGCACGCTTCGGAATGTTCATCCATTGGGGACTCTACTCGCAGGATGGCTGTTTCTACAAAGGCACCAACGGCGGCAGTGAGCACATGATGCAGCATTTGCAGATACCGCTTGCCGATTACGCGAAAATTGCCGACGACTTCGACCCTACTAATTTTGACGCCGACGCCATCGTGGATATCGCCAAAAACGCCGGGATGAAGTACATTATTTTCACCAGCAAGCATCACGACGGCTTTGCGATGTATGATAGCGAGAGCAACGATTACAACATCGTCAAACGCACGCCCTGGCAGCGCGACCCGGTCGCTGAATTGGCTGCGGCATGCCACCGGAAAGGGCTGAAGTTCGGCGTTTATTATTCACTGGGCCGCGATTGGGCCGACCCGGATGTGCCGACCAAAAACGGCTATCGCAGCAACACGTGGGATTATCCGGACGAAAGCAAAAAGGTTTTCTCAAAATATTTTGCGCGCAAAGTGAAGCCGCAAATCACCGAACTGCTCACACATTACGGGCCGATCGATGTGATTTGGTTCGATACGCCGGAGGAAATCTCCGCCGCCGAAAGCAAGGAACTCGTTGAGCTCATCCATCAATTGCAGCCCAACTGCATTATCAACTCGCGCGTTGGCCATGGCCTGGGCGATTACAATGTTTCGGAACAGAAAATTCCCGGCACTGCCTCGATCCAGCCATGGGAAACCTGCATGACGCTGAATGGCCACTGGGCTTATTTCAAGGGCGATGAAAAATGGAAATCGCCAGCTACGATTATCCACAACCTCGTGGACATCGCCAGCAAAGGCGGAAATTATTTGCTCAATGTCGGCCCCACCGGAAAGGGCATCATCCCGCAGGGCGCGGTCAAGGATTTGCAGGCCGTGGGCGAGTGGATGCAGGCTAACGGCAAATCCATCTACGGCACGACCGCCAGCTCCCTGCCCCAACCGTCATGGGGGCGCACCACGCAAAAGGGAACGACACTTTACCTGCACGTTTTCGATTGGCCAAAAAATGGGAAATTGATGGTGCAGGGATTCGCTGGCCAAAATGTGAATGTATCATTTTTGACTTACAGCATGGCTTTGACCGCCACGGCGGGTTCCGCCAATAAATCGATAACCATTAATCTACCACCCAAGCCCCTTGATCCAATTGACACCGTCATCGTCTTACAAAAATAAACTGGTACCACTAGTTGGCCTGTCTGCACTTCTCGCAGGCCTCGCGCTGAAAGCGTCGGCATTACCAGTGACCAACAGCCTGCCGTCCCATTGGCAAATCATGCCGCTCGGCGATTCCTTTACCTGCAATCAAGCAAATGGCTAAAATTGACAGCCTGGCTTAATAAACTGCATTCTAGCTACATGCCGTTGCGAGTTCTCTGTATTTTATTACTGGCCACGGCACTCCCCGGAACTTCCGCTCTCGCCGCCAGCGGGATGTTCCCCAAAATGCCGCCGGCGACCAATGTTTTCGTTGTGAATATCAATAAAGACAGCAGTAATGCCTGGATGACAGCACGAGCGCTGCAAGGTTTGGTCAACCAAACATCCGCAGAAGTCTATCTCATCAATAATCCCTGGGATTGGGATCCGCTAAAGGATTGCGGAAAGCAATATCAAGAACTGCCACGATTAGGCGGCACTGAAGCCGGGTTAAGGACTCTTTTTCAGAAATACCAAAACCGTGTTAAAAAAATGTTTCTTTACGACCCGGACAAGGATTGGACGTGGTCTCTGGCCTTGATGTCCGCCGCACAGCAACAAGGAATTCCTGTCACCGAATCAATCAAAGATGAACTGGTTTCCGAATTTGGCTGGAAAGGCCAGGTGACTGATTTTCGCAACAAGTGGTCGAATAGAATTGAGGCTTACGATTGGGCGCTCCTGTATCTGATGCCTCGTTGCAACGGGAGGGTAATTTTTGTGGCTTCCGACCATGGCAGTCCCATCACGGATTACGCGGTGGCTAGCAAAGGATTTATTTTTTGGCTGGATTTCACGAAAGCGGATGAACTGGCAGAAGTCCAAAAAATCTTCCACTCGGGGCGTTACCGCGTTGGCACGTCACTGATGGGTTATGCGAATAATGGGGATGCGGCCAATGAGGCCGCCAATCCATTTGGGATCGGATATGTCGTTAGCGTGCTTTATGCAAACGGCAGTTTCTGGTCCAGTTTCCCTGACAAGACCTACCAACAGCCACTTGGAACGGCCATCCATGCGGAACCGGGAAAGGTCTATGAGCACATCATGTGGAGCGACGGCGATAATTTGGAAATGGACCAAAATCCGCTCTATAAGTTTTGGCATGATCCCGCCCGCGGGACCATTCCTGTTGCCACCCAATTGGCTCCCGCCTTGCAGGAGTTAAATTCGCCATTGCTCGATTGGTATTATTCGAAGCTCACTACGAATGATGAACTGGTTGCCGGGCCAACGGGCTGCCAATTTATCTTCATCAAAGATTTCAACGATAGCTTGTTCCCTGCATGGTGCAATCTCACCCGCATCTGGTGCGCGGGAGCCGGCTTTCATTCGTCTCGCATCTGGATCGCCCCTAATCCATCTGTGAAATACAGCCAATATATGACCCTGTGCGGGTTCGATGGAGTGTTTGGGGAAGGATGGAGTGTTAAGTCAGGATTTCCTCTAAAAGTTGACACCTATGGCGCGAATAATGAAGCGGATTTATTCGATGAAATTACGAGAATAAAACCCGACCCCTCAAAACCTATCTTCGCCGGTGTTACCTGTATCGTCGGAGGCTTCTATCAGGGTGATCATGGTTATTCAGCGATTAAGCGGGTGATTGACCGCGTTAATGCTGCCTACCCTGACCGCTACGTTTTCCTTTTGCCCAAAGACGAGTTTGCCACCATTCGCGCCTACTACAATACCGACATGGCGAAGGTTACCGGTTCGCCCGGTGATACCAATGGATTAACACCTATCTTCCAGGGTGACGGGCAATTTACTACCGTTGACCGCGAAGGGCGGCGCTGCTGGCTGGCCGCAGCCAGCAAGCCCGGGGTTGCAAATTTTTTTTATATGGCGGTGCCCGATGCCTTCAGGCCAAAAGTCGGGCAGACGTTGGAGATTGACCTGGCCTATTTTGATCGTGGCAACGGCACCATTGAGTTAGATTATGATTCAACGGATATTAGCCAGATATTAGGCGGCGCCTATAAACGGAGCCCGGACGTGCTCCATCGCCAGAATTCAGGGCAATGGCAATTGGCCCGATTTTATCTGCCCGATGCCGGTTTCGGGCATTCGGAAAATAATTCCTCCGACTTCCGGTTCCAAAGCGATGATGATGATTTGTTAATCAGCGGTGTGGAAGTGCAAAGGGTTGGTCTGAACCATTAAACCAAATGTCGGGGGTATTCAAATATATGCGAATAAATAAAATTGCGTCGTCGGTCGCGCTGGCAATGTTCATAATGGGTCTGGGTTGGAACGCACCGGCATTGCCAGCGACCAACAGCCTGCCGCCCCATTTGCAAATCATGCCGCTGGGCGATTCCATCACTTACGGCAGCGGCAGTCATCACGGTTATCGCGGGCCGTTGGGCGCGCTTCTGTCTTCAGTCACCACCAACTTCGTTTTTGTTGGCAGTTCTATTGACAATAAATTGCCGGCCAACCAGCAGCACCACGAAGGTCATCCCTCCTACGCCATTGATAATGTCTATACCAATCTCGATGGCTTTGATGATTCGCTTTTTCAGAAATATCACGGCGATGCGCGGAAGCCCAACGGCGGCCATTGGTTTGACGGCATCGCGAACGGCCCGGATGCCCGTCCCCCGCTCTATCCCGATGTCATCCTCCTGCTGATTGGCACCAATGACCGCGATCATATCGCTGGCGCACAAGACCGCTTGGACCGGCTGGTTTCAAAAATCATTGCGATGCGGCCGCAGGCACATCTCATCATTGCGCGCATTACGCCCATTCAAAGCAAGCCGGCCTACGGTGATTTTGTGACGGCATATAACCAGGACGTCGACGCCGTCGTAGCAAAATATGCCGCGAATCCTCTCGTGACCGAAGTGGACCTGAACTCCGGTTTTCCATCAAACGGCCTTGGCAAAGATAAGATGCACCCAAATGACACCGGCTACAATTGGATGGCCGGGCAATGGTTTAACGCCATTTTGAAAGCCTTCGGCCAATCTCAGATGACTGGGGCGCACTAAGCTGTGTCCGCTTAGTTGAATGACGGTCGTCCTCAAGGACTATTTCCAAACTCCATCCAGAAAATGGGTGACTTTCGACTGTACTTCTGGCGTTGAGAAAAGGGGGCCATCGTGCCCCGCGTCATCAACCACTATCAGTTGATTTTTCACTCCTGCCTTGTCCAGCGCGGCATGGAGGCGCTCGCTTTGGGCAAGCGGCACCAAATTGTCCTTGCCGCCCTGAATAATCAGGACGGGCGGAGCGGTCGCGCTTACATAATTAATGGGGCTGGCTTTTTTTGCTTTCTCGGCGTCTTCATCCAACGACGCGCCCAATAGCTTGCTTCCGGCATCCTGCAAAAGTTCAAGCCCCTTCTGGGAATGGATCGCTTCCAGGTCGCTCTTCATCCTATTTAAATCCGTTGGGCCAAAAAAATCCAGTATCGCCACCGGTTTGACGGCAGGATCAGCACCAAACTCCTTTTGCCCGCGTGCCAAACCCAGCATCAGCGCCAGATGGCCGCCCGCCGACCCACCTGCCACCACGAACCGGCTGGCATCCACTCCGTAATTGGCAGCATGGGCCAGAATGAAATTCAATGCCGCATTGCAATCCTGGATTTGTGCCGGAAACGGCGCCTCCGTCGTGTACCGATAATCAATGCTCGCAATCGCGTAACCATCCCGGACAAGATATTTGACGTTATCCCATTCCTTGGACCCGGACATCCACGCCCCGCCATGGATCCAGACCACGAGCGGGAATGGTTGGGCGTCATTGTCCCTGGGTAAATAAAGATTAAAATTCTGGTTCGTCGTCGGATGGCTGGCGTAAGGAATGTCCTTTATCAATACGGCTTCACCGTAAGGAGACCCGGCCGGCAATATTTCGGGCGCGCGGGAAACCGTGACCGAAGCGGGTTGCGCCGCCGACCCAAAAGCCGCCAGAAATATTGTGGCCAGACAGAGGCAGATGGTTTTTTTCATGGAGGAAAATAGTCTATGCGGGATCCGCTTTTTATCACGCAAAATGTCGCCGTCGTTCAGAGACGCGAATTCCGAACCATGTCAACTACCCCCCCGGGGGGCATCCACTCGCTCAAATAGAACAAACGTTCAGGTCCCAAAATCTTGAAAATGAGCAGGATGGATAGGATACTAGGACATCGCATCATCCTAACCCGCATTCCCAACGCATAACTATTCCCTACGCCTCTTCCTCAATGAAGCCATCCCAACCAATTACGCCATGGCTCGCAGCGTTAATGTTTTGGTTATTGTTCACCGGAAACATTTTTGCCCAGACCATTACCTGGGGCACAAACTTCGTCATCTCTACGGACTCGGATGTTTTCACCGATGGGACGCTCCTCTACGCCTACGATTGGGCCAATGTAAATGCCACCGTTAACGGCATCGCATTTACCGGAACCACCGGCTCCAGCGGCGGGGCAAACGTCAGCATCAGCGGCCTTGGGAGCAGCTATACGGGTTTTAGTTCCGGCTCACCACCTTTCAGTAATTTATCCGCCGCCTACCAGAGCATCCTGAAAGGCGGCCAGTATGCCAATGGCAATGTCACTGCCACGGTGACCTTGAAGAATCTCACCATAGGCCGCGTTTACGCCGTGCAAGTTTGGGTGAGTGACCCGCGGGCAAGCGGAGGCGAAGCCGGCCGCACGGAAAATGCCATCGGCACCAACCAGGTGACTCTCGCTTACAACGTGCCGCCTTCTCCCGGTGGGGTGGGTGAATATTCCATCGGCGTCTTCACTGCCACCGCCACCAGCCAATCGTTCACTCTGTTATCCAATGGTTCCAGCGGTTCAACCCAACTTAACGCGCTGCTCGTCTCCGACGTCACCGCTACAGGTTATCAACCTGTGAATCCCGCGCCGCCGGGAAATCCGCCGCCGCCCACGTCGCAATGGGTCCACTTCGGCGCGAATGGCACACTCGTCTATTACTCGGATAACCTTGGCAATCGTCTTCCGGATTTTTCTTACGCCGGTTATATGGGTGGCGGTGTGCCGCTGCCGGTATTGCCGGTGAAAATGACGCTTAGTCCTGTGACCGGAGATAACACGGCCACTATTCAGAACGCGATTAATGCCGTGTCCGCCTTGACGCCGGACGCCAACGGTTTTCGCGGCGCGGTACTCTTGAATCCGGGCATTTACCAAATCGCCGGGACGCTTTCCATCAGTGCGAGCGGCGTCGTGTTGCGCGGTTCCGGCGACAGCACGAACAATGGCACTGTCCTGCTGGTCACGGGCGCCTCGCGCAACGTCATCACGGTGGGCGGCACTGGTTCCTGGGTGAAAACCGGAAGCACATATAACATCACGAATGCCTATCTGCCACTGGGCGCAACCAACTTTAATGTCAGCGGTTCTGTGCCGTTCACTGTTGGCGAAAATATCGTGATCCAGCGCCCACAGACACAGCCATGGATTGATGCCATCGACATGACCAACCTCACCAACCCATGGACGCCGAATAGCGGGTTACATTTCGAAAGAAAAATCGTCGCCATCAACGGAAGCCAAATCACCGTGGACGCGCCCTTGTGCAATCCCATCGAGTCCGCGTGGACCACCGGGCAGGTGTACCAGGCGACGGATTCCGGGCGCATTCAAAACGTCGGCATCGAGAATCTTTGCGGTGTCGGCCAGCTTTCTGATTACCCCAGCAACATTCTCAATGGCACTTTTATCAATTATCAAAATATCAAAAACTCCTGGGCACATGATATTTTAATGTCCGGCTGGGGAAACGGTTTCAGCCTCAATGACAAATGGTGCACCGTCCAGGACTGCATCTACACCAATCCGGCTACCGGCACCTCATCCGCCGCGCCGGCGGCGTACACGTTCGGCGGTTCGGCAGCGCTGTCGTTGTTCCAGCGCTGCACTTCCTATGGTGGCTACTATCACATCATGGTCACGCAAGCGGCGACGCCCGGGCCGGATGTCTTCCTGAATTTCAACTGCTTCGGCACCCATTACAACGGTGGCCCGCACCAGCGCTGGGCGGCGGGCGCGCTGCACGACAACATCATCATGGCGCCGGACACCGAAGGCGATTACACGCCATACCTGGCCATCAATAATCGAGGCAACGACGGCAGCGGCCAGGGCTGGTCTGCGGGTTTCAGTCTCATGTATAACTGCCAGGTGCCGCAGTTCCAATTGGAGCAGCCGAACACCACGACCAATCAATACAACTGGACCATCGGCGGCATCGGCGCCACGCAAAGTTACAGCGACAAAGGCATTTTCGATGCACTGGGAACGATCGTTAGCCCGCAAAGCCTCTACCTCGAACAACTCAAAGAACGCCTCGGCCCCGCCGCCATAGTGAATATCGGCTACCAGGTTTTTACCCTCGTGGTCGCACCTCCCTCACAGTCCGTCGTCCAGGGAAACAGCACTTCATTAACCGTGAACATCACGACGAACAATTATTTCAATGACACCGTGACGCTGGGCATCGCCGGATTGCCGGCGGGCGCAAGCGCGGCGTTCAATTCCAATTCTGTGGCCGGTACTTGGACTTCAATGCTGACGATTACGACCTCCAGTTCAGTCACTCCAGGCAGTTATCCTCTCAAGATTAATGCCGTGGATGGAAACCTGACGAATTCCGCAAATATCAATTTGTCGGTGATTGCCCTGACATCGCCGGCGTTTGGCCCACCTCAACTGAGTGGAAATAATTTGGTTTTGGCCGGCGCCAATGGCCCCGCAAATGGAACGTACTATGTTTTGACGACAACGAACCTGGCCTTGCCCGTCTCGCAGTGGACCGTCCTTTCGACAAACACCTTCGATGCCTTCGGCAACTTTGGCTTCACCAATCCCGTCACCGCATCACAACAATATTTCATACTGCGAGTACCATAGGTGTAGTATCAATGATTCAATCCTTTTGCCAGGGCAGGCGCAGAATGACGCGCGTGCCACTGTCCGGCTGGCTTTCCACGCGACACTCACCACCAATTTCCGCGAGGCGCTGGCGCATGTTACGCAACCCGTCTGCCAGGGCGTTGTCCGGCGCCTGGGTAAAACCACGGCCATTGTCTTCGATAATCATCTCCAGTGTTTCGTCCCGCAAATCCACCCGCAACCAGATTTCGGTGGCCCCCGCATGCTTGACGATATTGTGCAGGGCCTCCTTGATGGTCAGGAAAAGGTTGTGCCGCAAATTAGTGGACAATTCGCGCGCAGGAATTTGCTCGGGGAAATCCAACCGGCACCGGATGCCCGTGGGACGCAGGTAATCCACCGCGAACTGCCCCGCGTAATCAATCAGGTGAGGCAACGTATCGTTGCGGGGATTCACCGCCCAAACGATTTCGTCGAGCGATTTCACCGCCTGACGGGCGGTGGAGGAAATAGTGCCGATGCGTTCGGCCACCTTTTCCGGTTCACTGCGATCCTGCTGCGCCAGTTCACCGAGAAAAGCGATTTGCGTCAGGTCAGCCCCCAAATCATCGTGGATGTCCTTGGCAATGCGCGCGCGCTCTTTCTGCACGGCCGCCTGTTGCTCGAGCAATTGCAGCCGGTGATGCAATCGTTGGAAAGAAACATAGCGCACCACCGACACCACCGCGGCGGTAAACACCGCCAGCACCGTCAGGCGAAACCACCATGTTTGCCAATAAAACGGCAATACCTCAAAGCGGAGCGCGACCGGGTCCGGATCCCATGTCCCGGCAATGTTGCAGGCCCGCACTTCAAACGAATAATCGCCATGCGGCAACCGTGTATAACTGACGTTGCGCGTCGTCGTATAGTCGCTCCAGTTGTCATCCAAGCCTTTCAGGCGGTATTGAAATTCCACATTTTCCGGCAGGGTGAAACTCAGCGCGGTGAATTCAAAATTCAACTCGTGCATGCTGGGAGAT
>DATJXK010000277.1:0-12337 GCA_035500235.1 Pseudomonadales bacterium | reverse complement strand
CTCTGGATAACGGGCTGCCACTGGTGGGAACCGGCGGCCATGGCCACACCTATCCCGGCGCAACAGTCCCCTTCGGCATGGTCCAGATTAGTCCTGACACACGCATTGACGGATGGGATGGCTGCTCCGGCTATCATTATTCTGATTCCGTAATACTCGGCTTTACTCATACCCACCTAAGCGGCACTGGCGCCACGTGCCTGGGGGATGTGATGCTGATGCCGACGGTAGGTGATATTCATTTGGAAGCCGGTACACCCGGGAATGGCTATGCTTCAGCATTTTCCCACGACCAGGAAACGGCCACGCCCGGCTACTACCGGGTCTTTCTCCAAACGCCCGCAGTAAACGCCGAGATGACCGCAACGACCCGTTGCGGTTTTCATCGCTATACCTTTCCCGCTTCCGACCAGTCTCATATCATTTTGGATTTAGGACATGGCATTGGCAATGACCCCATTGAAACGTCACTGCATGTCGAAAATGACCATACTATCAGCGGCTATCGCATTTCCAATGGCTGGGGTGGCCGGCGCGAAGTTTATTTTGTGATGGAATTTTCCAAGCCGTTCACTTCGTTTGGCATTGAGAAAGACGGCCGGCGATTGGACAATGCCTCCACCGCATCAGGAAAAATCATCAAAGCCTTTTTCAATTACTCAACTAAAGCCAATGAGCAGATCCTGATTAAAGTGGGCATATCCGGTACCGGCATCGAAGGCGCGCGAAAAAATCTCGCCGCGGAAATTCCCGGCTGGAATTTTAATGAAGCCCGCGCCACGGCGAGAAAGAACTGGGAAAAAGTCCTGGATGCCATTCAGATTAAAACCTTCGATCCCGCTATCCAAAAAACCTTCTACGCCAATTTATACATGACCGCCCTGGCGCCGGTCATATTTAATGATGTAGACGGAACCTACCGTGGGTACGACCATCAAAACCATCCCAACCCCGGCTTCCAAAATTACACGACGATTTCCATTTGGGATATTTATCGGACTGAATGGCCGCTGCTGACCTTGCTTCATCCCGGCCGGGTTGATGATATCCTTCAATCCATGCTAGTGGAGTATCCGCAACTCAACCAGCATTCTACTCCTATCTGGCCGCTGTGGGGCAACGAAACCTGGTGCATGATCGGGTATCACTCGGTGGATATGTTCACGGAAGCTTATCTCGAAGGCTTCACGAATTTCGACGCCGAAGCCGCCTACCAGCAAATGCGCGACACCGCCATGCAGGATAGAAATGGCCAGGACTCCTACAGGTCTCTCGGTTATGTCCCCTCCACTCCGGGCGGCTGTGCCACTTCAAAAACGCTGGAGTACACGGTTGATGATTGGTGCATGGCCCGCATGGCCGAATCGCTCGGCCACTCCGATGATGCCAAACTTTTTTACCAGCGCGCCGCTAATTATTACAACCTTTTTGACAGCTCCACCCAATTCTTCCGCGGACGGCGGGCGAATGGAACGTGGCGCACTCCTTTTATCGCCAACGGCATGGTCAACGACGACTATACGGAGGCTGACGCATGGCCCTACGCCTTTGCCATCCAGCAGGACGTCCCCGGGATGATTTCTCTCTACGGCGGCGATGATGCCTTCATCCAAAAACTGGATACGCTTTTTACGACTAATTCGGACATCCAAACACCCCTGCCGGATCAAACAGGCCGCATTGGCCAATATGTCGGCGGCAATGAACAATCCTGCCATATTGCCTATCTTTACGCTTACGCGGGTGCGCCCTATAAAACACAATACTGGGTCAGGCAGGCCATGGCCCGGTTATACAACGACACTCCGGCCGGCGAACCGGGCAACGTAGACTGCGGAGAGATGGCTGCCTGGTATGTCTTTAGCGCTTTGGGTTTTTATCCCGTCAATCCGGATAGCGGCATCTATATCCTCGGCAGCCCGGTGGTGACTAAAGCCGTCATCCATTTGGACCATGATAAATATCACGGCCGCACCTTTACCGTCATCGCTGACAATAACAACGCCAATAATGTTTATGTCCAATCGGTCATGCTCAACGGCAAGCCTCTGACCAGGCCGTGGATTACGCGTGATGAATTAATCTCCGGCGGCACGTTGTATTTTGTGATGGGCCCTCAGCCGAATACTCAATGGGGCAGCGCCTCGACCGACCGGCCCCCGGCGACAATGCCGGCCAACTTCCAATATCCTCCTCTCCCCTCACCAACTACCATAAATCAGGCAACTCAGTTGAGTTTGCCTATTCGCATTGCCTGCGGGAGCGATGATGTTATCAACGGCTTTAATCCCGATCCCGATACGGTTGAGGGCGGTGGCGCAAACCACGCCGACGCGCAGGTAGATATCAGTGCGGCAAATGCTGCACCCGCCGGTGTCTATAAGAGCGAACGCTACGGCAACGATTTCACCTATACGTTTTCAGTGCCCAAGGACCAGAGCTACCTGGTGCGGCTGCACTTTGCGGAAATTTTTGATGACGGAGCCGGGAAACGGCTGGAAAATGTTTATATTAATGGCAATCCCGTGCTGACCAATTTTGATATCTACTCCGCCGCCGGAGGCATGAATAAAGCGCTGGTAAAAGATTTTCCCAATATTAGTCCCAATGAGCACGGAAACATTGTTATCCGCGTGACTTCCACCCAGAATAGTCCGGATCAAAACGCTAAAATCAGTGCGATAGAAATTTTGAAATAGCTGGTTGGCGAACCTGCCCGCAACCGGCCGAATTTTGTTTATTTGTCTAAAACCGTAATTCGACGCTCTCTTGACGCAAAAGTTTCTAATCATCCTTATGTGCGCTGGTATCCTGGTGAGGGGCGCAATAGATGCCTTTGCACAAAACGATGCGTCGATTATTCAATCCAATGTTGTTCGCACCCTGGATATCAAGAAACCCTACCTCAATTTTCCAGTCAGGAACGGTGCGCCGGTGCGTCATATCAATGTCATGGTCAATGGCAATGTAGTGCGCGCCTTCGACATCGAACTTGCCGACAGTCAGCCTGATTGGTGGGCCTTTTTGGATGCAAGTCCGTTTATAGGCAAGACAGTAAAGATTGAAGTAGACAAATTGCCTGAGGATTCAACCGGTTTAAGTGACGTTGATCAATCCGAGGAAATAAAGGATAGCAGAAACGTATATCACGAGCCTTTGCGCCCGCAATTCCATTTCACTTCCCGGCGCGGCTGGTTGAATGACCCGAACGGCTTGGTGTACTTCGACGGGGAATATCACTTGTTCTACCAGCATAACCCCTATGGATGGGGCTGGGGAAACATGTCATGGGGTCATGCCGTGAGCACAGACCTGGTCCACTGGAAAGAATTGCCGGTCGCGCTTTATCCTGATGAACACGGGACGATGTATTCCGGTTCTGCCGTAGTGGATTGGGATAACACAGCGGGATTTCAAACCGGCAAAGAACCAGCGTTAGTGGCGATGTTTACCGCTGCAGGAGATCCGTTTACCCAGGAAATCGCTTTTAGCAACGACCGCGGGCGTACCTGGACTAAATATAAAGAAAATCCTGTGCTTGGACACATAGCCGCCGGGAACCGGGACCCCAAGGTGGTGTGGTATGCTCCCGAAAAGAAATGGGTGATGGCGCTTTACCTCGATCACAATGATTATACGATTTTTGAATCCCGCGATTTGAAGCACTGGGACAAGCTCCAGGATTTTACCCTACCCGGCGATGCCGAGTGCCCGAATTTTTTTCCCGTCCCGCTTGACGGCAACACTAGCGACACACGCTGGATTTTCTTCGGCGCCAGTGGAGTTTACCTGGTTGGAAAGTTTGATGGGCAAAAATTCACGCCGGAAACCCAACCCCAACATTTGCAAGATGGCAATTGCTGGTATGCATCACAGGTTTACTCGGACCTTCCCGTCAAGGATGGCCGTTGTATTTTAATTCCATGGGGAAGGCTGCCAAACGGGGATATTTTCCGCGGGATGCCTTTTAACCAGATGATGGGATTGCCGGTAGACCTCAATCTACATTCCACCGGCAACGGTGAGTCGCTAATGGTTAGCCCTGTCCCGGAACTCAAATCACTCCGCCGGGCCACGCATGCCATCAAGCCACAAATGCTTTTACCGGGAACCAATCTGCTCGCGGAAATCTCAGGTAACCTTTTGGAGATTGAAGCCCGGATTGAGATTGGCCAGGCGAAGAAAATTTCATTCGACCTTCATGGGGTACCGGCGGTTTATGATGTTGCGGCCCAAAAGATTTCCTGCCTTGGTTGCCAGGCCGCACTGCTTCCAAAAGATGGGATCATTTCGCTTCACATATTTCTGGATCGATCCGCCTTAGATATCTTTAACCATGAAGGAACGCTTTACATGCCTATGGCCAAAACAGCTTCCCCGGAAGACAAGTCACTAAAACTTTCCTGTGAGGGTGGCGATAGCCGCATTGTTTCGTTAAAAGTCTATGAACTGAAATCCGCGTGGGAATAACTATTTACGAATTGAGTCCTATCAGCGGCAGCCGCAACACTGGTAAAAATAACACCGCGCGATACCGTCACCGTAACCAAGAATGAAAACGAAGCCATTTCTTTTTTCGATTTTATCGGCAGTTTTATCCGTGCTGGCGGTTTCAGCCGCATCAACAGACACGCTGGAATCGGGATTCCTTAACCCGCCAGATTCTGCCAAACCGCAGACCTGGTGGCATTGGATGAACGGCAATATCACGAAAGTGGGCATCACCGCCGATCTTGAGGCGATGAAACAAATCGGGCTCGGAGGCGCGACGGTAGTGAACGCAGATTGCGGCATTCCCCGGGGCCCGGTGCCATTCATGAGCCCTGAATGGCAGGACGATTTTAAATTTGCCGTGGACGAGGCGCATCGGCTTGGCCTGGAGCTGTGCGTGGAGAATTGCGCCGGCTGGTCCAGCAGCGGTGGCCCGTGGATCACTCCGACCAACGCGATGCAGCGAATTACCGCCTGTGAAATACGCGTATCCGGCCCGCGGCATTACGAATCAATGCTGCCTAAGCCGCCTGTCAACCTGGGTTTTTATCATGACATCGCTGTGCTCGCTTTTCCTGATGGGACTAACCTGGTTCCTGCCATCGGGAATCTTGATGCCAAAGCCGGTTTTAGTGGCGACGCTGTGGAATCATCAACGGCATCCGACAACCTTGCGGCGGGGGTTATTGCGCGCAATCACATCATTGATCTTACATCCAGGTTGCGCGCTGATGGCCAATTGAATTGGAAAATTCCCACCGGCAAATGGATCATCCTACGCGTTGGCTATACACCCACAGGCGTAAATAATCATCCCGCCCCACTCGAAGGAACCGGGCTGGAATGCGACAAACTGGATCCGTCCGGCCTGGATGCGCATTGGGCGGGATTTATGCAAAAGGTTCTCGTTGATATTGGGCCATTGGCCGGCACAACTCTGGATGCTTCGTTCATCGACAGCTACGAAGTCGGCGGCCAGAACTGGTCAAAAAACTTTCGCGCCGAGTTTATGCGCCGGCGCGGCTATGACCCGGTGAAGTTTCTGCCAGTATTCACGGGCCGCTTTGTGGAGAGCCCCGAAGCTTCCGAAGGTTTTCTTTGGGACGTTCGCCGCACGATTGCGGATTTATTTGCGGAAAATTACTACGGCCATTTTGCCGAGCTTTGCCGCCAGAATGGCTTGTTGAGCATGGTGGAACCTTACACCGGGCCATTTGAGTCATTACAATCAGGCAAACCGGAAGACCTGGTCATGGGTGAATTTTGGGCAGGCAGCCAGGGAGATCCTTCAGTCAGGGTTGCCGCATCAGTAGCTCATATTTACGGCAAGACCATTGTCGGCACGGAATCTTTCACCGCCGGTCCGGACAATGGCCGCTGGCAAAATGATCCTTATTCATTCAAGGCGCTGGGCGATTTAATGTTTTGTGAGGGCGTGAATCGCTACACCTTCCACCGTTACGCCATGCAGCCATGGACCAATCGCTGGCCAGGTATGACTATGGGCCAGTGGGGATTTCACTTCGAGCGAACCGAAACGTGGTGGAACCAGGGCAAACCATGGATTGCCTATATCTCCCGGTCCCAGTTTCTCCTGCAACAGGGTCGTTCGGTCCAGGACGTAGCCTATTTTGACGGCCAAAGCGCACCGGTCGAACGACGCGATGGAACCCCCACCCTGCCCAAAGGCTATGACTTTGACGCCGTGGACGCTGGCGTGCTTTTGCACGGCGCGACGGTGAAAGATGGACGTCTCACATTGGCCAGCGGAGCGAATTACGCCGTCCTGGTCCTCCCCCCTGACGACATCAATATGACACCGGACGTGCTTAAGGAAATAGGCAAGCTCATTCACAACGGCGCCACGGTTGTCGGCCCATGCCCCCAACATTCTCCCAGCCTGGACGATTATCCTGCCAGCGACCGCCAGGTGAAGGGGCTCGCCAAAAAAATTTGGGGCGATTGCAATGGGACAACAGTTCTCGAACATAAATACGGTAAAGGCCGGGTAATTTGGGGCGAATCCCTGGCTGATGTTTTCTCCGCACAAAACCTGGAACCGGACTTCGAATTTCATGGCAATGATCGAGATACAAGTCTGACGTATACGCATCGCACTACTGGGACTGCAGATATATATTTCGTTTCCAACCAAAGGGAGAAGTTTGACTCAGCAGAGTGCGTCTTTCGCGTCAGCGGTAAGACACCCGAGCTGTGGGATGCCCAGACAGGGACCATCCGGCCCGCTCCCATCTGGCATGAAGAAGCCGGGCGAACGTATGTACAACTGGGCTTCGAGCCGGCGGGGTCAGTATTTGTCGTTTTCCGGAAAGAACTGTATCAGGACCATATGGTTTCGGCTGAATTTCACGAAGCCGCCTCCCCTGAACCACCCAGTGACCCGAACTTGCAAATCATGCATGCAGCTTATGGGTATTTTGCTCCGGCATCCCAGCCCTGGATGGATATTACCGAAAAGGTCAAAAACCTGGCGAGCAGTGGCACGAATGAGATTCCGGCTAACAATGATTTTGCCGGCGATGACCCGGCACCGAATGTGGTGAAGCAATTGCGTGTGGAATACGACCTCGGCGGCAGCAATGAAGCTTTGGAAGTCAGGGAAAACGGAAGCCTGGTCGTGCCGGAATCCGCCACAATTGTTAAGGCGCTCTACGGGGAACTGGACACGACGAACCGGATTGTGGACTTGACTGAAAAGCTCGAGTCGCTGGTCAAGCACGGCAGGCTAAGCGTGAGAGCGGATAACGCTTTGGTCGGAAATGACCCAACCCCGAATATCCCCAAAGAATTGCGCGTCGACTATTTGCTGAACAGTGTCACCAAACAAATCACCGTCCCGGAAAACGAAATGCTCGAGTTGCCGGCGACGTTGAACATCGGGACCGCGCCACAAAGCGAATTCGGTATAACGGCAGACGGCTCACCCACAGTTACCTTTTGGGAGAATGGGCTGGCTGAATTGCGCCTTTCCGGTGGGCAATCCCGGCGGGTCAGTGTGAATGATGTCCCCCCGCCACAAGAAGTTGCCGGTCCCTGGGCGCTGAGTTTCCCTCCAGATTGGGGCGCTCCGCCGTCGGTCACCCTGGAGCATTTGATTTCCTGGATTGATAGCACAAACTCAGGCGTGCGTTATTTTTCCGGCACAGCAACTTATGAGAAGGACATGGAAATTCCTGCAGACAGCGTGGCCACCGGGCGTGAACTCTGGCTCGACCTAGGTGATGTGAAAAACTTCGCCGAAGTTTCGCTAAACGGGCAGGATTTCGGAACGCTTTGGAAACCTCCGTTCCGGGTGAACATTACTGCGGCAGTGAAGCCGGGTACGAACAAACTGCTGGTCAAGGTCACCAACCTTTGGCCAAACCGCTTGATTGGCGATGAACAACTGCCGCCGGATTGCGAGTGGGACGGCAAACAGCTTAAAGCCTGGCCACAATGGCTGCTCGAGGGCAAACCCAGCCCCACCGGGCGGCTCACCTTCACGACGTGGCACCATTATACGAAAGATTCAAGCCTGTTGGAATCAGGGCTAATTGGGCCTGTCACGCTGCGAACCACCGAAACCATCACTGCTAAATGAGCTGTCCATTCGTGCAATTTAAGGTCACGAAGATCTAGTGGGCTGAGTTAATACTTAATTGTATAAAACTCTGAAGCAATCGAAGTATTGATGGAGTTAGTCAAACTGACGCTACCATTCATATCAAATACATTGGTAGCGACAGGCATCCATTGATTTATCGGTAACGATGGATTGGTATTCCCAAATACATAACATGTCGCACCCGCAAATCCGTTGGCCACCCCGGTGATCAAATTTGCCCCGGCACATTTTGCGCTTAGAAAATAAGGCTGAGATTTTACCATTAAGACAATCGTGGTCGAACGCTGCCCGATGCCGGCAGTTGCGTTGATAGTTAAGGCATTGGTCAGGGCATAAATATTTCCCACAGCAGTGTTGGATGCAGAGAGAGTCACCGTAGATGTTCCAGCCCCACCGGTAATGAGTGAAGGGCTGAAATTTGCTGTGATCCCCGGTGGCAGTCCACTCGCCTCGAGACTTACACTGCCGGTGAACCCGTTCAGGGGATTAAGCGTCACCTTAAAGGTGACATTGCTGCCGGCGATCACATTTTCCAGCCAGGGGGTTGAAATAGTAAAATCCGGGGATGCGTTGTTGGTTGGATACCGACCCGCGTACCTGGCATTTTTCACCCACAAAATTAAAGCTTCGTAAATCGCGTTGCCCGATTGCGAGCCCTGGGCGACATCCATGTTGACCATAATCGGAAATGTTGCCGCGCCAAAATTTGCAACCGGCATCCAGCCCGGATAGATAAAATTCCGTGAACTGTTGGCGCCTTCCGTCCCATTGACATAATAAGAAATGTGATTGGTACTGACGTTCATGACGTACTGGAGGGTATTCGCAAAAGGAACCAGCGTGGCATTGGAAAGCCCATAACGGCCGCTTTCCCACGCACGGGTAATGCCCCAAATATCATAAGTGGAATGCAAGGTATTATCTTCGCTGCCTCCAGTGCCCGGAGCATAGGTCCAGTTGTACACGGGAATGCCATTCGTGGTATACGGCTGCAAATTACTGACAAACCAATTTATTGAAGCCTTCACGATGGCATCATACTGGGCGACCTTCGCTGGGTTATCCTGCAGCAGTTGATGACATTCTGACAGGCGTTGAAACCCATTCATGAACATCATTTGACGATTCCATGCATTTACACTCTGGCCCAAAGCAGTCCAGGCTGAGCTTGAAGGGGCAACAATCTGACCGTTTGCCGGACTGATAAACCATTTAATCATATAATTGGTTTCCGTGTAATCCATCTGCGAGAGGAATGTTTGCGCCCGCTGGTAATAAGTGGCGCCGGTGCCGAATGGATTGCCATCGGGAACCGTCACGTTCCACAGCGACGGCGTTTCAAAAATCAATCGCGCGCAAAAGGCGATGTGCCCGACAATATCATTGTTCTCACATCCGGCGTAACCGGAATCAGTCACATTAGTCGGGTAAGTCAGCCATACCGGGTCTATTTTCCCATCCCACATGATCCGCTGCCCACCCTTGCCTGCGGGAGTGAGATCATTACGCAACGCGAGGCACTGATCGGCATAGGCAATCATCTGGTTTAGCAAGGCGGGATCATTCGAAACTTCGTACATTAAACCCAATGCCTCCTCCTGCATGCCGGGCGTGCCATCGGCATAACTGTTATCATAGGTGTTGGTTTTCACCGGTGACTGGCTGGACATGAAACTTTTGAAGGAAGCGATTTCTGCCGAAGTCACCGGGCCGGAAAGGCTCTGCAAAACCATGCCCGCAGCCAAGGCTTTTGAAGCGGCACTGTAAAAGCCGGTCGCGACGATTAGCGAAATAAGTTTGCGAAATAGACTGGTCATTTAAGTTCAAGCGCGCGCCTAAGAACGGCGTAAATGATATGGGATCAACATACTACAATATGGAGTTCGATCTGATTATTTTCAAATCGCCCGTTTGGGTGAGGCGATGCTGGATTGTTACTTCGAAGGTTCTTCCAATTGGCGTTGCAGCCAGGGCGCCACTTTATCCATCCATAATTGCGCATGTTCTTTGAGCCCGGCAGCGCTGAGATGAATTCCTTCGCCGTTCTTTTCGCGCATTTGACCGGTAAGAACATCCGTGTCCGGCCCCGGAAATGCGAAACCATCGTCACAGACCGCTTTCTGGGCCGCGGGAATGTCCGGTGTGCCTGTATCATCGGGATTGTGGTAACTGACCTGGGCCACAAACCAGGGCGCATTCCATCCGATTTCCCGGCGTGATTGCAAAATGATTTGTTCAAGGTACTGACGGTAAAGGCCGCCGGGCAACGTGTTTTGGGGACTTCCCTGGTTGGCATCCGATTCGCCCTGATGCCAGAGTACCGCGCGAAAACCATTCGGGCCAAGCTGTTTCATCCGGGCGGCAAATGTGTCAAAAATTTTTCCCGAAGATTCCCATTGCCCCGCGCCGACGGTCACGACGTTCCGTGTCAAAGTCGGTAACTTTGTAAAAAGGATTCCTGACGGAAGCCACTCACGCACACTGGTGCTGCCAATCCCCATGGCAACAATGCCGATGGGCACATGGAATTGTTCCACCATGTCGTCGCCAAACAACGGCATGAAGCTTCCTTTTTTGCCACCCGCGCCAGGCTCAGGGTCCGCCGCCAACTGCCAATTCGTTCCATTAAAAGCCGCCACCAGTCCCGTTACCGTCTGGTTCTTTTTCTCTCCGTAATTCGCCGAATTGGATTGTCCCGCAATCACAAAAATTTCGCCTATGCCCACATGCTCAATCGTGTTGGTCATTAGTGGCGTTTTTTGCTGCAGCGCCCGGACTTCCAGGCGATACCAGCCTCCCGCAGGCGCGACCAGCGCACCACGAAATGAAGCCACCCTCGCATCGAATGAGAGCCGTTGCCATTTATCAGATAAAACGTCACCAGTGAAAGATTTTCCCGTCAGCCGTGCTTCCAAACCATCCAGGGGCAATGCATCTTTGGCCTCAGGCAAGAAAGTCCCCGCTACGATCAACTTCCCCTGCTCCATCGAAGACCGCTGAAAAATCTGATAATCCACTGGCGACTCCAGGCGCAATTTGAACAGCATGTTCGTTTCCGCGGCGTTCAACAGAAAAAAGCCGCCAAAGAAAACCCATAGAAAGCTGTAAATTTTTTTCATTACTGTATTTCCTTATAGACGACAGAAACATCGAGGAAATAACACCCCATTTAAATTCGTCCAGACAAATCGATGCCAGCAGGTCACTGGATTGGTTCAAAAGAAACCCGGCGCAGCCAAAAAAGTTCACCGCTGTCATTTTTGGGATGGACGGACACAGTAATCGTTTCCGGTTCTTTGATTGTGACAATGCCAATATTATGATGGACGAATAATAGCGGATCGTGACTGTTATATTCACCCGTCAGGAGACTTTCAAAGTTCAATGATGCGCCATTTATATCCACAAACCCTTCCCGGTCTTTGTCCGCAGAGGGACAGGCATAATCCAAAATAACGCGATAATCGCCAGGTTCCAAAAACCGACAGGAAAACGTCGCCGCATCGGCAGACGCCTGCATGTTCTGGACGCACGTGTCGTGCTTCCAATTGCCAAAATACCAACTGCTCGTCAGCCTGCCAATTTTAGCCTGTCCGGTAACATGTGCCCGTGCGGCGTCCACGCTGAAAGAATCGTATTCCCGCGAGATGACCGCCGGCACTGTCTGCCACGCGTCATGCAACGTGCCGGTAAAACTCACCACCACTACGGTGTCGCGCGAATCAGATAATTCGGCTGGTAAAAAAACCTCCAGGTCATCACCGGACTGTTTCATCTTTAGCTTTTCTCCACCTGCCAGCAACGCGGCGCTCTTTGCGATAGCACTGAAGGCCGGAACAAATATAACCCCATCTTTGGGCCGTTGAAAAATATGGAGAAAGAGCTGGCCAGGTTTCAATGTAGCCACACCCCAGGGCTGATCGGGAATCGGTGAACGTGTCGTGCCGTAGATGCTATCCCCATTTTCTTTCAGCCAACTACCCACTTCCCGCAGATAGTGTTGCGAGATCTCCGGGATTTGACCGGTGCCATCCGGGCCGACATTCAGGATGAGGTTACCGCCCCGTGCAGCCACTGAGGCGAGGAGATGCAGGACATCCCTGGGTGATTTGAAGTCATTGTCATTTTTTATGAAGCCCCACGAGTCATTGTGCGTAAACAGAGCCTCCCATGGGCCGTCAATTTCCCCGGCGGGCAGTTCGCTATCGCCCAAATCACGAA
>DATJXK010000276.1:0-10100 GCA_035500235.1 Pseudomonadales bacterium | reverse complement strand
CCCCCAAACTGCGCCTCGCCATCCTCGGTGGTTATAGCCTTTACCCGCTCCATGAACTCATCGAGCACCTCTGCGAGACGGAAAATTTCCCGGTGGAACTTTGGAAAGGCGATTACGATAATTACATCGCCGAAATCATGGATGAGGATAGCGCGCTCTATTCCTTCGCGCCGGAGATTGTCTTCATGCTGCCATCGGAACGCCTCTGTATTTACACCGGCAAACTAACCGATGCCCGGGAATTGCCCGAAACCGAAGCACAACGCACCGTGGACGGATTGCTGGAACTGGCCCGCAAAGTGAACCAGAAAACCGGCGCCGAAGTCATCATATCGAACTTCATGCCACCCGCCCGGCATGATCCCGGCACGTACCGCACGCGCACGCTCGGCTCGGATTGGAGCTTTCGGAAATGGGTAAACCTCCAGCTCGGCCTGAATGCGCCGCCCTGGCTGCGCATCTGCGATATGGAATACCTGGCTTATCGCACCGGCGCGCTGGCGGCCCGCGACGAACGCGCCTGGTTCGAGAGCAAGCAGCCGTGCTCCCCCGGTCTTATGGTCGAAGTGGCCCGCGAAGTGACCCATCTGATTGGGTCGCTCAAACGCGCAACCAAAAAAGTTTTGGTCCTCGATTTGGATAACACCCTTTGGGGCGGCGTCATCGGCGACGACGGCTTGGAGGGCATCGAACTCGGCGACACCTCGCCGCGCGGCGAAGCCTTCAAGGCTTTCCAAAAATACATCGCCTCGCTTAAGGAACGTGGCGTCCTGTTGGCCGTGTGCAGTAAGAATGACCACGCCAAAGCCGTCGAACCCTTTGAGAAACATCCCGAAATGGCTTTGCGCCTGGAAGACATCGTTTCCTTCAAAGCCAATTGGGATTCCAAGGCGGACAACATCCGCGCCATAGCCACCGAATTAAATCTCGGCCTCGACAGCCTGGTCTTCGTAGATGACAACCCGGCGGAAATCGAAATCGTCCGGCAATTCGCGCCTGAAGTGACGACCATTCTGCTCGGGCCGGATCCTGCCGGTTATGTCGGGCAACTGCAGGATTGCCGGCTCTGTGAACCGCGCACCATCACCGCCGAAGACGCCGAACGTACCAGCCAATATCGTTCCGACGTCCAGCGCAAGGAACTCCAGGCGTCCGTAACCGACATGGATTCCTATCTCGCATCGTTGGCGATGGAAGCCGTCATTAGCGAATTCACGCCCGTGGATGTCCCCCGTCTTTCGCAACTGATCAACAAAAGCAACCAGTTCAACCTCACCACCCGCCGCCGCAGCGAAGCCGAAGTCATCGCCGTCATGAATGACCCCGGGCACATCGGTTATTCCGTCCGGCTCAAGGACCGCTTCGGCGACCACGGATTGATTTCCATCATCATCGGAAAAAAAGCCGGGGACACCATGCACATTGACACCTGGATCATGAGTTGCCGCGTACTCAAGCGCCAGGTCGAGGAGGAAGTCCTGAACGAACTGGCGCGGCTGGCGCAGGCGCGTGGGTGTGCGCGGCTCGAAGGCGTCTATTTGCCCACCGCCAAAAACGAAATGGTGCGTGACTTTTATCCGCGAATGGGATTTTCTCTCACCCGCGAAAACGGAACTGGCCGGGAATTCGAATTGAATCTCGGCGCGTTCCGCGCGATCCCGACAAAAATCAAAATCACACGCCGCGCTTATGAACCAGGCTGACGTCATCGCTAAATTACAGACCATTTTTGACACGGTATTTCTCGAGCCGGTCGTGCTGACACCCGCCATCAGCGCCAAAGACGTGCCCGAATGGGACTCGCTTACGCACATTTCGCTCATGGTGGCCGTGGAAAAAGCCTTCAGTGTCCGGTTCCGCGTGGGTGAAGTGGAGAACACGAAAAACGTCGGCGAATTTTCCGACCTGATTTTGAAGCGAATGCAGGAGGCGTAATGCGCCCGGCCTTTTCCTCAACCCGACAGGCGGCTGGATTTGTCTTGTTGTTGCTGGCGTTGTTACTGGCTCCAGCCCTCGCTGGTAAAAAAATCCTTCCCTCACGCGAGGCCATCTATTCATCCATCTGGTGGGAAAATGGCGACTTCCCTTACATGGACGGCGAGATCTTTCGTGAGAAGAGTGACCTGGACATTGTCTTCATGGGTTCATCGCACATCTGGGCGGCCTTCGATGCTCCGTATGTCCAGGATCAACTGGGTAAACAATTAGGCCGCCCGGCTGTAGTTCGCACGTTTGGCTGGGGCGGCGCCGGGTATGATGAAATTTATTTCGTCGCACAGGATTTATTGGAACACCGCCGCGTGCGCCTGCTCGTCATTGATGATGACTTCAACGAATCCGACCAGCCCCACATGCTCGCGCCCCGCATGTTTCGTTTTGGTGATAATGCCCTGGCCCTCGACGGCCTGTCACCGTCCGTACAGGCAGCCTATTATTTCGGCTCCATCATGGGACTGCCGCGCAATTTGCTGGCCTTGGTCCATACCAACCTGCCGGCGGACATGAACGCCACAAACTATTGGCAAACCCGATCTCACGCCGTCAATTTTGCGGATAACCTCGGCGCTTTCACCGCACGTGCCGGATACCGGATCACTCCCGCTTCCGAACCCGATCCGTTCGTGAATTACACCCCGGACACCGGCGTCCAGCCTTCCGCGGTATGCATCGGTTCTCCGGCCACGCAAACGAATTTCCTGTTTTTTGAAAACCGCCGTTTCCCTCCCTTTACGCAGCTGCACTTTATCCAAAAGCTTGATGAACTCGCTTTAAAGCACGGATGCAAACTCGTCGTCGTCCATATTCCGACGTTCGAAGAAAGACGTGCCACGTACATCTCCATGCCCGAGGCCTGGCATAGACTTCAGCCGAATGTCACGACGGTCGGTATTGCCCCAGCTACATTGTTTCAAGGACTGACCGACGACCAAATCCGCGAGCTCTATAGTGACGACGTCCACTTGAACGAAAACGGCCAAAAATATTTTACGACCGTGATGACTCCAACCCTGCTAAAACTTTATGAGTCCCAGAATCCTTGAACAATTCGTTTATATCCTGGTGATTGTGCTCTCACTCGTGGCGTTGGGATTGGTCACCCTGGCGCCGGGCTTCATGGATACGCAGGTCGTTTATCAGGGCTTCTAACACATGGGATTTCTGCACCATTTCCCCGGGTCGTATACATCGCCCACGGCTCACGTCATGCACATGGCCGTAGCGCTGGTGATTTATCTGACCGTCTGCCGGTTGCTAATGCGGCGATTGAACGGCCACTGGCGCGAAGCTCTCTTTGCCGGGTTCAACCTCGCCGGTGTTTATGGATTTCTTTTTTATGGGCGTCCGAACCATCCCGACAGAATGTTTTTGATTTATGTAGCGTTGGTTTGCTTCCAATACGTCATGCTCCGCATATTCGCTGAAAAGAAAGGCAACCTGCCCTGGCTTGCCTTCTTCACCCCCATCGCCGCCCTCATTGTCGTTCGCTATGGACCCATCGCCGGATTACCGCACATTCCCGGCCTGGCCTGGATGTCCGGCTTGACTCTCATAGGCATATCCTATCTGGCGTTCCGCGCCAGCCGGCTTGTCCTGGAAGTCCGCAACGGAGTAGTGAAATGCCCAGACTTTTTTGAATACCTGAACTTCTGCTTCTTCCTGCCCACTATGCCCGTGGGCCCCATCAATACTTACGCCAACTATC
Source organism: Pseudomonadales bacterium (assembly GCA_035500235.1). Taxonomy (GTDB): domain Bacteria; phylum Verrucomicrobiota; class Verrucomicrobiia; order Limisphaerales; family UBA11358; genus UBA11358. The sequence continues at coordinate 6,397 of DATJXK010000276.1, read as the reverse complement.
GCCGTGGCTTTGAAGACAAACCTTGGGACGTGCCAGCTGGCCGCGCTGCCTTGCGCATCCTCGTCGGCCTCGTCAAATACCAGTTCCTCGGCAGTTTATGCAGCCAATTGGGTTACGCTCCCTTGTTACTCGACGACCATCCTCATCCGTGGATGGATCTTCCAGTCGCCATGCTGTTTTATTATCTGTTTTTGTACTGCAACTTCTCTGGCTTTTGCGACATGGCGATTGGGGCGGCGGGATTGATTGGCATACCCGTGCCGGAAAATTTTGATAATCCTTTCGCCGCCCGCAACGTGAAAGATTTCTGGAACCGCTGGCATATCACATTGTCCCAATGGATGCGCGACGTGGTATTCGCGCCGTTATCTAAATACCTCGTTCGATTGTTTGGCCCGACCAATGCCGACCATGCGATTGCGCTAACCATCTTTATTGTATTTTTGCTGGTGGGCATCTGGCACGGCGTGGGCTGGAACTTTGCGGCCTTTGGGGCCATGCACGCTATCGGCGTGGCAGCCAATCATTACTACACAATCTTCCTAAAGAAACGGTTGGGTCGGGAGAAATTCAAAGCCTACAATGAAAATCGATGGATCCACACGGGTGCGGTTATTGTCACTTTCTGTTATTGTGGAGCGAGCCTGTTTTTCTTTGCGAACACTTTCCCGGTTATGAAACAAATCTTTTCCGTGCTAAAATAACCGCGTAAGCCATTTCAAAGCTGTATTGACCGTCGAATTTTCAGCGAAATCCCCGGGCTAATTCGGGAAATTTGCAATTATCGCAAGCAGCATTTGAACGCTCACAAAAATCCCGAACGATTTGAATTAGTCCCTGCTGCTGCGCTGCCGTCTTGAGGATTTTTTCATTCGAAGTTCCCAACAAGCGCTGGCGCGCCAGTTTTAAAACCGAATTATCCTCGGCCAGCGGCCAAGCAAAATAACGGCGTTCGACTTCGTTCCGGATTTTTTGGTTGCCGCCCTCCACGGATCGGATCCATAGCCATGGCAAAATCACATTGATAGCCAAATCCGTAATGCGGCTATCGCCCAACAACGACAGTGGCTTCTTTAACCGCGGCGATTTGAAGGTCAAATGCCACGACCAAAAGTCATCGCGCTCAACCTGTAGAATTTCCATAAGCTTTTGGCTCATGGCTGCGGGTGTTGCTGCATTTTTTTCAGCGGTAATCCAATTTTCGATTTGCGAAAGAAATTTCTTATTCGCCAGCCAATGCGAAGCCAGTGCCAACCGGCGGCGCGGATGGTTCGCCGGCCGCAGTCCGTGAAACCTCCAAATGACGCGAGGCAAAATAATGCCAGAAAATTCGTCACGCTCACGCCACCAGATATCCCATATGCGCCGCAAATAATTATCCGCGCTTTTTTCCGAACGGGTCAGTTCCTCCGGCAAGAGGCCACCCGCACCTAACAGTCGTGCCTGCCACACGAGCAATGCTTCCGGTGCGGGAACCTTTTCCAGAAATGCCCCAAGGCGGGTTCGTTGCTCGGCTAAATGTTGCATCGGCCACACGTTGTGTTTGTAGCCAAGCGCGCGAAATAAATTAGCCCAAAGCGCCTGTTCCCAACCGCCGTTTGTGGCGAGGGCGCGTATTTGCGCCGCTTTATTTTCCAGGCGGACACGCCCGGCCTGTTCGAGGAGTTGCGTCAATTTCGGCGCCCTCAATTCCTGCAAGGGCGCACAACATTTACCGCGCAGGTTGTGCGGCAGCAGGCGCAATGGTTCGTTTTCAAGCGCCAGGCTCAAATCTGCCAACGGCGCGTCGAGGGCATTTCTCACGCATAAAACCGCGGGCGTTCCTTCGGCGCCGGGATGTGCCGGCGCATCGTCCCAAATGACGTGGAGCAGGACATTTTTAAAATTCGGGTTGCGGTCGTGGCCATGGGCGCGCCAGCCATTCGCCCGCAAATCGATTTCCACGTCACCTGAGCGCGGGACATCACCGCCGATTTGCAGGACGGCCCCACGAAAATCAGGGCCCCCTTCGAGATTGGCAAAGCCGGGATGGAGTATATGAACGCTTTTCCCGCCGGCCGTTTTCAATTCTCCGCGGCGCAATCGTTGGTGCTGCCAGATAGACTGTACCAGTCGCTCGGCCGGAAACTGCTCGTCGCGCAAAATATTCCCGCCGCGGATTTGGTCACGCGATCGGGCGTAAAAATTTTCGGGGAGCGAAATCAAGCAACGTTGCTATTGGAATTTTGCCCGGATAAAGTCAATCCCAATCGCCTTGATTTTTAAATCTCTGAAAAATTGGGCGCAACTATCCATTAAATTGCCTGTTAAATAAAAGAGCGTTTGCTTGCCGGTAATTTTTCGTTAAACTCCGCGCTGCTTCATTAATTTGCGGAATAAATGATTGAAGTCAAAAATTTGACCAAGCGATACGCGGGTCGCACAGCGATCCGCGACATTTCTTTTTCCGTGGCCCGGGGTGAAATCGTGGGCCTTCTTGGCCCGAATGGCGCTGGCAAAAGTACTACCATGCGCATTCTCTCCTGCTTCATGCCCGGGACGAGCGGGACGGCACGGGTGGCGGGATACGATGTTTATTTCCAATCGGACGAAGTACGACGGCGAATCGCTTTCATGCCGGAAAATAATCCCCTGCATCCCGAAATGCGTGTGCGTGAATATTTGAAATTCCGTGCCCGCCTCAAAGGCCTGGGCTGGCGGCGTTCACGCGAGCGGGTGAACACCGTTATGGAGCAATGTGGCCTGACTGGCGTAAACCGGCGCATTATCGGGCAGTTGTCCAAAGGCTACCGCCAGCGCGTGGGCCTGGCCGATGCCCTGGTGCATGAACCGGACCTGATCATATTAGACGAACCGACGATTGGCCTGGACCCGCACCAGATACGGGCGGTACGGGAACTCATCAAAAGCCTGGCAGGGAAACACACCGTCCTGATTTCGACTCACATTTTGCCCGAAGCTGAAATGATGTGCAACCGGATGGTCATCATGTACGACGGAAAGATCCTGGCCGCTGATACCCCGGAAAATTTACAGCGGCTCATGGCGGGCAATAGCCAAATCGTGGCTGAAATCGCAGCACCAGCAGCAGAATTGCGTGACATTTTTTCGCAAATGCAGGGCATTGAATCCGTGGATGTTTCCGCCAGTGAAGGCGAATTCCAGCGCTGCGCGCTTACCCCGCGCAATGGGTATGACCTGCGCGCGGCCGTCTTCACAGTGGCCCGGGAGCGCGGCTGGATTTTGCGTGAATTGACGCGCACCCGGCACACTCTAGAAGACATTTACGTTCAAATCACCAAGCCAGATGAGGAGGAAACGGAATAGTCTGTTTTCCATGAATGTCTTCCTTACATTATTGCGGCGGGATCTGGCCGGGTTCTTTCTCTCATTGACGGGTTACGTGATTATTGCCGCTGTTACGCTGATCATCGGCTTGGATTTCGCCACGTTGATGAGCAGCCTGGTTAATGACCCGGAACCGTCGCCTATGCCGGTAACCGAATTGTTTTACAGCAGTTATTTTTTCTGGCTGGTCCTGGTGCTTATCGCGCCGATTATCACCATGCGCCTGTTCGCGCTGGAAAAGTCTTCCGGCACGTTTGAAACGTTAATGACCACGCCGGTAGGCGATTTGCAGGTCGTTGCGGCCAAATTCGCCGCCGCCATTATTTTTTATATGGTGGTCTGGCTACCCCTGGTGGCGTGTCTGTTTATCGTACGGCATTTTGCCAACCAGACCAATTCACTCGATGCCGGGACCGTGGGCGGAATGTTCCTGGGGATTTTCCTGGTCGGCAGTTTATTCTTGTCACTCGGTTGTTTCGCTTCGTCGATTACCCGCACCCAGATGGTCGCCGCGATGGTGAGCGGTGTTTTGGGCATCGCCTTGATGGCGTTGGCCATTTGGGCCAACCACATTGACACACCGGCAGGATGGCAGGAGCAGGTATTGTCCTCTTTTGCCATGTTCAAACACATGGATAATTTTGCACGTGGAGTGGTGGATATCCGAACCGTAGTTTTTTACGTCAGCCTGACGTTTTTCTTTCTGTTCCTCACTTTGAGGGTCGTGGAAAGCCGGCGATGGAAATAAGCGAGAACTATAAATGACAGAGGACCCCAAACCATCTTCCTTCCCTCCGAGTTTTTCAACCGCGCGGCGGTGGAAGATTGGCCTGGACACAGTCCTGCGAACTCTTTTGGTGCTCGCGGTGGTGGGCATGGTCAACTACGTGGGCTTCATTTTTTCCCGGCAATATTATTTGAGTCCGCAAACGCGCATCGAGTTGTCTCCCCGCACCGTGGGCATTTTGAAGACCCTCACCAACCGGATTGATGTCACGGTTTATTATGATAAACGCGACCAGATGTATCCCACCATCATGGCGCTGCTCAATGAATATCACCGTCTCGATCCGCACTTGAATGTCCGCGCGGTGGACTACCTGAGCGACCCGGGGACAGCCGCCCAAATCAAGGATAAGTACAAACTCATGACGTCGTCGAAAAACCTGGTGATCTTTGATTGCCAGGGAAAGGTCAAAGTGGCTCCCGGTGATAACCTCTCGCAATTGGGGGCAGTGGGAGTCACCAAGGAAAAGAAAATCGAATTTGCGCCCGTCGCGTTCAATGGCGAAAAAATGTTCACGTCTATGCTGTTGTCGGTCACCCGGCCGCAGCCATTTAAAGCTTATTTTCTACAAGGTGATGGCGAACCGTCGCTGGAGGACACTGGCGATAATGGATACTCAACCTTTGCGAACTATCTGCGGGAGGATTTCGTTGATATCGAACCCATAACATTGCGCGGGGACTATAGCATTCCCCCTGACAGCGACCTGCTGATTATCGCCGGGGCACGAAAATTTTCTGATCCCGAACTGACCAAGATTGACCATTACCTCCAACAGGGCGGGCGACTTTTTGTACTGTTTAATTATAATTCTTCACAGCAGCCGACAGGCCTGGAAGACGTGCTGGCGCACTGGGGCGTGAACGTTGGCTCCGATAACGTGCGAGACCCGGCCAACGCAGTAAATAGCGATGGCACTGTCATGGAAGTCCAGAATTTCAGCCCGCATCCTGTGGTCAATGCGCTGGCCGGCCAGTCTTTCGTCATTGTGTATCCCCGGCCGGTTGGCAGCCTAAAAGCAACCGATTCGTCAACTGATCCGTTGACCGTGACGGAATTGGCCTTTACCAGTGACCAATCTGTCCTTTATAGCCAGCGCGGGGCTCCTTCTCGACCCTATCCGGTTATGGTTGCTGTCGAACAAAATTCCAGTAAAAGCATCGCCCCGGCCGGTGGCAGCACGCGCATCGTGGTCGTCGGTGATTCAATGTGTTTAGCTAACCAACTTATTAAAGTTGCCGCGAATAGCGATTTCGCCGGTTACGCAGTCAACTGGCTTTTGGATCGCCCCATCCTGCTAACGGGTATCGGACAATCGCCGGTGGTGAATTTGCGGCTGACGATGACGCAAACGGAGATGCGGAATGTCCGCTGGATTTTAATTGCCGCCCTGCCCTGCGCGGTGCTTGTCTTCGGATGGCTGGTCTGGTTGCGCCGCAGAAAATAATCATGAATTCGAAAAACACGCTCATCTGGTTCGTTGTTGCCGTCGCTTTATTCGCGTTCATTTTCGTGTATCAATTTTTCCAGCGCTCGACTGCGCCGCTTTCGCTCGACCTTTTGCCGGGCCTGCGCCCCTCTGCAGTCACGAGTGTCCAGGTCTTTCCGAATAATGCCCCTGAAATTTCTGTCGAACGCACGAACGAAGGCTGGCTCATGACTCAACCAGTGACCTATCCCGGGCAAAAAGCTGCGATCGAGAGCCTGGTAGATGCGCTAAAAAAACTTACGATTGCCATGCGTGTCGCTTCCGTTGGCAACGCCGATTCCGAGTACGGCTTCAAAACGCCCGAGACGATTACCATTCAATCTGGTGATAGCCGCCGGGAAATCCTGGTTGGAAATAAAACCGCGCCGGGAGACCAGGTCTTTGTCCGGGTCGTGGGCAGTGATGGCATTTTTGTCGCCGACGCCGGCTGGCTCAAATTCATTCCTCAATCGACAACGGACTGGCGTGACACCGCGCTGGTGGGCGGCGGGAGCAGTTACGATTCTTTAATCCTGACCAACGGCGCCAAAATCATCGAGCTGCATTCCAATCCCACCAACCATCTCTGGCAAATGACCCGGCCATTGACTGCCCGCGCCAATAGCGACTACATCGTCAAAGCCATGCAACAATTGCAGACCGCGCAGGTATCGCAATTTGTAACGGACAATTCAAATGCTGATTTGACCGCTTATGGCCTGCAGCCGGCCGATTTAGACCTGTGGTTTGGCCATGGTTCAAATTACGTCGATGCGATTCACTTTGGCAAGAAT
>DATJXK010000275.1:0-8831 GCA_035500235.1 Pseudomonadales bacterium | reverse complement strand
GCGCGCTTCCACGGCTTGCCAAAATCAATCACATGACCGTGCACGTGAAATTGCGTTTTGCCAAAAACGGTCGTGGCGATATGCCGGAACATTTCCTCCACGAGATTCATGTTGTACTCGTAGTTCTCGTACGCGGCCATGGTCTCGACCATGGAAAATTCGGGATGATGGCTGCGATCAATCCCTTCGTTCCGGAAATAGCGGCCAATCGTATAAACTTTGTCGTACCCCGCCACGATGAGCCGCTTCAGGTAAAGCTCATGCGAAATCGCGAGGTACATCTCGCAACCCAGCGCGTTCACGTGGGTCTTAAAGGGCTTGGCTGTGCCGCCGCCGTATTGGGGCTGCAAAATCGGCGTAGTAAACTCCTGGAAACCGCGCTCGTTCAGGAATGAACGGATAGAAGCGACCATCCGGCTAATCAGGGAAAAGCGGTCAAACGACGGCGGTTCCAAAATCGTATCCAGATAACGCTTCCGGAGTACCTGTTCGCGGTCCTTCAAGCCCGACCACTGGTCCGGCAGCGGCCGAATCGCCTTGGTCAGAACCCTTAGCGATTCTACCAAAATCGAAATCTCGCCCCGTTCCGTTTTTATAATCTTGCCCGTCGCTTCAACGATGTCGCCGATATCGAGCAAATTGGTTTCCGCATAACCGAGGCGACCTTCCGCCGCGTCTGTGGGCTGGACGAGGTTGCGCCGAAGGAACAGTTGCAGTTTGCCCGTCTGGTCCTGCACATGGGCGAACGCGAGGGCACCCTGTTTGCGCCAGGACATCAACCGCCCTGCCACAGTAGCCGTCTGACCCTCGTGCGTGGCGAACTCCTCCAAAATTTGCTTGGCGAAATGCGTGCGTTTGCTGCGCGAGGGATAGGGATTGAGCCCCATAGAGCGCAACGTTTCTGCTTTCGCGGCCCGGCCGCTTCGAATTTCTACTAATGGATTCTTGGTCGCCACAGTTTTTGATCTTTAATTTCCCGCCGCGTTTGATGCTGGCGGTCGGACAGAATACAAAAACGGGCTGGAATTGCAGCAAAATGTTTATTTGGATGGGACGGCCGCGACGCGGCTAACGAAATCCAGTTCAGGAAGGATGACCTGGGCATTTACGGCGGCCAGCCCGGCCAGCGCCGGAGCCGTGATGGCTTTTTGTATCGTCTGATTGATTATTTTATGTTTCATAGTTACCTTTCTTATGATTGGCTCATGGGCCGTTTTTGATTTAGCGGAGGGCGGATTTCGCCCGGCGTTTATCAATGCGCAGCTTTCAGCCAAAACGGGTCAGAAATTTTGGGGATTTTTTTTAGCCGCCTTACCCCGGAATTTCGCATGAATATTTAAGCATTCGATGCGAACCATGTCACCGTGAGCAACCAGCCCAAATCGGAAGAAAGCATTTTTGTCGCGGCGACCGCCCTGCCACGCGACCAGCGCAAGGCTTACCTGGACCATGCCTGCGCCGGCGACCCCGTTTTGCGCCAAAATGTGGAGGCGTTGCTCAAATCGCATGACGAAGCCACCAGCTTTCTCGAGCAACCACCGCAGGACATTACGTTTACGCGCGCCGCCATTCTCACGGTTCCAGTCACGGAAAGGATTGGCGACCGCATTGGCCGCTACAAATTGCTCCAGCAGATAGGTGAAGGCGGCTGCGGCGTGGTCTATATGGCGGAACAGGAGGAACCCGTCCGGCGGCGCGTCGCGCTCAAGGTTATCAAGCTGGGCATGGACACCAAACAGGTCATTGCCCGGTTTGAAGCGGAGCGCCAGGCGCTGGCCCTGATGGATCATCCTAACATTGCCAAAGTTTTTGATGCCGGCGCGACAGAAACGGGCCGTCCTTATTTTGTCATGGAACTGGTACGCGGCAGCAAAATCACCGAGTTTTGCGACGAGCAACAACTTTCCGCCAAAGAGCGGCTGCCATTGTTCATCCAGGTCTGCCAGGCTATCCAGCATGCCCACCAAAAAGGCATCATCCACCGCGACATTAAACCTTCGAACATCCTGGTGACCATCAATGACGGTGTGCCGGTACCCAAGGTGATTGATTTTGGCATCGCCAAGGCGACCCAGGGGCGATTGACCGACCAGACGGTCTTCACGGCGTTTGAACAATTTTTGGGGACCCCGGCCTACATGAGTCCCGAACAGGCGGTGATGACGAGCCTGGACATAGACACACGCAGCGACATTTATTCGCTGGGCGTGCTGCTCTATGAATTGCTGACGGGCAAGACACCCTTTGAGCAGAAAGAGTTGCTGGCCGCAGGGCTGGACGAAATGCGGCGGACGATCCGGGAAAAGGAACCGCCCAAACCATCCACACGGCTGGGCTCGATGATCCGGGAGGAACTCACGACGACGGCGCAACGAAGACGGACCGAGCCGCCAAAATTAATTCACACGGTGCGGGGCGACCTGGACTGGATCGTGATGCGGGCATTGGAGAAAGACCGCAACCGGCGGTACGAAACCGCCAGCGGCTTTGCGCGTGACGTGCAGCGATACCTGGTCGATGAGCCCGTATCCGCATCACCGCCCGGCAAAATATATCTGCTCAGCAAAGCCATTCGCCGCCATAAAGTTGCTTTTGCCTCCGTGGCATCGGTGATGATCAGCCTGCTGTTGGGACTTTGCCTTTCAGGTTATTTGCTGATTCAAGAAAAGGAAGCACGGCAGGAATCGCAGGCCACCGCAATCGGCAGAGCCGGCTACTACTTTTACCTGGACGGCAATGTGACCAACGCGGAAACCGCCACGCGTGACGCGCTGGTGGTGGAGAGAAAATTAAGCGAACAGAATCCAGAAATTGCAGGCCTGGTGGCGGGTCTGCTCTGGAACCTCACGGATGAGCTTCGTAAGCAGGGAAAAGTAGCCGACGGCGGAGCGCTCTCCCTGGAATTGGTATCCTTGCAGGAAAAACGCTTCGGCAATAATGATCCCGAAGTGGCCGCGGCGCTTACCAGGCTCGGAGAATTTCTCGTGGCGCAAGACAAATTGCCCCAGGCAGATGCCGTTTATCGCCAGGCAATGAAGATTGAAGAAGCTACTAATTCCGCGCCTGGATTGATTGCATGGACAGAGGAATCGTTTGGGAATTCGCTCCAGTTACAGGGAAAATTGCCCGAAGCCGAGGCTTCCTACCGGGATGCGTTGGAAAACGACCTAAAGGTGGGAACGAACAATGCCGTTAAATCGAAACGGGTAGCGATCTCATTGGCAAATGTTCTCGCGCATGAAGGCAAAAACCAGGAGGCGTGGCAGGTATCAAACAATCCTGCAATCTATTTCAACCTGGAACAGAAAAATGGCGGCCCTTTCAGCGGCAGTTCAAAAAAAACCGTGGCTACTCCATGAACGACATCACGCGCATTCTTCAAGCCATCGAAAATGACCATCAACAGTCCGCTGATGAATTGCTGCCGCTGGTTTATAAAGAATTGCGCCGTCTGGCTGCCAATCGCATGGCGCGTGAAAATTCGGATCATACTTTACAACCTACCGCGCTGGTGCACGAAGCCTGGCTCCGGCTGGCGGGCAACGAACGATTGAAATGGGATGGCCGGGCGCATTTTTTTGGCGCGGCGGCGGAAGCCATGCGGCGAATCCTCGTTGACCGGGCCCGGCGCAAGAGCGCTCTGCGCCATGGCGGCGGCCGACAGCGCATGGATTTGCAGGAAGCGGACATCGCCGCGCCGGATGACAGCGAGCAATTGATCGCCGTGAACGATGCCCTGGAAAAGCTGACGGCCAAGGACAAGCCCAAGGCGGATCTGGTAAAACTTCGTTATTTCGCCGACATGACATTGGAGGAAGCGGCAAAAATTCTTGGCATTTCTGAACCCACGGCTAAACGCCAGTGGGCTTTCGCCAAGGCCTGGCTGCATCGGGAGATTAAATCTTCGCAGTGAGTGTTCTGATGGGATGCCGACCGCAATTCGACTAATGAGATAGCACGGGTATTTTACCGGATTTGATACCGGTATGGCGGATGTCCTCGGCCGAGTAGAGATAGACGACGTCTTCCGCGATATTCGTGGCGTGGTCGGCGATGCGTTCCAGGCTCTTCGAAACAACCATCCAATGGAGGCAGCGCTGAATGGTCTCAGGGTGTTCCACCATATATTGCGATAATATCCGGTGCACCTGCATGTTGAACAAGTCCACTTCCTTGTCCCGGGGTAGAAGAGCGCGAGCCGCAACCGGATCGCGATGGCAAAAGCTATCAAGGGATGCCTTAAGCATATCGAGGGCGAGACGGGCCATGCTCGGAATATCGAGCTCCACTTTCACGGGCGGTTCCCGGCACAAATCCGCGGCGCGTTTGGCGATTTTGGACGCTTCATCACCGATGCGTTCCAGATTATGCGCGATTTTTATCGCCACTGTCACCAGGCGCAAATCCGCGGCCAGCGGAGCTTTCGTGAGTTGCTGGATGCCCAGATCATCTATCTCAATTTCAAACTGATCAATAATTTGGTCAGCTTGCTTAACCTGCAAAGCAAGATGGTCGTCGCGATCAAGCAACGCCTGCAATGCCCGGCTCACGGCCTTTTCGGCGTGATTAGCCATAATGAGCAGCCGCTCTTTGAGCATGTCCAACTCGGTATCTAAATGGCTGTCCATGAAATTAACGGGACAATGTAAACCAATTTGAGGCAATCGTCATACGGTTTGATCGCAAAAGTTTAACCAATGCCACTGGTTCTAACTTATTCATCGGCGAATGCATCTATTTTCTATAGTCGAAATATCAGCGCTGTTGTCCCGAGATGGCAAAATCCGTTTTACAAGATGGACATTGGTAGCGGTTCATTCCGGTGTACTGCAAGATGGATTTCTTTTTCTGCTCAAAACAGTTGGCACAAAGCCAGTGAGCCGGTTCGGTGGAAGGCTGTTTGTCATCGGGCACGTAAACAAAACTGAAAAGGACCGTCCCCACCCGCTCCAGGCGATAGCGCGAACTGATCTCTTCCCACTGTTCGCGCTCTGAAAGCTTCTTTTTTAATTCGTCCTGCGTGCGCAGGACGGTTTGATAACCGGATTGGACCAGCGTGATTTCATTGTGCAGGTCAATAATCAGGCGCTGGAGCTTAATCGAAATTTCGTTGGACTTAAATTCGTCGCGAGTCTCTCCCAGCCGCTTGGCGGTGGCGGCAATTTCTTTGACAAGTTTTAACGCGGCCGGAAATTCAATGGCCATGGGCATGCAGGATAGGAAAATCAACCCGAACCGACAACGAAAAGTGTATGGCGGGCTGAACCGTTTATTGCCTCCGCTATAGGCAGGAAAGATGGTGGGCGCTGAGGGATTCGAACCCCCGACCTACTCGGTGTAAACGAGACGCGCTAGCCGCTGCGCCAAGCGCCCAACCCCACTCATAGTAACGTATCTTTGGCGTAAGGAAAGGCGGAAGTGGGAGTGTTATTTAACCAATCGCTCCATGGAAATTCGTCTGCCGCAATGCCTCGAACAAAACCAGCGCCACGCAGTTGGAGAGGTTCAACGAACGGGATTGTTCATTGAACATCGGAATCCGCAGCCAATGTTCGTTATTCTTTTCCAAAAGAGACTTTGGAAGGCCAGCAGTCTCGCGTCCAAAAACCAGATAATCATCTGGAGAAAATTTCACGTCACAATAGATCTTCGGCCCACCGGATTCAATGAACCATAACCGGGCGCCGGCGGGAACTTGCGCTTCAAAGGCTTTCCAGTTCGCCCAGCGATGCCATTCGACGTGCTGCCAATAATCCATGCCTGCGCGCTTGAGCTGGGTATCGTCAAGTTTGAAGCCAAACGGTTCGATGAGATGCAAAACGGATTTAGTAGCCGCGCAAAGCCGGGCCACATTGCCTGTGTTCGGCGGAATTTCCGGTTCAACGAGGACGACATTCATTTGGCGCGAGGGTAAAATACCTTCCACAACACCAGCCCGTGCGCCGGCGCGGTCATGCCCGCGACACGGCGATCGCGCTGTTCGAGCATATGTTTGATTTGTTCCGGGGGAAATTTGCCAATGCCCGTCTGCACAATCGTCCCAGCAATTCCGCGGCACATTTTGTAAAGGAAACCGTCACCCTCGATGATCACGGTGAATTGAGGTCCGGACTTTTTCACCTCACATCGCGTGATAGTGCGGACGGTGCTTTCCTTTTTATAGCCGGGATTGGCCGCAAAGGACTGGAAGTCGTGTTTGCCGACAAATAATTTCGCCGCCGCGCGCATGCGTTTGACGTCCAGCTTTACCGGGACGTGCCATGCTGTCCGGCGCAGCAAGGGGTTCATGGCCGCGTGGTTCCAGATGAAATAACGATACTGCTTTCCCACGGCATCAAACCGGGCGTTGAATTTATCCGATGCGCGCGATGCCGTGAGTACGCGGATGTCTTCCGGCAGCCAGGCATTCAAGGCCAGACGCAGTCTGAGCACCGGCATTTTAAATTGTTCCGGCGGGATTTTGAAGTGAGCCACCATGCCGAGCGCATGCACACCGGTGTCCGTGCGGCTTGAACCATGCAACGCCGGCTTGCTCGGAAATAATTTAGCCAGCGCGCCCTCAATGATTTGCTGGACGCCCGTGCCGATCTTTTGCGTCTGCCAGCCTTCGTAATTGGCGCCGTCGTAGGCAATGACGAGCTTGAATTTCATTGCGCCCCGGCGTCCAAATAACTTTGCAACAAAATCGCCGCGGCCATTTGGTCCACCTTGTCCTTGCGCTTATCCCGGCGAACCTTCCCCTGAATCATCATTTTATTCGCCTGCAACGTGGTCAGGCGTTCATCGCGCATTTTAATCGGGATCATAATCGCCGTTCGCAACGCCGCTGCAAACACCTCGGCTTTTTGCGCCGCCGGGCCGTAGCTGCCGTTCATGTTGCGCGGCAAACCGATGAGCACGAGGTCAATTTCCTTTTCCACCAGCAGTTGGTTAAGCCGCTTCAGAAAATCGGCAAACGGCTCGGCGGGAATCCATTCCAGCGGCTGCGCGATGGTTTTGGTTTCATCGCTTACCGCTACGCCAACACGCTTCGTTCCAGGGTCAAGGGCGAGAATGCGCATAAGACTATTAAAAATAAAACGGAATGAATAAAAAAGGAAAAAGGCGGCGCCGGATATCGTGCGAAAATCCATGGCTTTTCGCTTGACGCTGGTTTAGCCCGGTGAAATCGTAGGCGCGTAACCCAAATTTCTATGCTTCGGCTAATCCTATTGGTCATTGTCGGGATGTTTGTTGCCGTCGGCGTTCTAGCGGTTGCGCTCTTTCATTTTTGGGGTTGGAAGGGGCTGGTTGCCTTTCCATTTATCGTCCTCATCTGTCTTTGGTTCGCCATAGCTATTATCAAAAGTTTGGCAAAAAAGCTCGCCCTCTCCTTGTTCGGGATGAAAGCGCGCGTGTTACGCGGCGCGACCATGAATGTTCATTCCATCAAATCCGTCCCCAAACCACCTGAACGAGCACCAGAGCCGGACGATGAAGTTGAAACACTGGAGGATGGCGAATCTAAAGAAGCTGTACCCGCCACGGAAGCCGTCGCCAAAGTGAACCCGATTGCAAAAATAGCGGAACCGGAAGATCCAAAGGATTATGTCGAAATGGATATCACCATTACGCCCAAAGGGCAGGCAGGCAATTCGGTTTGGGAGCCGACTGAATTAATCCTGACCTCCGGCAAAATCAAAAGCCTGGCGGATATCGAGGATAAAGATATTGGCTCAGTACATTCGGTTGAAATTTGGAATGGGACGGCGTTTGGCCCGGATGACCCCGGCAAATACCCGGGCGAACAGCGCCTAAAAGTCATTTTTCAGGTAAAACCGGGCGTAAATGAGGCCTGGCTGTACTATTATAACGAAGTCATTGGCCAATTGAAGCTGCCCGTCAGGACCATTGAAGTCTAAGTTTCCCTCTTCTTTTTTCAAAATCAGGCGTTGACAGTCCCTGAAAATATGGTTTAATGTCCGACCCTTTGCGGGAATTTTTATGTACGCAGTTCTAGAAACAGGCAGCAAACAATATCGTGTAGCCGCAGGCGACACACTGGAAATCGAACGCCTCGACGTTGAGGCGGGCAAACCTTTTACCTTTGACCGCATCCTGATGGTCGGCGGCGGCGACAAAGTCTCCGTGGGCGGCCCCACCGTTTCCGGCGCGACCGTGATTGCCGACGTGGTGGAACACAAACGCGGCGAGAAAAAACTCACCTTCAAGATGAAGCGCCGCAAGGGCTATCATAAGACCATCGGCCATCGCCAGGAGCTGACCGTCATCAAGATCAAAGAGATCAAGCTTTAATCACCCCCACCCTCATTTTTAGATTTTATGGCACATAAAAAAGGTCAAGGCAGCGTACGCAACGGGCGTGACAGCGTCAGCAAGCGACTGGGCGTCAAAGCATTTGGTGGCGAATTTGTCACCGCCGGCAGCATCATTATCCGCCAGCGCGGCAGCCGGTTTACCGCGGGCAAGAACGTCGGCATTGGCAGCGATTGGACCCTGTTTGCCCTCAAAGACGGCAAAGTCCTGTTCGATAAGAACGGCAGCCGCGTCAACATTGTGGCTGAAGCCGCCGTGAAAAATTAAAAGCTTCCAAAAACAATTTACGGCGAGGCCCCGGCCTCGCCTTTTTTATTGGTTTCGTGTATCGTTTATAAACTCTCTGCATGTTCATTGATGAAATAAAAATCTACGCGCGCGCGGGACACGGCGGCAAAGGCTGTGTCGCGTTTCATCGCGAGGCCTACATCACCAAGGGCGGCCCCAGCGGCGGCAACGGTGGGCGCGGCGGCAGCGTCATTTTGCAGGCCGACCATGACCTGAATAACCTGATC
>DATJXK010000274.1:0-19877 GCA_035500235.1 Pseudomonadales bacterium | reverse complement strand
CGACCTGATCATCACACCGGAGGAGCTCCTCCGGGACAGCCAAAAAAATTGACGGACGCAAAGAGAGGTGGGTCAGAAGGCGCGCGACCAATCGCGCGCCTTTTTTTATTTGGGCACATTGACCATCGGTACAAGCATTATTACCGTTTGACGACATTGTAAGCTGCGGTACTATTCAATTTATGGAGGACAAAAAAGACGAACCTAAAGCTTCAGGCAATTTGGAACCGGCCATTGCACCACCACCACCGCGCAAAAAGAAGCGCACCGTACAAATTTACGCTGCCATCGCAGTGTTGGTTTTAGCCGTGCTCGTCATTTTTTATTATATCCGTTTTATCGCGCCTTACGAAGATACCGACGACGCGTTTATTGACGGTTATGTGACGCTGATTAGCCCGCGCGTGTCGGGGCCGGTCACACAGCTTCTCATCACGGACAACCAATGGGTCAAAGAAGGAGACCTGTTGGTGCAAATTGATCCCAACGATTACGAAGCGGCGCTGGCCCAGGCGAAGGCCGATGTGGCGGCAGCACACAGCCAGCAGGCCTCAGCCAAAGCACAAGTAAGCGTCAGCGAATCCAAAGTCACGCAGGCGCAGGCAGCAGTGGTTTCCGCGCAGGCGGAAAGCGACCGGGCAGCAGCGGACCTCAAACGCTATCAAACCGTGCAAAGCAGCGCGGTGTCCCAGACCGCTTTTGACCAGGCACAGGCAGCATCGAAATCAGCCGCGGCGGACCTCGATGCCGCCAACAGCCAGGTTAAATCCGCGGAAGCTGATGTAGCCTTGAGCCAGGCCGCAGTCGAATCCGCTAATGCCGCCGTCAAACAGGCCGAGGCTAAATTGCGGCAGGCTGAACTGAACCTATCCTACACTAAAATCACCGCGCCGTTCGATGGACGCATCACTGCCCGCACGGTGCAGCTGGGCAATTATATTTCCCCCGGCCAGGCCCTGTTTGCCTTGGTTCCGCGAGATGTTTGGGTTACCGCCAATTTCAAGGAGACGCAGTTGACCCGGATGCAGCCCGGAAATTCCGTAGAAGTGCATATCGACGCTTATCCCGGACAAAATTTTAAAGCGAAAGTGGATAGTTTGCAGGCGGGGACCGGTGCACGGTTCAGTTTGTTGCCGCCGGAAAACGCGGTGGGAAATTATGTAAAGGTCGTCCAGCGCGTGCCGGTTAAAATTGTTTTCGATGAAGCATTACCGACGAACCTGGACATTGCGCCGGGCATGTCCGTCGAGCCGAAGGTGAAAGTGAAATGAGCGACGCGGCGTCCACAGCATCCGGTGAATGGCATCCCCGCGCCAATCCATGGCTCATTGCGATCGCGGTCATGCTGGCCACGTTCATGGTCATCCTGGACACCTCCATCGCCGTGGTGGCGCTGCCTTACATTGCAGGAAATCTCGGCGCCACGCAGGACGAGTCCACGTGGGTGCTAACCAGTTACCTGGTGGCCAACGCCATTATCCTGCCGGCCAGCACATGGTTCTCCGGTTATTTCGGGCGCAAAAATTTTCTGCTCGCCTGCACGGTAATATTTACCGTGGCATCCTTACTATGCGGCCTGGCGACGAACATGACCATGCTTGTGGCGTCACGCGTCCTGCAGGGCATCGGTGGCGGCGCGATGCAACCATTGTCCCAGGCCATTCTGCTTGAGAGTTTTCCGCCTGCCAAACGCGGCGCAGCCACGGCAGTGTTCGGGCTGGCGATTGTGGTCGCCCCTATCCTGGGGCCGACGCTGGGCGGCTGGCTGACCGACAATTGGTCCTGGCGCTGGACATTCTATATTAATTTGCCGGTGGGGATCCTTGCCTTTTTCCTGATGTCGCTCGCGCTGGAAGATCCGCCGTACATCCGCCATGCGAAACCGAAGCCTTTTGACGGCATGGGTTTTGGCCTGGTGGCGCTGTTCCTGGGAACCTTGCAGGTGGTGCTGGACAAAGGCCAGGACGCCGACTGGTTTGCTGCCGTCTGGTTGCGATGGCTGGCACTCGTGTGCGCCTTGTGCTTCATCTTTTTTATCATGCGCGAATTGACCGCCACTTTTCCATTAGTGGATTTGCGCGTTTTGAAAAACCGCAACTTCGCGGTAAGTTGTCTTTTATTTGGCGCATTCGGGACCATGCTTTACGCGCTCATTACGATCCAACCGCTTTTTTTACAGTCATTGCTGGGCTATGATGCCTTTAAATCCGGGCTCAGCGTTTGCCCGCGTGGAATCGGCGCATTGGCGGCGTTATTTTTTGTGGGAGCTTTGATTGGGAGACTGGATGCGCGCCTGCTGGCGGGTTTGGGCTTTGCAGTCATCGCCATTTCCAGTTATCTGCTGTGCCGGTTGACCCTGCAAATTTCCATGGACAGCGTTCTCCTGCCAAATATCCTGGCGGGATTTGGGACGGGCTGCCTGTTTGTTCCGTTGACGACGCTTTCGGTCGGCACCCTTCGTAATGAACAAATTGGCAATGCCGTCGGCCTTCAGAACCTCATTCGCAATACCGGCGGGAGCATTGGTTTGTCCCTGGTGGCCACCTTCCAGCAACGGCTGGCCGAGGCGCACCAGTTTTTGATGGTCGGACAATTGTCTCCCTTGAATCCGCAATACCAGCAGAAAACCCTGGCCGTCCAACATATCTTTGAGCAGCGCTTCAATCCGGGCGATGCCCAGGCCCATGCGCGGGGTTTGCTTTACAATACGCTCATTCAACAGTCCAATTATTGGTCGTTCATGAATATCTTTTTCATATTGGCCTGCATTTGCGCGGTGTGCGTACTCGGTGTATTCCTATTTGCCAGACCGCAGGCGGTCCACGCCGTGCACGCCTCTGAATAGTGATGATGTTATGAAACAAATCATTTTGATAGACCGGGAATTTGGCGCAGGCGGCATGACGATTGCCTCCCTGCTCGCCGAGCGGTTGAAGTGGAAATTATTCGACGACGAATTGAGCCAGGAAATCGCCCGCCTGGCGAAAATGCCCCTGGAGGTTTGCCGCAAGCGTGAAGAACGCAAAGACCCCTTCCTGCATCGCCTGGTTCATCTCATCTGGCGGGGAAGTTTTGATCGTAACTTGCCATCGCCCGACCTGGCGATTTTGGATACGGACTGCCTGGTGGCCATCGTCCAAAAAGTCATCCTGCAAGCGGCGGAAAAAGGCCCCTGCATTATCGTTGGCCGGGGCGCGCCTTATTTCCTGCGTGATCGCAAGGACACGCTTTCCGTGTTTTTGTATGCTTCGCGCGAACTCAAGTATCATCGCATCCTCAAGCGGCTTAATCATAACAAAAAAGAAGCCCTCGAATTATTGGATTCCCAGGACGAGCACCGCCAAAAATTCGTCAAACACTACTTTGGACACGATTGGCCCAATCGCGAATATTTTCATGCTTTTTTCAACACGGGTATTGGCGACAATATCACTGTGGATGCGATTCTCCAGTTACTGGACGCGGTAAACCAAAAAGAAGAAGCGGTCAAAAAATGAAGTCATCAGTTGTCATCGTGTCTGTATGCGTGGCGGTTCTCGTTGGCTGCGCGGTGGGGCCGGACTATGAAAAGCCCAAAACAAGCACCCCCTCGCAATGGAATTCTTCCCTGGAGGGCGGCGAGACCAACTCTCCCGTGGCCCTGGCAGAATGGTGGAAGAACTTCGGCGATACCAACCTTGATGCCTATATCGTAACGGCCATTCAATCGAATCTCACCCTGCGCGTGGCTGAAGCCCACGTGCGCGAAGCCCGCGCCCAAAAAGGAATCGTGTCGGCTAACCTTTGGCCTTCCATCGGCGCCGGTGGCGCCTATTCCAAAAACCGTTACTCGGCCAATACTTTTCCTGCTCTCCCTCCGGGCACTGAACTGTCTTACAACCTTTACGATGCCAATTTCGACGCCGTCTGGGAATTGGACGTTTTCGGAGGCACCCGCCGCGCCGTGCAGGCGGCCAGCGCCCAGATTGGTTCAGCCGAATACAGTCAGCGTGATGTGCTTATCTCATTGCTGGCGGAAGTGGCCAAAAACTACATCAGCGCCCGGGCTTACCAGGAGCGCCTGGCGATTGCGCAGCATAACATCGAGGTGGAGCAGGATGTCCTTGATTTGACCAGCAACCGTTATGAGAGTGGCCTGGGCAGCGATTTGGACGTGGAACAATCTAAAGCTCTGTTGAGCACTACCGAATCGCAGGTTCCTTCGCTCGAAATTGGTTTTGATGAATCGGTCCGCGCCCTGGCGGTATTACTGGGCCAGCAGCCGGATACGTTGATGGACCAGATGACGGCTAAAAAGGACATTCCTATTACTCCTCCGTTAGTACCGGTAGGATTGCCGTCAGAGTTGCTTTTGCGGCGGCCGGACGTGCAGCGGGCGGAACTTGATTTGGCGGCAGCGACGGCGCAAATCGGGGTGGCCAAGTCGGATTTGTACCCGAAATTTTCGCTGACGGGGATTGCGGGACTCCAGAGCACTTCGGCCGGCGATTGGTTTCATTGGGCGAGCCGTTATTGGTCGGCGGGGCCGACGGTGCAGTGGGAGATTTTTGAGGCCGGGAGCATCACGGCCAACATCCATGTGCAGAATGCGCGGCAGGAGGAAGCATTGAACACCTACCAGCAGACTGTGCTGGTGGCGCTCGAAGATACGGAAAACGCGCTGACGGCGTATGCCAAGGAGCAGGTGCGGCGGGAATCGCTCAAGCAATCTGTGGATGCCAACCAGACGGCGTTTGATTTGTCCACCGAGTTGTACAAGAGTGGTTTGGCGGATTTCATCCGGGTATTGAACGCGGAGACGCAGTTGTTCATCACCCAGGATGCGTTGGTAGAAAGTGACCAGAATGTTTCGCAGGACCTGGTGCAGCTTTACAAAGCCCTCGGCGGCGGCTGGGAGGAAACTGAAACCAACATGGCTCCTTCAATGGCGGCCGCCCATTGATACGGCCTATTGTTTGGTCTGCGGATCTTCCTGGATGACTTTTTCCTTCTCCAGCTTGTCCAGTTTGGGGGCGATGACTACCTGGCAATACGGCGCGCCGGTATTGTTATCGTAATACTTCTGGTGGTAGTCCTCAGCGGGCCAGAATTTTTTCAGCGGCACAATCTCAGTGACGATAGGGTTGTGGAAATTTTGCTGCGCTGCCACCTTGGATTTTTCCGCCTCGAGCTCCTGTTTTTTGTCCCGGTACAAAATAATGGAACGATAGGACGTGCCGACGTCCGCGCCCTGGCGGTTCAGCGTCGTCGGATTATGCGCCTGCCAAAAAACATCGAGTAATTTGCTGTAAGAAATCTTCGAGGGATCGAAAACGATTTCCGTCACTTCGGCGTGGCCGGTCGTTTCGGTGCAGACCTGCTCGTAGGTGGGGTTCTCCGTGGTACCGCCGGCAAAACCGCTGGTGACGGAAATAACGCCGGGTAATCGCTCAAAAACAGCTTCCATGCACCAAAAACAGCCGCCGCCAAAGTCCGCAATTTCAGTTTGATTCGTGCTCGCACTCATAGAATTGGTAGGTTGCGCCAGCGCGGAAAAATTTACCATTACCGCCGCCAGCCAGAGATAGAGGTTCAATTTCATTTGGTATCCGTTCCTTTGACCGCAGAGCACGGCAACTCATTCAATCAATTGTCCCGGGCGCATCGGCTTTATCCTCCATCATTTCTTCCACATGCTCCGCGCGCAACGGTTCGGAAATAGCGTGCTCGCCTCCCAGCCATTTGCCCAAATCAATCAGCCGGCAGCGATGCGAACAAAATGGCCCATATTTTCCGGCAAACCAATCGCCCTTTTTCCTGCAGGCAGGACAGGCGATTTGTGGGCCGGGCCGGTCATTCATGGGTGGCGATCTCGTCGTGGCTCAACGGCCAATGCGCGATGTAATCCTGCAAAATGCGTTTGCTCTCATCCATCACCGGGTCAATCGGAATGGCATTGGTCGAAAACGAATTGTTAATCGCGTTGGGTGGGTAAACCACGCCATATTCAGGCGCGACGGTGCCCGGCACCAGTCCCACGGCCAGCGTTGGTGGCGCTTTGACAAATTTTACTGCCAGGGGCAAACCGGGTGCCGACGCATCGGCGACAGTAATTGGATAAATCGTTTCCTCCGGCGGTTTGCGGGAAGCGATTTCCCTTTGCCGGGCTTTGCTTTCTTTTGCAAATTTTTCCTTTTCATCCCAGGCTTTGCGCTCGTTGAGTGTGTCGGTCTTTTGCGATTGCACTTTTACCACCTCAGCCATGTCCTGGCGGACATAGGCAAAATCCTGGTTGGTGGCCACCCGCTCATTCGATGCTTTTTGGAGGTCGCCTAGATAAGGCTGAACCTCGTTCACTGCCCCGTAATCGGCGGCAGGAATCGTGTCCCAGGCCAGTGCATTGGGCAGGGCGCTTTCCCCGATGTCATTACGCGCACTCAATGCGTCCGGCAAAATGATGTCCGGTATGACGCCCTTCAACTGTGTGGATGCGCCGTTAATCCGGTAAAATTTACGGATAGTTATTTTCACGGTGCCCGGGTCATTCGTCGCCGATTCCGAAGCCGGCCAGACCAGTGGCGCCAGCGGAGTAAGATTTTGGACGGTGCCTTTGCCGAAGGAAGAGGTATCGCCCACGATCAACGCGCGCCCGTAGTCCTGCAGCGCCGCGGCAACAATTTCCGATGCGGACGCACTGAGGCGGCTCACCAGCACGAGCAGCGGGCCGTGGTAAATGTTCGGCGCGTCGTCATCGCGTTCCACCAGGTTATGTCCTTCCGGCGAACGAATTTGGACCACGGGGCCATTGGTCACAAAGAGGCCGACAAATTGGATGGCTTCTTCCAATGAACCACCCGGGTTGCCGCGCAAATCGAGGATGATGCCGCCGGCGCCTTCCTGGGTTAATTTGTGCACCAATTCAGCGACATCCACCGAAATATAATTCGTGGCCTGGGGCGAGTTGCCGCTGAGCGAGACCGGCGCATAAAATTGCGGCACGTGAATCACACCGATGCGATTGGTCCCGCCGTGGCCATCCGGCGTTTCGATCAGTTCCGCCTTGGCTCTTTCGTCAGAAAGATTGATTTCCGCCCGGACCAATTTCACGATGCGCCGGGACGACGGATCGTCCGCCGGGATAATCGTCAGCCGCACTTCCGTGCCCTTGGTTCCGCGAATCAATTGGACGATCTTGCCCAATTCCATGTTCACGACATCCACCGGCGCGTGACTGCCCTGGGCCACGGCAATAATTTTATCGTTCGGTTTAAGCTGGTTGCTCTTCTCCGCCGGTCCACCCGGCACCAGGCTTTGGACTTTGCAATAGCCATCTTCCCACGCGAGTTCCGCGCCGATGCCGCCCAGAGACAGGCTCATGCTGATGGAGAAATCCTGCGCGTGTTCATTGTTTAGATAATCTGAATGCGGGTCATACGCGTGCGCGAGCGAATCCAAATAAGCCTGCATGACGTCGCCGCCATCCAACTCGTGGAACATACGGACTTCGCGCTCGTAGCGATGCTGGATCGTTTGGGCAATGTCCGCCAGGTTGGTCTCAGTGTTGGCGGTTTTCGGGAAGTTTTCGCGGCGATCCAATTTTTCCTGCAAGACCTGCCAGAGCAACTGCTGGCGCCACAGGTTTTTTGCTGCGTCCAGGTCTTTGGGATACGGCGCATTTTTGCGATCAATCTGCACCTGCTCGTCCGTGTTGAAATCGAAATGGTCCTGCGCCAGCAATTGGTTGGCGTAATCCGCGCGTTCCTCCAGGCGTTCCATGAAGCGGTTAAAAATTTTGTAGGCCGGCTTCACGTCCGCCTGGCCATGGCTGCCCAGTGTCAAGACATCCAGGTTCGTCCGGTAATGGGCAAATTCCGCGATGTCTGATTGCAAAAAATACAAATGCTGCGGGTCGTAATAGTCCAGGTAACCGTCGTAAAATTTCTTCGAAATATCGGTGTCAAACGGATGCTGGGTGTAGTGGAATTCTTCCAGCAGCCGCGCGGTGATGTAGGAAATATTTCCGTCGTTCGGCCCGGGCGCCAGTGGCGGCGGCTCAGTGGTTTTGCCTGATAAAAGTAACGGCAGGGCGAGGAGGAGTGCAAAAATGGATAGTTTTATTTTGGTGTGGCTCATGGCATCGGCACGAATCCGCAGAACATAGCCCAAAACAACGGGAAATAAAATTCCTTTTTATTGAAAGATTCAGGCCCAAATGCCCAATTATTTCTAAAAAGTCCAGTTACCAACGCCATGTAAAAACGGATAGGCGCAGGTTTGACTTCAAAAAGGGCTAAAACGTTCGAATACGTTCGAATTTCCCAAAATCCGCAACCACCCTCTCCCGGCGGGAGAGGGATGGGGTGAGGGAGAATTGTTCAAGCCAAAGTCCTGCCTCAATCATGACCTAGCCGTATAATCCCGCAAATTTAAGTAGATTTAAGCGGTTCCTCGAAGCACATTGCCGGTGGTGAAAATTTCGATCGTCGTTCCCGCCTTCAATGAAGAACGCTTGCTGGGACATTCCCTCGCCCAAATCAAACTGGCCGCCAAAGCCTTCGAACCCCTCGGCTGGGAGACCGAGTTGATTGTCTGCGATAATAATTCCACCGACCAAACCGCGCAAATCGCCCGTGACGCCGGGGCCACGGTCGTTTTCGAACCGGTCAATCAAATCGCCCGTGCCAGGAACCGCGGCGCCTCGGCCGCCACTGGTGACTGGCTCCTCTTTGTAGATGCGGACTCGCAGCCGTCGGCGGAATTATTGGCCGACGTCGCCAGGGCCATCACCTCTGGTAAATGTGTCGCCGGCGGCGCCATTGTCACCATGGACTCGGACCACCGGGTTGCCCGGCTGGCCGTATGGATTTGGAACTGCATCAGCCGCACGCTGAAAATGCTCGCCGGATCATTCATTTTTTGCGAGGTGGAAGCCTTCCGGAAAATCGGCGGCTTCAATGAAAAACTGTTCGCCGCGGAAGAACTGGACCTTACCAATCGATTAAAAAAATTCGCCAAAGGAACGGGCAAACGGGTCGTCATTTTGTCGAAACATCCGTTGATGACCTCCGCGCGAAAACTTCATCTTTATTCGTATTGGGAACATTTCCGCCTGCTGTTTTTGGTCGCTTTCAAGCCCAGTGTGCTTACCGACCGCGAACGCTGCCATCTCTGGTATGATGGGCGGCGGTAACGTATGCAGCGGTTCTTTTGGGTTTTGGCTTCGTTTTCGCTCAGTCACAGGTCCCTTACGGACATGCTCCTTCGCTCAAACCTCGCCAGAACCCAAAACTCCTCGCTGCCAGACAAACGTTGCGTCCCCCCAGAGAATCGACCATAGCCGACTGAAGGCGAGGATGGCTGAATGGGTTTTTGGATTAGCCACCCCCACCCCCTTCCGTAGCCACGTGGAACGTGGTAAACCTTCCGAAGGTTGCCAAGGGTGACCGAAGGCAACCTCATTTTTTGGTTTTGTTTTGGTTTTGTTTTTTGCCTGAAGGCTTGATTTAGGTTAATTCACCGGCAGAACGGAAAAGCGGTGCTAAAGCACGCGCACTCCAAACGCTGCCGCGACTACTGTGAGTCAACTTCCTCGCGAAGCGCCTGGAGTGCGGCGGTTCACCGCCGCTTTTGAATACGCTGAAGCCACCCCCGGGGTAGCTGGCATAGGCTGGCAAAAGCGACCGGTTTCAAGCGCCGTCAGGGCGGTAAAACAGGTAGGGACATCGCGCTGCGATGTCCGAGTGGACGCCGCAGCGCGGCGTCCCTACCATATGTCAAAGAACGGCCGCGATACGCGGCAATCAGGGGCAGTTTACCATGGCTCCGGTAAAACTCATAGTTAGTGACTACCGCTATTTTTTTAACCGAAAAAGGATATAAAGAGCCGCATTAAATAAGGGAGCGATGCGTATTTTGGGCCAAGAATGGCAGGAATTAATTCTGATTTAATGGGTGGACTGACCCGTTCTATGGTACGATGGCCGAGGTAGCGCGCCAGTAATCCAATGACCAGTATATGAATACTGACAATAAACCAACGGATGCAGAAGTGAAAATTGCCATAAAACAAATTCTCAGTGAATCGCTATTGAGCATTCGACTCCAGGGCGCACTAGGAAACCACAAGAATTGTGAAATTGAGGCTGACCATGTTCATAATTTACCTGTCTTGTTGATTAATTTCTCAGATGAGTTGCTCGCCTTCTACTACAACGTTGAGCGTAAAGCGTATTTAGCTCAAAGTGGCGGAAAATATCCTCTAACCTATGATGCTCACTGGAAGGTATTGGCAATGCGGCTTGGCTTGACTCAAAGTTGAAAGCAGACCCGGAGCTGCGCGATTCCAACTAAATTTGCCAGCGAAACAGAAATTCACAGCAAACCGCCGCCAATTTCTTCCTTGATTTCTAACGCTTTCGGGATTTTCCTGTGAGGCTGCATATGGCTTATAAAGATGTAACACCGCCCGCAGGCGGAAAAATTTCAATCCAGGCCGGCAAACTCAATGTGCCGGAAAATCCCATCCTTCCTTTTATTCGCGGCGACGGCACCGGCCCCGATATCTGGGCCTCCAGTGTGCGCGTCATGGACGCCGCTGTCCAAAAGGCTTATAACAGCAAACGAAAAATTTCGTGGTTTGAAGTCTTCGCCGGCGAAGAATCGTTCAAGCGTTTCAATAACTGGCTGCCGGACGACACCGTCGAGGCCTTCAAGGAATATCTCGTGGGCATCAAAGGCCCGCTCACGACGCCCGTCGGCGGCGGCATTCGTTCACTCAACGTGGCCCTGCGCCAAATGCTCGACCTCTATGTCTGTTTGCGGCCGGTGCAATATTTTACCGGCGTGCCGTCGCCCGTGAAACGTCCCGAAAAAGTGGACATGGTTATTTTCCGCGAAAACACCGAAGACATTTACGCCGGCATCGAATACGCCGGGGGAACGCCGGATAGTCAAAAGGTGCTGGATTTCCTCGCCCAAAATTTTCCGAAGGAATTTAAGAAAATCCGTTTTGGCACCAAAGAAGCCACAGAAAAATGGCTGAAGGACATCGGCGCCGCAGGCCCGTCCGTAGTAGACGTGGGCATCGGTTTCAAGCCGGTAAGCCATCTCGGGACTGTTCGTTTGATTGACGCGGCCATCCAATATGCCGTCACGAACAAGCGCAAGAGTGTGACGCTCGTGCACAAGGGCAACATCATGAAGTTTACCGAAGGCGCGTTTCGCGACTGGGGTTACAAGCTCGCCAAAGAAAAATACGGTGCGGTGGAGATCGACGGCGGTCCATGGTGCAAAATTCCTGACGGCAAACCCGGCGCGGGTATTGTCATCAAGGACAGCATTGCGGACATCACTCTGCAACAGGTGCTCACGCGTCCGGATGATTTCGATGTCATCGCCACCCTGAATTTGAACGGCGATTATCTAAGCGATGCGCTGGCGGCACAGGTCGGCGGCATCGGCATCGCGCCCGGCGGCAATATCAATTACATTTCCGGCCACGCCATTTTCGAAGCGACGCACGGCACGGCACCCAAGTACGCGAACAAAGACATGGTCAATCCCGGCAGCGTGGTGCTTTCGGGCGAGATGATGCTGCGTTATCTGGGCTGGACCGAAGCGGCTGATTTGATCCTGAAAGGCCTTAACGGCGCGATTGGTTCCAAGCGCGTGACTTACGATTTCGCCCGTCTCATGGACGGCGCGACGCAAATCAAGTGCAGCGAGTTTGGGGACAATATCATCAGCCACATGTAAGCCATCGGGGCTTACACGCTATAATTCACCACCGGACGGTGGTGAATGTACTGGTGCGCCGCGGCGATAAATCCCTTGAACAGCGGGTGCGGCTGGTGCGGTTTGCTCAGGAATTCCGGGTGAAACTGGCTGGCGATATAAAACGGATGGTCTTTCAGCTCGATGATTTCCACGAGCTTTCCGTCCGGTGAATTGCCGCTGAAAACGAAGCCCGCCTTTTCGTATTTTTCCCGGTAGGCGTTGTTGAATTCGTAACGATGGCGATGGCGTTCGTTAATCACGAATGAGCCGTAGAGTTCCGCTGCCTTGGTTCCCAGGTTAATCTGGCAGGACTGCGAGCCCAGGCGCATCGTACCGCCTTTTTTGGTCACGCGTTTCTGCTCGTCGAGCATGGCGATCACCGGGTTGGGTGTGTTCGGGTCAAATTCCGTGGAATGCGCCTTGGGCATTTTCAAAACATTCCGCGCATATTCGATGGTGGCGATTTGCATGCCTAAACACAGGCCGAGATAGGGGATTTTCTTTTCGCGCGCATATTGCGCGGCAATGATTTTTCCTTCCACGCCGCGTTCGCCAAAACCGCCGGGCACCAAAATGCCGCCGAGGCCGCCCAATTTCTTTTCCGCGCCATCCTTTTCGATTTCCTCGGCATCCACCTGCACGATTTCCACGCCGCAATCATTGGCCACGCCACCGTGGATGATGGCTTCGTACACGGATTTATAGGCGTCCTGCAGGCCGATGTATTTGCCGACCACGCCGACGCGCACGCGATGTTGCGGCGCAATCAGCTTGCGGATGATTTCCTGCCAATGGCCCATGTGCGCCGCGGGTGTGTGCAGGTCAAGCAGCCGACAAACCAAATCGTCCATGCGTTCTCGCTGGAGCATCAGCGGCACTTCGTAAATGGAATGGTCCACGTCCTTTTCTTCGATCACGGCGTCAATGGGGACGTTACAGAACATGGAAATTTTCTGCCGCAATTCTTTGTCCAGGGGCTTTTCACAGCGGCACACCAGCGCATGCGGCGCGATACCGATTTCACGCAGCTTGGCCACGGATTGTTGCGTCGGCTTGGTCTTCAATTCACCTGCGGCTTTGATGAAGGGCACGTAGGTGACGTGAATGAACATCGCGTTGTTGTAACCCACTTCGAGCGCAAACTCGCGGATGGCTTCGAGGAACGGCAGGCCTTCGATGTCGCCAGTCGTGCCGCCGATTTCAGTGATGATGACGTCGGCCTTGGTTTTCTCGGCCAGCATGTGGATGCGGTTCTTTATCTCGTCCGTGACGTGGGGAATCACTTGCACGGTCTTGCCGAGGTATTTGCCTTCGCGCTCATTGTTCAGGACGGTCTGGTAAACCTGGCCGCTCGTGAGATTGTTCATCCGCGTGAGCTTGGTGCTGGTGAAGCGCTCGTAGTGGCCAAGGTCGAGGTCGGTCTCGGCGCCGTCGTCCAGCACATACACTTCACCGTGCTGGTAGGGATTCATCGTGCCCGGGTCGACGTTCAGGTAGGGGTCGAACTTTTGGAGGGCGACTTTCAGCCCGCGATTTTCGAGCAGGGTGCCGAGCGCGGCCGCCGTCAGGCCTTTGCCCAACGAACTCACCACGCCGCCAGTAACAAATATGTATTTCATTTAAAAAATTATTCTAACAAAAAACTTTTTCAGCCACAGATTGAACACAGATGAAACACGGATAAAAACTAAACTTAATTTTTAGCCCGAATTTCTAATATTCGCGGTTTAATTTTATTCCAATGCCGCGCATACATCCAACCATGTATCGCGACAAAGAAAGACCTGAACTTCGGACGTTTTCCTAAACGGCACGCTGCCCGTTCTTTAAGCCAGTCTGGATCGAAACCAATCCATTCACCAGCGACCGAGAGCATATTTGGCCTGCAAACAGGACAAATTTCACCCATCAAAATATCTTCAATCTCGTTTTCTGTATAAGGGGATGCCGCCAAAATTTTTGCTATTCTTTCGTGGTCATCCGGTTGTAATTCCGTATCGAGGAAAAATTCTGAAAGAGCTTCCCAAACCGGAAACCTTTCTTTTATTTGTGCCTCAGTCGCAGTCATCTGTGTTCAATCCGTGTTTCATCTGTGGCTTAAATTTTCCCCTGGCTTAAAAGTTTTTCCACGCGCGCCACGTCTTCGGGCGCATCCACGCCCACGCTGTCGTAATTCACCTGCACGACGGCAATTTCAATCCCGTTTTCCAGCGCGCGCAATTGCTCCAGCTTCTCCGCGTTTTCCAGCGATGACACCGGAAATTTGACGAGGCGCAACAGGGTTTCGCGCCGGTAACCGTAAATGCCCAGATGCTTCAAAAAAGCAAATGCCGCCAACTGTTCGCCCGGCGAACTACTGGCGGCCTCGCGCACATACGGTATCGTGCGCCTCGAAAAATATAACGCACGGCCTGCGGCATTGACAACCACTTTCACGACGTTCGGGTTAATCAGTTCGGCGGCATCGATGATGCGCGTCGCGGCGGTGGACATTTCGCTCTTCTCTAATGCGCCGGCCACGGCATCGATCACGGCCGGATCAATCATCGGTTCATCGCCCTGGATGTTCACCACGGCGTCGCACCCGATCTTGGACGCAACTTCAGCGATCCGGTCCGAGCCGCTGGGATGGTTCGGCGAGGTCATTTCGACATGGCAGAATTTCTTTGCCTCGTTCGCAACGCGATCGTCGTCAGTTGCGACCACGACATCGGAAAGAGATTTGGCTGCCTGGCATTGCTCGACAACTCGTTGGATGAGAGATTTGCCGGCGATGAGAGCGAGAGGTTTGCCGGGAAACCGTGTGGAGGCGTAGCGTGCCGGAATAATGCCAACAATATTCACGGGTTTACATTAAAACATAGATTACCCACACGAAGCAAGCTCAGTCGAAGCGTCTATATTATAATGGCCAAATTCCTTTGGAGCTTTTAGTCAGGGCTCGACAGAGTCTCGCCTCACCAGTCAAAGTGCCTGCGTTAACGATAGTGTAAGGACTTAAGTCGTTCAGTATCAGTCGTGTAAGGCTTTCCCAAAAAATGTAGGGGTTTGTGTAGGGGTTTTAGTTGTTGATTATCAACGGTGTAGGGTTTGTAGGGGGTTTCCCGCGATATATGCATCCTGACGGCTGCGACGCAGCGCAGCCCTACCAAGTTTCACAACATGGTACGATGGTTTCGCAAGCTATCTCAAAACGAGAAAGTGATTTATTACAATAATGATGATTTCGGCTGCTCCAATAAAACTATAAATAACTCTGCCATTTTTATAGCGCGGGGCCATCAAAATTATTGGAACAAAAGGAAATGCCGTTAAAAATAATTCAAACGGGTCGCGGTTTACTTGATATACAATGTCCTGGGCGACCATCTTTCCGCCAATGACGACACAAGCAGCGGCACCGATAATTAAAATGATTCGTATCGGATCTATGATGAGGTAACACCGGAAAACTGGTAATGTCTCGGCAGAACGGCTGCGCAGCAGCGCAGCCCTACCACATCATGCGACGCAGTGTGATGGTTGGCGATTTGAAGCGGTAAGAAACCTTTAGGCCCCCTTTAACTTCTTCTTCACCCACGCTTTGGCCTCGCGCGCGGTTTTTAGTTCGTCGGACAATTGCATTTCGCGGATTTCATGGAGCAGTTCGCCCATGGCGGGGCCGGGTTTTACGCCGAGCGCAATCAAGTCCTGTCCGTTGAGCAGAGGCGGACGGATTTCGGGTTTCTTCTCCAGTTCCTTCGCTTCGGTGACGAGAAAATCGTAGTACTCGAGCGAACGGTGCGAGCCGAGGCAGTCGAGCTTGTGGAGCTCCAGTTCCAGGGGAAACGTCTCGCGCAGGAGCAGGCGGCGCAGGGTGGCCTTGCGCATTTGTTTCACGTCCTTGAACTGCATGTGCTGGCGCACGCAGGCGACAGTTTCATCGATCTCTTTTTTCGGAAAGCGCAGGCGGTTCAAAATCACGCGTGACATGTCTGCGCCGACTTTTTCGTGGCCGTAGAAATGAATCAGGCCGTTGTCTTCATCTTTGGTGGCCGTGGGCGGTTTGCCGATGTCATGCAAAACCACGGCCCAGGGCAGCGATTCCGGCGCGTTGGGCGGCAATTGCGCGAGCATCAGGCGGATGTGATTGTAGACGCTGCCTTCGGGATGATAATTCGGTGATTGATCGCAGGTAATGGTGGCGACCAATTCCGGAAAGACGTACTCCATGAGGCCGCTATCGCGCAACAGATCCAGCCCGCGTGCGGCGTAGGGCGGGCGAAACAGCTTAATCAGTTCATCGCGAATGCGCTCGGCGCTGATGAGTTTGATTTTGGGCGCGAGCCGTTTTACTGCGGCGAATGTTTCCGCCTCTATCTCAAAATCCAATTGGGCGGCAAACCGGATGGCACGCAACAGGCGTAAATGGTCTTCGCCGAAACGGTCCTCCGGCTGGCCGATGGTGCGGATGATTTTGGCGCGTAAATCGCGTTCGCCATTAACCCAGTCGAACGTTTTATCGGAAATGGGATCGTAGAAGAGGGCGTTGACGGTGAAATCGCGGCGGACGGCATCGGCTTTGGCGTTGCTGAACACCACTTTTTCCGGGCGACGGCCGTCCTGGTAATCTCCTTCGCTGCGGAAGGTGGCCACCTGAAACTCGTGCCCGCCTTCCAACACGATGATAACTCCAAATTTTTTCCCAACGGCGATGGTGCGTTTAAAAAGCTTTTCGACCTGCGCCGGCTTGGCATCCGTAGCGATGTCAATGTCCTGTGGATCGCGTCCCAATAAAAAATCGCGCACACAACCGCCGACCCAAAAAGCTGAGAAACCGGCCTCATGTAAACGAGAGACGATTGCTTTGGCGACGGTTTTGGGCGAGCCGGACGGCATAGGTTATTTCTCGCCCCAAATCCGTTTTACGTGCGCGACGCCGTTTTTAGCATTCAGGGCAGGCATCGCGGGGCTGAATTCAAAAACCTTAACGTGCTCCGGCTTCACGAACGGCTTGAGGGCAGCATAATCGATCGTACCTTTGCCCGGTTCGGCATGATCGCGGGTGGGAAAGATAACGTCATGGATATGAAATCCCGCGAGGCGCGGCGAAAGTGTTTCCAAGAATTTCGCGTGCTGGACGATGCCGAAGTTCTCTTTGATTTGCGCGTGGCCGGCGTCGTGCCAATAGCCGATGCCCGGGCTTTGGAATTCTTTGAGAAAGATTTCGAAATCGCCGTCCAGCGGGAGTTCTTCGAGTGCCTGGCGGTTTTCGCAGCCAAGTTTGAGGCCGCGTTTTTCGGCTTCAGGCAGGATGCGCCGGAGCGTTTCTTTCATGCGCTCGAAAAACTTCTCTTTTTTAGCTTCGCAGGTTTTCAAGGCTTCGGCGCGGAGCTTTTCAAATTTGGGGGAAATCTTTTGATCGCGTTCGAGCAGGCTGCCCAGCTTGCCTGTATAATCCTTCATCTCAATGCTGCCCAGGTGGAGCACTACCACGGACGCTTTCACGCGCGAGGCAAATTCCAGCGTCTTGAGAGTATGTTTGACCGCCAGTTCGCGGTCACGATCTTCCCCGGCGGAAAATTGATAGAGGTTGGGCGCAGCCTTCATGACGCCGATAGGCAGGGGGCAAAAATTATGCAGGCTGGAGATCTTCATTTCGCCCGCGTCCACGGCTTCGAGAATGCCCGGCACGAGGCTGAGGCGAATGCCGTGGCTCAGCTCGGCGTGGTCGAAGCCCAGCTCGCGGATTTCGCGGAGCATGGCACGCCCATCCGCGTGGCGGTGGGAGTTCCAGCAGGTCGAAAAGGAATACATGCTTGAAAACTTGGAGCGTTACATTTTTGAAACGTTCAAGCGCCAAAAAAATGCGTTGAAGCAGCAACCCGCTTCAACGCTATAACTTTTTCAACACGCGAACGTGTTCAAATTATAAGTCCGCGTAACGGGCGGACAACATGGCCGAAAAGCGCGCGGCTTTTTCTTTACGCCGGCGGCGCTCACTCGGCTTTTCGAAATGCCGATGATTGCGCACGACTTTAAGCGTGCCCTCGCGGTCGACTTTTTTCTTCAGCCGCCGCAACGCACGGTCTACCGGTTCGCCTTTTTTCAATTTAATTTCTGTCAACGCAACTCACTTCCTTTCCATGCGGGACGAAAGCCCGCAAAATAAATGAATGGATAGGATATATTTTGGTCAGGGGAAGTCAATGCGGAAAAACGGGAGACCGGATGCTATCCATATTCGATTCGCTAATGAATAGCCTGAAAATTATTGAAAATAGTTCTTGAAAAGTCTTACGGGCGGGCGCATAGAAGGGGTACGTATGAAAACCAGCGTTCCTATCAGCTCGCTGTTGCATCACAAGGGGTCAACAGTGTGGCACGTTTCGCCGGAGGCTACGGTCTTCGACGCCATCCAACTCATGGCCGATAAAAATATCGGCGCACTTCCCGTCCTATCCCACGGCCGGCTCTCGGGCATTTTTACCGAGCGCGATTACACCCGCAAAATTGCCCTGGCCGGAAAGACGTCCAAACAAACTCTCGTCAAAGAAATCACTACCACCGATGTCATCACGGTCACGCCGGATGATTCCGTGGAAGAATGCATGCGATTAATGACGGAGCACCGCATCCGCCATCTGCCAGTCGTGCAAAACAATGAAGTCGTGGGTATTATTTCCATCGGCGACCTGGTGAATTTGATTATTTCGACACAGGACGCCGCGATTGCCCAGATGGAGAGCTATATCAGCGGCGGTCTGGCTGCCTGACAAGGACCTCGCAGTTCCCTTGTGGTGTCAGCTCCATACGCCTGTGTTGCGTTTGTGGACACCCCATTTTACACCCGTCTTTCCCCGGTCTTTTTTGGGGAATTCCCTTATTTCTTTGTATTACTTAGTTGGTTGATTCCGAGTGACTTAATTTGATTGTCCGTCCATCGCTTTCCCCGGGTAAAATGGAACGAAAACTGCTCAAAGCGTTTCCACGGAATTTCCATGAACAACAACAACGGCAAATCCGAAGACCACGAACCACAAGCGCTATACCGTTCCATCGTGGAACAGCTGCCCATCGGTATCTTCCGCAAGGATGCGGAAGGCCGTTACATCCTCGTAAACAAAGAATTTTGCAAGCTCCGTGGCACGACTGCCGAAGAAATCCTGGGAAGAACGCCCGGGCAACTCGCCGTTAGCGCCGCCCGGGACGCCAACGAAGCCAGCCTGCTCAACGGAGGTGTAAACGATCACGTCGAAATCATGAATACCGGCAAACGGATCGAGGTTGAGGAATCCTATGCCCGTCCGGATGGCGAAGAACATTTTTTGCATGTGGTCAAGAGTCCGGCGTTTGATTCCGCCGGCAAAATCATCGGGACCCTGGGCATCATGATGGACAACATGCTCAACAAGCGGGCGGAAGCGGCCCTGGCCTATGAGCGTGATCTCCTTAATACCCTCCTGACGTGTTCGGACGATAGAATTTATTTCAAGGACACCTCCTCCAAATTTATTCGCTGCAGCGCGAGCATGGCCAAACAATTCAGCACCGAAACGCCGGAAGACCTGATCGGCAAAAGTGATCGCGATTTTTTCTCTGAAGAACACGCCCGCCAGGCTTTTGAAGATGAGCAAAAAATCATCCAAACCGGCACGCCACTGGTGGGCAAAGTAGAAAAGGAAACCTGGCCCAACGGCCGGGTGACCTGGGCGCTCAGCACGAAGATGCCGATGCGCAATGCCGAGGGCAAAATCGTCGGCACCTTCGGCATCTCCAAAGACATCACGGCGCTGAAAGAGGCCGAGGAAAAATTGGATCAAACCCATCGGCAGCTCGTGGATGCTTCCCGCCAGGCGGGCATGGCCGAGGTGGCCACCAGTGTTTTGCATAACGTCGGCAACGTCCTGAACAGCGTGAACGTTTCCAGTTCGGTCATCGCCGAAAAAATCCGAAAATCAAAAGCGTCCAGCCTGGCCAAAGTTGTTGCGCTCATCAAGGAGCACGAAAGTGATCTCGGTAATTTCTTTGCCAATGATCCCAAGGGAAAACAATTGCCGGGTTACCTGGCGAACCTGGCGACCCATTTGGCGCAGGAACAGGAAGGGATTTTAGAAGAAGTCAAATCTTTGGGCGGCAATATC
>DATJXK010000273.1:0-22699 GCA_035500235.1 Pseudomonadales bacterium | reverse complement strand
CAAACAAGGACGGCGACCAAAATAGCTCTTCCGCTTTGCGGCTGCGCTACGGTTCGCTACGCTCACCTGCGCTCCGCCGCAAAGCGGAATGTCACCCATCCGGTGAGGATAAAGTGTCACCTATCCGGTGAGGAGGTTCCGGAGTCTCGCCCCACCAAAAATTAGGAAGGCGCGATGGCCCATTGGCCGGCGATCATGGAGGCGCGGACGGGGCCGGAGAAATTGATCACGGCGTCGAGGGCGTCGGATATCTTTCCGTTATGCGGAAGGACGATCAAATCGGCAAAGGCGCTGCCGGAAAGCTCGCCGATTTTGCCGCGCAGACCCAGCGCGAGAGCGCCGTTGACAGTGGCCATTTTCAGGATGGTGGCGGAGGACAGTTCGGGATGGGTGCGCCAAAGCGTTTGCATTTCCTGGAACATATTGAGTTCCAGGTTTTCTTTCTCCGCTTTGGCAACGGTGGCGAGGCTGTCGGTGCCGAGGCAGACGTTGATTTTGGCGTCGAGCAATTTCTTGAGCGGGAAGGCCTGGTGCTGAAAATAGGCGTGGCTGCGGGGGCAATGAACGATGCTGACGCGGCGGCCGCTGAGCAGCGCGTAATCGGATTCGTCGAGATAGTTGGCGTGGATGGCGAGGAGGTTTTCGCGGACCAGGCCGGCGCGGTCGAGATGCTGGAGGGGCGTGCCGAGGCCGCAATCGGAATTGTCGCGGCCATTGCGTTTGAGCCAGTCGAACATTTCTCCGCGCGCGTGGCGGTACATTTCGTATTCCTGGTCGGACTCGGCGACGTGGACGGCGATGGGCCATTTTTTGTCCTGCGCGGCCCCGGCGCACAGGCGGAGCAGTTCGGACGAAGTGGAGTAGGGGGCATGCGGCGAAAGCGCGGCGGCGCATCGCGGGTGCGGCAGCGTGCTGATTTTCTCAATGGCTTCGTTGAGGATGTCCGCCGGTTCGCGTTTGGAGCGGACACCGGTCATTTCCAAAAATGAAAGGATGCGTAAGGGAGTAGATTCCCAGACTTCGGGAAGCAGTTCGGGCGCGGCCTCGATATCGGCGACGGTGGTGGTGCCGGAATCCAGGAGCATTTTTGCCCCGCTAATCCATGAGCCGGCGTAATCGGAATAGCTCCACTCGGCCTTGGCGGCGAGCATGCGCGGAATCCAATCGGTAAACTTTTTGGGCGGCGGCCAGAGGCCGGCCATGCCGGTGTAATCGAGATGGCAATGGGCGTTTACCAGCCCGGGCATCAGGATGGCATCGCCGAGATCGACGATTTTATCGGGAGCGAGAGATTTGAATTGCGAAGGGAAATCCTTCCACGCACCGACGACGGCGATGCGATCGCGAAAGACGAGCACTGCGCCGTCTTCGATCGGGGGCGCGGCAATGGGAAGAACGATGCGGGCGCGAAGGATGAGTTGGCTCGAGTATGCCATGCGCGTCTCTGTTTCCCCTCAGGCGGCGATCATTCCACGCCGATTTTGCGCTTCACTTCTTTGAGCTTGGCGGCGTCTTTATGTTTGCGCGCTTTGATCTTGCTGTGGCGCTTGCGGATTTGCTGCTCGATTTTTTTGGCGACGACATCGATGGCCGCATACAAATCGCTTTCGCGCGCCTCGGCAAAAAGGTCGGGCCCGCGCATGGCGAGCTGCATGGAGCAGGTGAACTGCCTTTCGGGCATGCGGCGGTGGTCGTGTTCGAGGACGACGCGGGCGTCAATGGCGCGGCCGTCCAGATGATCCAATTGTTCGAGCTTCTTTACCACGCGGTCTTCGAGGGTCTTGGTGAGGGTAACGTTGTGGGTCGAAAGAATCAATTTCATCATAAATAAGATGCAATGTGTGTGGGGAAAAATCCAGTTTTTCCTGTGCCAAAATTCTTGTTATTAGGTGGAACTGGATTACAATGAGGCTCATGGCTCAAGGCTTACAACTGTCGCAACGGTTGACGCAATCGCTGGTGCTGGCACCGCAATTGCAGCAGTCGCTCGCCCTGCTCCAGGCGCCGACGCTGGAGCTGAAGGCGCTGATCGAGCATGAGATGGAACAAAACCCGGTGCTCGAAGAAGTGGCGGGGATGGACACGGAGTTGCGCGAAAAAAACACCGACGACGGAAGCGAATCCATGCCGACCGACGCGGCAGAAGAAGCGGCGTTCGATGCCGCGGCCGACGGTGTCTCGGAGAAAAGCGCCAGTGAGCCGGTAGACGATTTCCAGGCGGAGTTTGAAAAGCTGGTGCAATTGGACCAGGAATGGCGCGATCATTTTTCGGCGACGAACATTCCAATCCGGCAGTCAGCGGAGGACGAGGAAAAACGGCAGTTCATGTTCGACTCGCTCACGGCAGGGACGTCGCTGGCCGAATTTTTGATGGAGCAGGTGCGTGAGACGGACTTGAGTGAGGAAGACCGGCGGCTGGCCGAGACCGTCATCGGGAATATTGACGACTACGGTTATTTCAAGGCGACGGTGGAGGAGCTGGCGGCTTCGAACCAGACGACCGCGGAAAAAGTTTCAGAAGTTTTGAAGGTGGTGCAATCGTTTGATCCGGCGGGTGTGGGCGCGCGTGATTTGCGCGAATGCCTGTTGCTCCAGCTCGACCGCATCAAGCAGCAGGATTCCCTGGAATACGCGATTGTGCGCGATTTCATGGATGCGCTGGGGAAGCGGCGGATTCCGGAAATCGCACGCGGGACGAACCATACGATTGCGGAAGTGCAGGAATCGCTCGCGAAAATCGCGAGGCTGGAACCGCGGCCCGGACGCGCCTTTTTGCCGGACGTGGACCAGTATGTCCTGCCGGAAGTATTCGTCCAAAAGAACGGGGATGATTTCATTGTCACGACGAACGACGAGTATATTCCCCACCTGCGAATCAGCAACGTGTACAAGGATTTGATGGCGCAGGGCGAAAATTCCGCGGAGGTAAAAAACTATATTCGCGAAAAAATTCGCGCCGGAAAATTTCTGATTAAGAGCCTGCACCAGCGGCAGCAAACTATTCTTAACATCGCGAAGGAGATCGTCAAACGCCAGAAAGAGTTTATGGCGAAGGGCGTTTCCTGCCTGAAGCCGATGACGATGGCGCAAATCGCGGAAGTGGTGGGCGTGCATGAAACGACGGTGAGCCGGGCGGTTTCCGGCAAGTACATGCAGACGCCGCAGGGGATTTTTGAAATGCGGTTTTTCTTCACGGCCGGCCTGCAAACCGCCAGCGGCGACGGCGTGTCCAATACGAGCGTCAAGGACATGATCGCGGAAATTTTCAAAAACGAAGACGCGGGCAAACCGTTATCGGACCAGGAAGTGGTCAAGATGCTGGGTGAGAAGGGGATTACGATTGCACGCCGAACGGTTGCTAAATACCGTGACGAGCTGGGAATCCTGCCGTCGAATTTGAGGAAGGTTTACTAGAACTAGAAGTGGAGCAGCGGTTCTTTTGGGTTTTGGCTTCGCTTATCCCGGGCTAATTTCCAGAACCCTTCCAGGGTTCTTAGTCAGGGCTCGAGGGACTCTCGCCCCACCATCGAAGATCACAAACAGCAACGTTTAGTTTGAGGTATTGGGAGGAGTTTTCTTAACCACCGGACGGCTGACGTTCTTCAATCTTTCGCGCACCATGTCAGCGCGCATCAAATCACGCTCTTCCGCGGTGAGCTTGTCGGAGAATTGCTTTTGCAAGTGGGCCGGCTGCGTGACCAAAAATAATTCGTCCACAAGCGAGCGCTCCACGCCCGGAAACAGGTTGAGGTCTACTCCCAGCCGTAAAAGCGAAAGCAGATTCATGGTTTCCTTTGAGGAAATGCTGTGGGCATTGGCCAGGATGCCGTAGGCGCGGCCAATGTGGTTGTACACCGTCTTGGGTTTCTTTTCCAGGAGCGTCTGGCGCGCGTTTTCTTCGTGCTCGATGATTTGATCGAGAACTTTGTTGAGGCGTTCGACGATCATGGATTCGCTTTCGCCGAGAGTCATTTGATTGGAGACCTGGAAGACGTTTCCCAGGGCTTCGGTGCCTTCGCCATAAAGTCCGCGGACGGCGAGGCCGAGTTTGTTAACCGACTGGATGATGGGATTGATTTGTTCGCCCAACACCAGGCCGGGCAAATGCAGCATGGCGCTGACGCGAATGCCGGTACCAAGGTTGGTGGGGCAGGCGGTCAAATAGCCGAGGTCGGCATCGAAGGCATAATCCAATTTCTTTTCCAGCTCGGAATCAAAATTATCAATGGCGAGCCAGGCCTGTTTGAGTTGCAGGCCGGGGCGCAGCGCCTGCATGCGCAGGTGGTCTTCTTCGTTAATCATCACGGAGAAGGTTTCTTCGCGATTCAAAACGAGTCCGCTGCCGGTATTTTTAGCGGCGTGTTCGCGGCTGATCAAATGGCGTTCGACGAGGATTTGTTTGTCGAGGGCGCCGAGGTTGTCCATAGCTTCGGAAAATGAATCTTTCATTTCCGGCAGGCTTTCGACGGCGGGGCGAATGGTATCCAGAATTTTTACGCGCTCGACTTTTTTTGCCCAGCCGGGAAAAGCGGCGTCTTTTAAATTGCGGGCGAGGCGGACGCGGCTGGACATGACGATACGGTCATGCGGCCCGTGACGCCGGGTCGATTCCGCCGGAGGCGAAAGGAATGAATGAAGGTCGTTCATTTTACCTTTGTTTCGTTGTCCGCATTAATGATTTACCTGGTTAAATTTTTTGGCGCGGTTGAGCGCTCGGTCACCTGCTTGATTTCATCACGCAGTTGGGCGGCTTCCTCGAAATTTTCCGACTCAATCGCTTTTTCCAGCCGTTCCTGCAGCGACTTAAGGCGGCCGGTGTATTCAGTGGACGCCCGCAAGGCTTCGGGGGCTTTGCCCATATGGCGCGTGCCTTTATGCATGGTTTTCAGCAAGCCGCTCAAACCTTCCGAAAAAGTCTTATAGCAATCCGAACAGCCAAGCCTGCCGGATTTCTTAAAATCAGCTTGTGTAAAACCGCAGCGGGGACACTTTAATTCGGTGCCGCCGGCGGCCTGCTCGATTTCCTGTGCCGCCCCCAGTCCTAGCATTAAGTCTGCCAACGCAAAGCCCGCGGGGTCGTTGACACCCTTGGCCTTGGCGCATTCGTCGCATAAATCCAGCTTTTGCATCTTATCCCCAACGATTTGGGTCAGATGCACCGTGGCCGGCTTTTCTTTGCAAATAGAACACTGCATTTTAAATTAATGTGTTAAATCGTCTAAATATCCGACGATTAAATTCTACAATGGAAACGCTAAAAAAGCGAATCAATTCAATGTAGCAGGGCTGGCAAGCCGGTTATAGCGGCTCGCCTGATGTTTCGGTAAGGGCGTGGTACTCGGAGACCAGGTTCCGCGTGATGTTGCCAGGCTTCCCGGTGCCGATCACACGGTTGTCAATTTTGATGACAGGCATGATTTCCGCGCCGGTGCCGCAGAGGAAACATTCATCCGCACAAAACAAATCATAGCGCGTGAGGTTGGGTTCGGAAACCTTCATGCCGTTTTGCCGGGCCAACTCGATCACCGTTTGCCGGGTGATACCGTAAAGGGCGCCAGCGGAAAGCGGTGGGGTGAAGATTTCACCATTTTTCACGATAAACAGATTATCGGCGGTGCATTCGGCCACAAAGCCTTCGGCATTGAGCATCACGGCTTCCTCGACGCCGGCATTATTGGCTTCGATTTTCGCGAGAATATTATTCAAATAATTCAGCGATTTGATGGCCGGGTTCACGGCGCTGTGTAAATTGCGCACGGTGGGCACTGTGACAATTTCCATTCCGCGCGAATAAAGTTCCGGCGGATATACTTGAATCTTGTCAGCGATGATGATCAAGGATGGATTTTTGCAACTGCGCGGATTCAGACCGAGCGTGCCCATGCCGCGTGTCACCACGAGGCGGATGTAGCCGTCACGGATTTTGTTGGCGCGGCAGGATTCGATGACGGCGCGCGAAATTTTTTCGTGCGACATGGGGATATCCAGGAGAATCGCCTTGGCAGAATAAAACAAACGGTCAATGTGTTCTTTTAATTTAAACACACGCCCGTGGTAGGCGCGAATGCCTTCAAAAACGCCGTCGCCGTAAAGAAAACCATGGTCAAACACGGAAACTTTAGCATCGCGTTCGCTATAAAATTTGCCATCAATATAAATTTTCATGCCTAGTCCTGACAGAATATTTCAAAAGCAGCGATTGGGCAAAGTAATTCGCGACAATTTGGGGATGAGACAGCAGGGCTAACGCGAACGGTGCGGCGCGAAAGTGAATTTATTGCGTTATCGCAGTGCCAATCAATAAGGGCCGGAGATTCAGGCAGCAGTGGGTTCAGGCGTGGTGGGCGGATTCTGTCGGGCAGCCTCCAGGTTATGAGGCGTCGCGTCGCGGATAATAATCGCGGCGCGCCGGGCGGCTTCGGTAATCAATTTTAACTGGGGCTGGAGCGCCGCGTCGTTTGGATATTTCATGATCAGACGATCGGCATAGCCCTGGACGATGGTGAGGATATTGTTCAATTCATGCGCGATGACCGGGGAGACGTGTTTCGCGGGGTCGAACTGATGAGTTGATTCATTTAAATGCCCGGAGCTGCCATCCAGTGATGGCGCCATTTTTTTATAAATTGAATCAAGAGTTGATGTCATTTCTTTGGT
This sequence comes from Pseudomonadales bacterium, assembly GCA_035500235.1. Lineage (GTDB taxonomy): Bacteria > Verrucomicrobiota > Verrucomicrobiia > Limisphaerales > UBA11358 > UBA11358. Next base: position 16,042 of record DATJXK010000273.1, on the reverse strand, counting down.
TAAAGCAATTCACAAGCCAAGATTGAAAAAGCGAAAAAATCCAAAGTCTGTCCAAGCGATTTATACCGGGACAGATTTTAATTGTTCTTCCAAAAATTGGACAATGAATGCGGGCGCGGGATGATTAAATTCCGCGGTTGGCCCGCCAAAGGAGGAAGGCGCCGACGCCCTGGAAAATGAAGTTAGGCGCCCAGACAATCAGGTGCGGAAATAACTCCGGCCGAAAGGACAGGTTCTGGGCCAGAATGATGAAGGCGTTGTAGACCAACATCAACGCGATGGCGAGAACGATGCCAGTATTTGTCTCACGCCGATGGACACGGATGGCGAGGGGAATGCCGACCAGGGCGAATCCAAACGAAGCAAAGGAAAAAGCAATCTGGCGGTGCATATTTACCCGGACCTGTTCAATGAGATTTTGAGGCAATTTGCGGGCATCACCCAGCGTGGCCGTGGTTTGGTTGGTTGAAATGGTTTTCGGAACCATCTGTTGTAATTCATGCAATTCATCCTGCAATTGCCAAAAGGTCATATCACTGATGCTGGGCTTGGAGGACTGATTTTTCACAAAATTCAGATTGATGGGCTGGGTATACTTGGGGATCGCCATCATCACCGATTCTCCGTTAGTGAAAATCACGATATCGCGGGTATCGTACAGGGTGAGGACCAGGTTAGTGGACTCGAACTTACTCTCGCCCCGCGGCGCTTCCACCATCATGTTCGGCTGCAGGCTTTGAATGATCACGTTTTGTAATTTTCCGTGGTCATTTTTTTCCGCATAAAAGGTGTAGTTGGTGGAGATATTAATGAACCGGCCCTCCGGCAATTGCACATTGGCCAGGTCTGCGAGCAATTCGTTACGCACGTCCAGATAGGCCACGCGGCTGCGAGGCCCCAGGTACATGCTAAACCACGCACTCAGGGCGCAGCAAAGGAGGCTCAGGAGCAAAACGGGAGTGATCAATGAAAGCAAACTGATGCCGCTGGCGCGGGCTGCGGTAAGTTCCTGGTCGGCACTAAACCGGCCGAAGACGAGAAGTGTGGCCGTAAGCATGCCCATGGGGAGAGCGAAAACCCAAACAAAGGGAATCAAGAGCGCGATGGCTTCCAGTACCAATCCCAGCCTTGCCTGGCCGGCGATGAGGAGGTGGAGGATATCCCTAAGCACGTTACCCAGCAAAAGCAGAGAAGTGATAACCACTAACGCGAGCACGAGAGTCGCGAAAACCTGCCGGATCAGGTATGTGTGCAATGTTTTCAACTTTACGAATTTTCGAAAGTCTGGTGGGAAAAGACAACGGTAAATTTAAGGCATTTCTATCAATCGCGCGGCGCCACCCTGCGACTCATGATTCTGTTCTTGCTCCGGCCAATGTTTCTGATAACGTGACCGGATTGCGGCATTGCCCACCTTTGTGCGCCGATTAAAAACGGCCGAGGCCAAGTGGAAGACCTGCGATTCGTAAGGATTCACCAAAACGGAAAAATGTGGCAATGGCGAGGTTGGCTGGGTAGCTCAGTCGGTAGAGCAGAGGACTGAAAATCCTTGTGTCGGCGGTTCGATTCCGCCCCCAGCCACCACCTAAACCCCGTATGAATAAAGGGGATTTTTAGTTTTCTCCGAAGTCCTGTTCGCCTCCAAAAACACGTTTGTGCTTCACTTTGTGCTTCACCTGACCTTGGAGAGAGTATGGTTCAACCACAAGAGAATCTCTGAGCGGGCTTCCAATTTGACATCCGCCGTCGGGTCCACCGAATTGTCAACTACGGATCAGAAGGTTTCACGTTCAACTCCTAGTGTTGGGGGCGCCGCTATGAATAAAGAGTTTCGTGAATGTCCCCAACGTCCCAAGAGTATTTTGTGCTGGGGGGCCTTGGTATGATTCCAGATGCGCAACGGCCTACGGGGTCGTCCCGCAATCTGCTGAGAATCGGATTGCAAAGGAATAATCGAGGCGGTAGTCAGAATGGCGCTCTTCAACCTCCGCCTCGTAGGAAGGGAGGCGCACTACAAAACCCGCCGACGCGAAACCCCGAAAAGGCCAAGCGAACTCCCTGAAATAAGAGTCTGAAGCCGCCAGTTTTCAGCCCATAGTACCCGATTATTTTAATTCGACCTTCGGGGACACGAAGTGGCGAATTTATGAATCAACGGTCGCGAATCATAAACAAACTCTGGAGCGGCTGATTACAGCATGAGGTACTTCAAAACACGAGTGAATTTGATAAATTCGCAATGAGCGCAAGTTGCTGTGGCATTGCAATCTAGTTTCGCCAATGAAACTACTTCTGGCCCGGCTGCCGCTTTATTTCGGAGACGAACTCTTCCGGACTCATTGGCAAACAATCAGCTTTTAGCATTTTGTAGCAAGCTTTGACCATGGCAAGCAATCGATTATCGCCGGAGACAAAGACATTTGCCATGATTCCAAAGCCTGCATGAGTCGTATCGTGAATTGACGATCGGGTTTCGCTCTTTTTCTCGCGACCGAATCCGGCGCAGCGAATGCTACGGAAACCAATATCGACAAGTTTGCTGGCAATTGCGTAAGACTCTCGAATTTTCGGCCCATATGGGATTTCAGAAATCTCAAACCCTCGGACCGCGAGTTCGAATTTAAAAATTCGGAGGACTTCAGGGTCCTCAAAGACATCGATCGAAGGCGGTGGCGAGCGAGATGGAGGATGAGAGTCTCTCAATGCATTTTCATTTCCCTCAGCAAAGAATGTAAGTTCGTATAGATCAATCACACGCTTCAAGCATACGCTCGGATGTTCTCGCTTGAGAATTATGGGGCCGGACACGGACGGAAGGAATTCCCAGCAGTCGGTAAGATTTGCAAAAAATCGAAGATGGTTATGAACGTAAATATCGCAATCGGCATCAGTAGCTTTCGTGCGGTAGATATTCGCGATTTCCTCGATGTGTGCAGGGCTGTAAACGATTTTACCACCGCGACCTCGAAACTCTTCAATAGCCGTGGCGAAATCGGGCCGCCTGCGTTTCAACACGTGGATGGCCGCATTATGATCAAGATATAGGAGCTTGTCCTTCACCAATGGTTATTTTGGCAAACACACTGTCATGTGTACGCCCTTTTCACACACTATCGTCAGGCACTCATCAGAGGACACGATTAATCGCGCTCAAACCCCTGACTTTGGAATTTCAACGTTTTGCAGTTTTCGGAAACCGTCCGAACAACGTTTTCCGGGATCCCATCAGCAACCCGTGCTTGAATCTCCAGCTCTTGTTCTCGCTGAGTGAATTGAACTTTTGTTGCGGCATCCCGCTTGTGCTGCGGATTGAGGTGCCCATAGACGCGTCCTATCAACACGCCACCGTCAGCGTGCTGAACCCAAACGGCCACTGTCATCGTGTCAATGCCGGACATGACACAATAGGATATAAAGAAGTGCCGCAAATCGTGAAATGTGAAGTTAGGCAACTCCGCGTCCACCTTGACCTCGTTGAGCAATTTTTGCGGATTAGCAAAATAGCCTGGCCCCTCTTCGCTAGGTCGCGGTGTTGGAAAAATCCAGGGAGAGCCTTCGTCCCGACGTGCCCACATATCTTTCAGGTGTGCTTCCAGCTTGTTATTAAAATCTACGACAGCTGTTTTGTCGTATTTGGTAAACAGGGTAAGCTGCCGGTTGGCCCAGTCCACTTGGCTCCAGCGTGCAGATAGACCTGCTTGCCTGCGCGCACCCGAAAAGGCGAGCAGCTTGATATAATCGGCCAAGAATTGTCCATTTTCATGTTTCGGCTTCCCCTCCGCCATGGCCATGGCTTCGGCGCAGAGTATTTCAATATCTCCAAGGGAGATGAGAGACCGTTTCGGAGGTGTGTATTTGAGTTGCTTCCAATCCTCGGTTGGCAATTGGCCGCGCAATAGCCCTTCGTCTCGGGCGAATTTCAGCATGTTGCCCAGCGCAATCACATCCAAATTAGCCGTCCGATTGGAGATTCCTGGCTCGCCATCTTTTTCCTGCGTGCGTTGCAGGATGTATTCGTTGATGCGCTTGCGGGTGACGTTATTCAATTGAGTGTCTCCGAAAAAGGCCGCCCAGCCCTTTAGTGAACTCGCCTCCTTTTTAATGGTTTTGGGGTCTTTTGCCTTCGTTGATTGCAACCAAGAGACATAATGCTCAACATATTCAACGAAAGGGCGAGTGCGGCGTGGACTGGGAAGCTTCCCCTGATCCCGGTCCATAAGCAATTTCCTCTGGGCCTTAACCGCCTCCTGCACGGTTAGCACTGCTTTTCCGTTTTCGTCTAGAAGAGGTATACGCCTCGGTCCCTTGCCGGGTACATTCATCTGGTGGTAGTACCGGCCGTTCCTTTCCCACAATCCAATGACTTCTCGGCCCCGGGAATCTTTTACCTTGGTGAAGCTGCCGGGCCCTTTCGGCACTACTGTTAGAATGGGGGCTGCGACATTGGAACCAATGGACAAGGCATCGACCAGTGTAGAACCGGCGAGCTGCTGCTTCAGTGCTTTATTCATTTGATGTGTTTTCTTTCAGACACATCAGGATGTGCGGCAAAAAAATATCCCGATCCAATCAGGAACGGGATTGCCGCTCGGATTTATGTTGGAGGCTTCCGCCTTCCACATCCGCAATTGTCACTCGACTTTTGCGAAGCCACCGTACTTCCGTAGTCGGTTGGCGGCCTGTCATACTGACAGGCACTCCTAATGTTAGCCGATACTATACGGTAAATCTTGCGGAAAGTCAAACGATTTGTTGGCAGGCCCCGACACTTAAGGAATTGTCGGCAATCCTTGAAATCGTCGGCATAACATAAACCATAAACAAGAAAGTAATGATCAGTTTGAGTGATGGGACGAGAAATTTTTAAGTTTTGTCCGAGAATAGGACAAGTGCGAATCGGTGCTCCAGCAGTCTTGATTAATTTCTAATCCAGACGCGGCCATTAAGCTTCAAACTGATAACTACCACCAAAAGCCATTAATAGGTACCTCAAATGAATAACGATACACCCACTCTCTTATCGGTTCGGCGATTACCAGGGCGGATCAATGTGGACCAGGCAGCCCAGTTACTGGGATTTATGCCGCACGACATTCCGATTTTGATCAAAGCGAAATTGCTCAAACCGCTTGGCAAGCCTGTGCAGCAAGCTGCGAAGTATTTTGCCGCAATCGAAGTGGAGAGATTAGCCCAAGAGGAAGCTTGGCTAGACCGTGCAACCATGACAATTTACAAGTACTTGGTTGGCCAAAATCAGAGAAGAATTAGAACTGTTGGGGCAACTCCGTTAATTCCCGAGCGGGAATAATTCCTCCTTGTTTATTGGTTTTTCAGAGATATGTTCCCGAGCGGGAATATATCCCTTGATTTGAGCCTGAATGTATCGTAATATTCCCGAGCGGTAACATTGGACAAAACCATGAGATACACGGCAGAACAAATTGGAAAAATCGTTAAACAGGCCCGGCGAAACCTAGGCGTCACGCAAAGGAGTCTTGCCATGACGTCCGGGACGGGATTGCGGTTCATAATCGAATTGGAAAAGGGTAAAGACACCTGCCAGCTTGGAAAGGTCTTAACCGTTTTGAATACCTTGGGCATTGCCATCAACTTGACTACGCCTGCGGCAAATCCATTGGAGCCCGGGTCACCAAAAAAAACAACGAATCGTCCAGATTCAAACCACGATCAAAAGAAATGATGGATCTGAATTATGGAACGAAGGCTTGACGTCTATCTGCATCGGCATTTGGTGGGGAAACTGATTCAAAGTCAGCATGGCGCCATGGCGTTTGCTTACGACGGGAACTGGTTGGCAAACCCCGATGCCGTCCCGTTGTCGCATTCACTGCCGTTGAGAAAGGAGCGTTTCCCCGCACGCGAATGCAGCGGGTACTTCGCGGGCATTCTCCCGGAGGAAAATAAGCGAATTTTGGTAGCGAAGAATCTGGGCATCAGTGCAGAAAATGATTTCGCCATGTTGGAAAAGATCGGCGGTGAATGTGCAGGCGCGGTCACGTTTGTGGTGGAGGGCAAGAAATTGCTAGAGCATGAACACAGTTACCGCCCACTCGCGCCGGACGCACTGGCGAAGATATTGAGGGAATTGCCCCGGCGTCCGTTGATGGCGGGAGAGGCTGGTATTCGGCTCTCGCTGGCTGGTGCACAGGACAAGATTGCCGTCCATTATTCAAACGGCCAAATTTCAGTACCGCTCGATAGCTCGCCGAGCACGCATATTTTGAAACCTGCAATTGAGAATTTTGAAGGGGTCGTTTTCAATGAAGCTTTTTGCATGAAATTGGCGCAGGCGATTGGAATAAAGACAGCCAAAGTAGAAATTCGCCGGGTGGAGGGAATTGATTACTTACTGGTGGAGCGATATGACCGCACGGTGTTGCAGCCTGACCCTGGCGGCTCAGAATACTTAAGACGCGAACATCAAGAGGATTTCTGCCAGGCTCTTGGCATTGTTTCCAAAAAAAAATATCAGAAGGAAGGCGGCCCATCGCTGGAACAATGTTTCGGGCTCGTGCGTGAAGTGTCCACCTCGCCGGTCATTGATCTGCAGACTTTGCTTGATGCGGTGATTTTTAATTTCATCATCGGAAACAACGATGCGCATGGAAAGAATTTCTCTCTTTTATATACCGGAGAAACCGAGTTAGGGCGAAAAACTAGTCTGGCGCCGCAATATGACGTTCTGAGCACTGCATATTATCCTGAGTTGTCCAATGAAATGGCCATGAAGATTGGCGATGAATATGAAACCAATAAAGTGCATGTGAGAGATTTTGAGCGGTTCGCCGATACCGCTGTGCTTGCAAAGCCAAGCGTAAGGCGGCGTGTCTCAGAATTAGCCCAAATGGCGATGGACAAAGCCAATGAAGTGAAATGGGAAAATTCTGTTGTGTTAGGTGTCGCGAAATTGATCCAAGTGCGCTGCGAGCGCATCCTAGTGGAGTTTAAAGGATAAGCTCAGATTACATACTGGAAGGATGAATTATAAATGCCTGCTCGCCCCAAAATTCCTGAGGATCTAAAACAGCTTCTGATAATCATCCGGAGCGGCAGGCTTTTTGCCTTACAAAAGTGGATTGCCGATGGCAAACGCTTACGCGACCCAAAGAGTAGCGATTATCGGACTGATGTCCTCCGCGAGGCTGTGGAGGTAGGTTTTCATAGCATTGTTGAGGTTTTGCTAAACGCTGGCGGATGGAGTGAAAACGATTTGACGGAGGGCGCCGAATTGGCACTTGAAAATCGACGTCGAGATCTCGCCGAATTATTCTTGTCTCGAGGAGGGAAGCTTAACCAGATCAGTTTTTACCTGCAAAACCATGGACGTCGAGCTAATGGAACAGTTTCTACGGGTCGGAGGCGATCCTTCCCATGAGAACGAATTTGCGTTTGCTCTTTCTCATATCAAAGCCAGACCCTTACTCCGATTCTTTCGGTCATTTCGAGGTGAATTCCCGGCACTTGATGACTAGGCGGCGTTGGCCCTTAATCGAGCAGTCCAGGCAAATGAGGTTCGATGGACTGCGCTGTTAGCATGGGCTGGTGCCGATCCTTTCCGCCCGATTCCATACAATGATACCGATTCATTTCCAGTAGATCCAGAGGACAGCACCAACGCTGCTAGGCACGCCATTTGGCAAAAAAAATCTGAGATTCTCAAGGTGTTGCATCTTAGGCCATCTCCAATACAGGTCATCGAACTGCTAACCTCGGCAGCCTATAATTCCAATGTTGAGATTTTCAAAACTTTTTTGGGCAATCTCAAGGCCGAAGAATTAAACACTAGCTCTCGCGGATCATGTGAGGCATTGGAACAATTGGTTCGACGGTGTGCTCACCGCAATATATGGAACAATGTGCGAGTAGAAGAAGGCGATGTTGCAATTTAAAATGTGTCGAAATGTTGCTGGACGCCGGTGGCAAATGGAATCCACCGCCAGAGGAATTGAAATAACCGAGTGACGGGCGTGGAATCCCAAGGCGTTTACAGGCCTTTGCTAGGGCAACATTAGAGATGCCAAGGCTCTTGGCCAGTTTTTGACATGGAATTGCCCAAATCGCCTCGTACAACTGTGCTCGGGTATAATTGATTTGTTGTATTGAATCCGTTTCAGGAATCAAGGGCACCGTCGGGGTTTTATTCGGCAGCATTTCGGGGACTACTGCTGCATATGGTGGACGGAGTCCGCATCCTTCTGCTTTTAAATTGTTGGCAACTTCAATGTTTGTGGGTTTCTTTGGCCCGATGGTAATTTCCAATGTAGCCGTTGCAGTAGCTTCTGGCAGGGAAATAATATCAACAGGCGAATTGAGTTTTAATCTTTGCCAATATCCGCCGGGAGGCCGTGGAACTTCCAGCGTTTCACACGTACGTACCAATTCAGTATAAGTGACGCCCAATTCTCGAGCCACTTGGGTGAGCGTCGTTTTCCACACCCGTTCATAAAGCTCTTGCCGACTGATTCTCGTGGGTTGATTACTCATGATCTAAGCGACACTTGCTCCTATTGGCCGTAATCACAAGTTAAAAATTCCGGTTTGAGATCAGGATTAGCAATAATTCCATCATATATGGAGCCACACCTGCTTGAGGCTAATGATGATTTTCAACCTGTGAATAACTTTTCCAACTTTTGACTTGACTGAATTTAATTAATTATTTAAAGTCTGCGCGTATAAGTGAGGCGGTTTAATCTTCGGTAAATAATCAGGTAACAGTTCGGACATTTTGAGGCGCCCCTTTGATAAAATGGTTGATGCATAGTTTTTGGCATCTTCAATCCGGCCCCTGATTCGGTAGCAGCAGAGAACTATATAACGTTATGAATTTCACTCGTTGCTATACAGATAACTCTATTGTTGGATACACATTCCGGGGGCGTTGTGATTGTGCCGTAGTATTCGACTCCGGCGATGTCGGCCTGCCTCCATCCACAGTTAGTGGCGAGGAGTTGTTCGATTTATGGAAGGCAGCTCCATTTGGGCCCCCAAACAATTCGCTGAAGCGCTCGATTCTTTTCTTTCCAGGAAATAGCACCGGTTCTGGCCTCCAATATGCCGGCAAATTTGCAGAAAAAGCGACATCGGGAAGAAATCCGAGCTGGGGCAGTCTGGCCTATTGGTCCGGGAACGATCCTGATGTGGCTCCGATAATTATATTTGATGGCGCTGTGGGGGCGATCGTGAATATAAAGCAATTTGGTTTAGAATTGGTTTCAGGCAATAGTTCGACAATCGCGACGTCCCTGGACGATTTTGATTTTGAATTTGATGATGAGCAAGGTTTGCTGCGAATGATTTCGGCTCCGTCGAAATGGACGGCGGGAATATTTACCTCACCCTCTACTTTTGTGCCGTTCGCCAGCGGTAATCAATGCACCATTGATTTCAATCCTGGCGATGGATTTGACACAGGCGCCCTTAGCATCAATATCATTCCTGCCGGATTTAGCACCATCCCTTTCGAAATCGGCTATTCACAATTAAAATCACTCGGCAGAGGCAAATATCAATGCCAGCCCGTCCTGAGGGCGCGCCTGTTCTCAGAAGATAATGATGGCAGCCGGGCCAAGTTTGCCATGGATCCCAGGGATTCAGATTCCAATTTTACTTCGAAGGACTATCTTCGATCTCGGATTGAATTCGACACGCGTACCAGTTGGAAATCGAATTTCGTCAACGACAAAGGCCAGCCCGTTTTCTTTTCTATCCCATCGGTATCACCCGGCATCGGGTCCCTGAAGCTGGAGCTCGATCGCCAGAACGGGGAAGACTGTACCTTTGAATCGGCTTCTTTTGTGCCGGATAAAAATTTTGTCCTTGATGGGGTTGGGATAGCCAGCCCGACTCGACGAACAAAAGGCTCCTCAGAGCACCGGGTGCTATTAGGTAATGCGCCGACAGAATATGCAGATTGCCAGTCCGGCGATATCTTTCAATTCCAGCCGGGAAATCCCGCGGAATTTTCCACTAAGGGGGAATCCGGTATTATTGTTGATGATTCGGGTTATGTGACTACTTCATGGCTTACCGTGGTTAGGGCAGATAAGCAAGACCCTGTGCCGTATGTGACCGAGCCGACAAAATCTCCGTTATTTGGCCAGAATAATTCTCTTAAAAAAACTAAAGAGGTCAGCAACATCTTAGCCAGGGAAAGACTTGTTTATTCTTGTTTTGCGGACAAATCGGCCGAACAGTTTTTTGTGCCGGTATTTCCTTGGTTGGGATTTATCCCTGACAGCTCCAGTGGAGATGACAATTTTGAAACATCACATCTTGCCAGTACGCGGCTGAAGCAACTTCCACGACAGGGAAGCAAACAAGCTAAAAAATTATTCGGTTCATTGTTGCCGACTACCTCAACGATTGGAATAACACCGCAGGGAATCGTTGCGGAAGTTAGCAATTCAGACTTCACGGCTTTATATTTAGGAAATCCAGACGCAACAACGAATTCAACCGGCCCTGAATTTACAATCAGAATTCTTCCTCCGGCCGGTGGCGATCCACAGGCAGCAAAGGATTTTTGTAAAGAATTACAGCAGGATTTACGGCGGAATAATCTCTTCATAGTGATATCACAACCTGAGGATTATGCAGCAAAATTAATTTCTTTGTCCGGGAATGCGCCGGCACCTAATGGCGTATCTATCGATAACACTAATTTAAATTGTTGCCTGGGAATTGGCGATTTTTTACTTAATCTGGATTGGTCTGCACCGTCGTCCAGGAACAAGTCTCAAAAGCCCAACCCGTCTCCGATTCTTATATTGAAATATTTTCAGGGGACGTGCATTGAAAAGTTGGTGGCGAATCCTGCGCTCTGGGCTTGTAAAACTCATTTGGCGCCTGATTTGGGCGCGGACACTATCAATAATGATATACAGTTACCCCCTGGTCCGGAGCTCGACAATTTTAACAGCACCATCTGGAAAAATCCTGACTGGCAGGGCACATTGTTCTTGAACTTCTACCCGGGCGGTCTCGGTCCTCTCGTCGAGGTCCTAGGGGCGGGTATGGGCAAAAATTGTTTGCGATTCCATCATTTCGCTCTTTCATTTTTGCCGGTTCAAGCAAAAGACATTGCGTCACCCCCTCCCATCCGCATTGGTCCGGCTTCCGCCTTGCTGCATTACTTTTCTGACAATGCCCAGCCTCCTCCGGTGCAGGCGGATGAACAGTATGAGCCAAAGGAGGATGATTTTAAAATTGGAACCGATTACGGTTTTAAAGTAAATTACCTTGATGTTGGCTTTGCCAACAGCCGGGTCGCCAGTTTTTCAGCCGACGTTTATGTGAAATTCAGCCATTTCTTCTGGGACCCGGCCTCCAACGATTCGGGCGGGAAAGGCATGGCCCAATTGGACCTCAAAGGCTCATACCAGGCAAGCAAGTCAGATAGCACGGGTGACATGTTCCAGCTCACGGCCACACAAATCGATCCGGTCATTTTTTCAAATTCACTCCTGCAACGATTAAATATTACTGACGCCGAACTGACGGTTACTTCTATCCGGCCCTCTGACGCTAACATTAAACGGATGCTTACTTTCTTCATCGGTATCAAAGGCGACTTAATTTTCAACCCTAACCAGCCGTTTTCAAGCATCGTTCAGGTGGATAAGGTCCATATGGAACGCGTCGGTTTGGAGTTTGACTACACGCCCGCAACCTCTGACGTTAAGTGCCGGTTTCGCGCAGATGGTATTCAAGTGGATCTAACAGTAGGGGATCTCAAAAATTCACTCCTGTCCATCTGCCCGCTCACCCTAAAAGGATTCAGGGTTTCCATCGGTCAGAATCTGCTCAATTGCCAGGAGTTGGGATACTATCCCTTTCCTTGGTTTGGTGATGCCAGTTCCCTCACGTTCCATTTTGCGTTTGATTTGGAACTGGACCTGGGAAGCCTGGGAGGATTGGCTGGTAATAGCGGCGGGCTCAAATTCCCGTTCCTGCTCGGGTGGCGAAGAAGTCCCGGTGGCGGCACATTCGGGAATTTTGGATTTGGCATTCAATTCCCCAACCTCAGTCCTGATGATGACGGATTTGAAATAGGTTTTGACCAGTTTGTGGCCATTCGCGCGGACTCGGCTGAATTAAAGCCATGCATGAATGGCAACACGATTCAGGCGGAAGCATTCGCGCTGCACAACGCGCGATTGGTAGTTTTCGGAAAAGAGTGGCCGAGCAACTCCGCACTGGATCTGGCCCTCTTTGTTAGTCCAGCGGATCGCAAGATGGCGTGGATTTTTGGCAGTGGAAATTCCCAGGACTCAACGCTTGTATATGTGGGGGCAGGTCAGCGAATCAAAGCGCTGGGAGGAGATACGGCAGAGACCATAATCGACAATTACAGAAAATTCCTGGCCCTCGAGCAGGGAACTGATATCTGCAGTTTATCGGATAAAACAGACATGGGTCGGGATGGCTGGCTCGTCCTGACTCAATTGAATGTATTAGACCTCGCGCAGGCCTGGCTCGCCCTTTCTGATAATCCTCAACTCTATGCCCTTACCCTCAACATTGTTGACCTGTTTGAAGTCGGTGCCACTTATCGGCGAGTCAACGATCAATTGGGTTCCTTCTCTGCCGAAGTGAACCTGGCGACTACTCTGCCGCCACTTGAATTTGGCGCAGTGTCCGTGAGATTGCCCAAGGTTCGAACCGATGTTTACACGGACGGCGGCTGGTTATTTGACCTGAGTTTTCCGTGGAACAACGATTTTAGCGGCGGCTGTCAGATTGAAGTGGCGGTTTTCCTGGGAACGGCAGGCCTCTATTTCGGGTACACGTCGGCCGTTGCTACCGATTTGCTGGTCCTTGCTGACGGTCAATATGGCTTTGATTCATGGCCGCAGATAATCAACAGTGACTATATCAAGGGATTGCACGCGGTTCGCGCCGGCATCGCGCTTCGGGCAGGCATCGGACGAAGCGTCGATTTGGGAGTGCTGCAAGGTGAGGCATCTCTCACTATTTATGGCACTTTGGAGGGTGCCGTAGCTTTTGAAAATAAAGACATTTTTTCTCCGGTGGTTTATGCAATCAAGGGCACAACCGGAATCATGCTGCAGATAACCCTGCAGCTGGATCTTTTAATTCTGCAGGCCACGGCCGATTTATGCGCTTATATTCAATTTGGGTTTGAACTCTCCACGTTGCTGGCCTACAAAAAACCTTATTTCTACGCTGTTCAAATGCCGCTGGAGGTTTCAGCCGAGGTCGGTATCCATCTTCATTTTGAGGTATGGGTAACTATCGGCTGTGTCCAGGTAAAAATTTTCGACTTCACGTATAACGGCACGTGGAGCATTGAGGTGCCCATTGGAAGTTTCAGCCAAGGAAACCCCTTGGCGTCGAACAATTTTACACGGCGCCCCCAATTAAGCAGTGTCAAACGCCTTGCCTCCAGGACACAAAGGTGGATGTGGAGTTCCACGCCCCCTAAACTGGGCCGTCCTCGGGATAATCAGCCTCAAGTCCTTACAATTTATGCCATGCTGGTTCCGTGCGTGGCAAATTCCAGCGACTTGCATAAACTTCCCGGGCCGTACGTTCCATGCGCCGTTGGTCAATTAATGCTGGACGTCAAAAATGAATTTCTTGTTTTAGCTAAGTTCATGACTGCCTGGGCGCTGGACCTGACGGTTGTGTCATCAAACACTCAAATTCCTGAGGGAACGATAGCAGACGCCCGGAAGAGATTGCGCGATGACGATTATTGGACAAAGACCGCAGCGCAAATCGTACTCGCAAATATTCAAAAAAGCTTTGACGTAACAGTCGTGCAGGCGCCTCAGGATCCTACTGGTACCTCAGTATATTCTGTTATCCCCGCTTGGCCTGGAATTACCTGGAAGTTCGAAGGCTATTCAGATTTCCAACCTTGCGTCATAAAAGTTCCGCCGGGCCGTGGCCTTACTGAAGCCGGCGAGGAAAATGCTTCTACCCTCGGTTTCCTCGAATACATCCGGTTGCTGACTCGATCGTTTCTGGCGGAAATGGACCGGCAGGCCAAGAAAAACTCGGGTACGGAAGTAAATCCGTCTATAAATTGGGATGACTTCTGGAAAACGATTACCACGCCATCGTAAAGAAACCAATGACTTTCTTCGTTCACCATTAAGAAATTAATTATATGGCTGATCCAATTATTGACAACATAGCCCGGGATATGAACCGGCATGTTATGGGGGGCGGTCGCCAGATCGACGAGGCAACCGGTAAATGGGAGCCTGTGGGAATCTTAACTGGCCAACAAGGGCCCTTTCCCTTTGCTGTCCCGCTTCCACCAGACCCAAAACCGATTAATATTCAGTTTAACAAAGACGGTCAGCCAATCACTGGCGGAGTGGTAAGTATCCCCCGGGACACAATGAATAAAGCTTCTGACGCTGCCAAGACTGCATTAACGGATTATTCTGATTATTTCAATCTTGCAGAAGATACCAATATTCCCACCTGGATTCTTACACCTAAACACTTCAATCTGCCCGACAAACCCACGCCAGAGGAGTTTGTTTCCCTCATTGATCTTAAGCTGGGCAACCAGGAGGTCCTTCATCTCCCTCCCGCTGTTCTGGTCGAAGCAAATGCGCCCAGGCAAGCGCATGCTCCGGGTAATCAGGCCGGGCCTCGGGTCACTTTGTGCGATGCGGTCAAGCAAACTGCAGAAAATGCAACTTATATCGAACTGGTGCCACGAGGTTCCTGGCAGCCAGCCATGATGCTCCGTTGCCCGGTGACGATACCGAAGAATAAAAAAAAGACCACAAAACGAGTGAAGTCGAGAGGCAGTTCAGAAGCTATCTATGAATTGAAGGGCATTCCTCAGGGTGAACGTTGGTATCTGGATAATTTGGACCTTCTGGCTGACGGGAATCAGCCTGACAGTCTTCTCGAGGACGCCGAGGTTTGTATGATTGTCGAATACCCCGGCCCGAAGAATACCCGTTTGCGAATCCCGATCTCCCATTGGAGGATAGCCCGGGAAAATCTCAGCGGATTGGCGCGTCCCGGCGCAGATTCTTTTGGCAAGGCCCCACTTCCGGATGCAGGCGCGCTGCCCTATGCCGCCAGCGACGGCCAGCCCGACGATACCTTGCGTTTATTTCAAATGGCAAGCATTACTAACAACGGTGGGTATTATATTCATGTCGAAAGCGATGACAGTGATCTTTCCAGCGTATCTGGTGATGGTATTGTGATTATCCTCATCCTGTTGTTTCCTGCTCAGCTCGCTGCTGGGCTCAACGATAATTCGCAGTATTTGATGAAACCGGCGAACGCCATTGCTTACGTCCCGAAGATCGGAACTCCTGAGAATAACTCTTCCGGCCAGGCCATCCGCTTTGAAGAATTGAATCATATTCAAATTAACCCTACTTCACCGCCGGGATGCCTAACCTTTGGCTGGTTACGATATATGTCCTGGCCGAATGACCCGAGGCTGGATGTCACTAAGGATCCAAGCGCTTTCGCAGAAAGCATTCATTTGGTAGATTACGAAGTTCGGGATGCCGCGGGGAACCTCATCGAGGTTTGGACCCCGATTCCAGACGCAGCAAATCCAGACCTGAGTAAGAATTGGCGCGTTAGCACAAAATCGGCTGATTCTGTAAGTCCGCTTTCACCTACGAAAGACATCGGGACTGATGATAGCAACCGCATTCGCTTTGAGAATTTTGCCGGCAATGGGATTGCGGCAACCTATCTCTCCAAACCGCCGCAGCATGTCGATGCGAAGAAAAAGCGCGATGTCCCAAACGTGCATCGGTACCGCACTAAAGTTCGATACGCCTATAAAGATGTTTATAATCGGATGGCCCTGAATCAAAGTGGGCAGAACAATGCCACTTTAAATCTGACGGCAGGTTTCAGGGACATGTATGGCAATCGCTTTTTCCCGGGTTGCGCGAAAGCTACCCGAGCAATTGCCTATACCGATGCCCTGATTCCACCCGGGGAATGGCCCGGTTTTAACTTTAATCTTTATGCGAACGCCGGAAATCTTGGCTTAAAA
>DATJXK010000272.1:0-5018 GCA_035500235.1 Pseudomonadales bacterium | reverse complement strand
GGATGGAACGAAACAGCGGGCGATCTATTTGGACGTTCGAGCCGGGCGGAACATCAAAATTAAAAACAAGATGCTTTTCATTTGCCCTGGCTGCCAGCGGCCGCCAAACCTCCTCGATGAGCGGGGCGATTTGGACCGGCTCAAATTTAAGCGGGATTTTGCCGCTCTCGCTGCGGGCCAATTCCAGCAATCTCGTGACCATGGCTTCCATTTGCAGGGCGATGTTGAGAGTCTCGCGATGCTTTTCGGATGGTTCACCTTCGGGCCACGCTAATTCCACTTCCGCTAATGCACGCAGTTCCGCCAGCGGTGTGCGCAATTCGTGGGCGATGTCCGCGCTGAAACGGCGTTCGCGTTCGAAGGATGATTCGAGACGTTGCAGCAAGTCGTTCAAACACCCTGCGATCGGACGTAACTCTTCCGGCATGACATCAACCGGGAAACGCGTTTTTAGCGAATCTGCATTAATCGCGGCAGCCTGCCGGGCCAATTGTTCCAATGGCACATGACCCCGGCGCAAGGAAATGCTTACCATCGGAATGGTAATGATCATGGTTAGCAACGCGGTCGCCGCCAGCACCGCACCCAGGATGTCCAGGGTTCGATCCAGTGATCGGCGGTCCGCCGCCACCACGATGACGGCTTCCATCAGGGTTATGTTTTTCTCATCTTCGTCCTCTGCCTGCGGTACGAATTTTAACCCGATGCCGCGTCCCGGAAAGCCGTTGGGCAAATTGAAATTCCAATAGACCGGCTCGGTGGCCGTGCTGGAGCGAAACGGCAAATCGGAATCATTAAGAGACTTGGAACGCGTGCAAAGAGCGCCGTTGGTTTGCCAGAGTTCATAAAACAGAGAGCTTTCATCGGCCGGCATTCCTCCCAACGGCGCATCCGGCATTTCTACCTGGATCCCGTGCCGGCCCTGCTCTGCCAGGGACATGACGGTGAAAGCTTTGGCCCGAAGGGTGGAATCAAACTCACTGAGCAGAGCAATCCGCGTTAGAAAATAAATCGCCAGGCTGCTAAAAAGCAACAACAGCCCGAACCCACACAGCATCGTCAACGTCAGTTGTCGGCGGATGGATTTCATTCGGATTCCTTGAGCACGTATCCCAGGCCGCGTTTGGTGTGGATGAGAGGCAGGCCACCAGCGACTTCCATTTTTTTACGCAAGGTACATACGGCCGAGTCCACGGCATTGCTCATCAAATCCGCTGATTCATGGTAAAGGTGATTTTCAATTTCGCCGCGGGTGACAATATGCCCACGCCGCAGGGCGAGGTATTCTAAAAGCCGGTACTCCCGCGCGGTCAAATCCAGCGGCTGGCCGTCCAGCGTGGCAGCATGCGCGGTTAAATCAATTTTCAGAGCAGCAATGATGACCTGGTTGGTTTTGGAATCATATTGCCGGCGGCAAAGCGCCTGGACGCGGGCCAGCAATTCCTCCAGCGCAAACGGTTTGATCAAATAATCATCCGCGCCGGTTTGCAGTCCTTCCACCCGGTCTCCTACGGTGTCTTTGGCGGTCAGCATGAGGATGGGCGTTTGCCGGCCTTTTTTTCGCAAGCGGCGCAACAACGTCAAGCCATCCAGCCGGGGAAGCATGATGTCGAGGATGATGGCGTCATAGTCATTGGATTCAGCCAGCCAGAGTCCGTTTTCACCATCACCGCTGGTATCAATGACATAACCGGATTTCTGCAACGCCTTGCCGATGGATTTTTGCAGGCGAGGCGAATCTTCAACTAAAAGAACGCGCATGACTAAGCATCAGTATGCAAATTATTTGGCCGGTATTCCATTATAGAGATTCCATAAATCTTTGTAAGCTTCGATCATGGCTTTGGCGTTCACCGAGTCCATTGGCTGTGACGACATATCTTCCAGAATCTGCATGCGGTTAGCGATGATGGGCATATCTTCCGGTGTCGGATTCTTCGGATCCGTCAAGCCGTCTTCATTCAAATCCTCAATCAAATCTTTGCGTTCTTCGGAAGGTAGATTGGGGTCATTGATTGCCTGCGACCAATAGGCCTCAGCCGCCGGGTCTGAACCCACCAGGCTCAATGCCATGCGAGCTTCCGGGTCCTGGACTACATAGCCATTGATTTTCAATGGTGCGTCAGCCGGGGCAGTTTCCGCTAAGGTGGCAGCCCGGCTGGTGGTTTTGACTGCCTGAACAGGTTGCGTCGCGGAACCAGGTGATTTATTTACTGGCGTTTCAACAATGGGCGCAGGTTTAGAAACTATCGGCGCAGCCGGTTGCGGGTTGGATGCGACTTCATCAGTCGTACCACGATGTGACGCAACCATGGCCGACACGATAATGGCCACGACCGCAGCCGATGCAATGAGTAAAATCTTACCTTTCATAAAGCAGTCCTTTGTTATCGAGGATCGTTGGCGACATCGCGCCTGAATCAAAATTAATTTTCCGTCATTTACTGAAAATCAAATCGAGATCCCGCGCACCATACGATGCGCGGGATGAATTGTTGTCCTGATATGAGATTAATCTCCTTTTTCGTCTTTTTCCTTCGAGATGTCCTCTTTGCTCACGATCGTGCCGTCGGCGTCCACCGCCACTTCGAATTTCTTGTCCTCGTTTTTGATGTCAGCTTCGTAGGTGGTTTTGTTGTTTTTATCCACGGCTTTTTCAAACTCGGAGAGCTTGCCTTCGTCGCCGGCCTGGGCCTTCAGCGCGTTTTGCGCGGCTTCCGGCATGTCAGAAAGCTGGATGTCCTCTTCGGTGCCGTTGAACTTGCCGTCCGGCGTAATGGCCAGTTCATACGAACGCGCGCCCTGCGTGATATCAAATTCGAACGCTTCGACGCCGTCTTCATCGCTTTTCTCGACTTTTTTAACGTCGGATTCGGTAGCGTATTGTTTGAGAGTGTCTTTGACTGCTGATGGCACTTTGTCCATCGAAACGGCTTCCTCTTTATCCTCATTGGCAGAAACGCAGGCGGTGATTCCTAGCACGGTGGCGACCGTGGCGAGGCTGATAATTATTTTTGATTTCATGTTTTGGTTATGGTTTCACTGGCACGGCCAGCGGTGTTTTACGCCAAAACTCTAGCACGCGTGGATTATGGCAGGATTATGCTTCAAATTAATTGTTCGTCATAATTCGGTCTGCGACTTGAGTCCCTTAAGACTTTGCCGATAGCCAAGCTGTTCAGCAAACAGTCAATACCCAAAAATAGAAAGGCATAAAAAATGAAAATTGGAAGCGTCGCATCAATAAAGTCCATGGTTCAAGAGTCCACCGAGTCTCTCAGCACCACCAAGGCGGAAGCTGCCAAAGGAGATCCACAGGCTATACGAAAACTGAATCGCGAAGAAGCGTCGAAGAATGCCCAGACAAGCCAACAATCTCCAGGCATGACGCCCGGCGGCAGAGATTTGTTAAACGTTAAGGCGTAACCGGTAGCACTACCATCTGCGCCGTCTGTTGGCGGGCGGCGCTTTTTTTGAGATTTCAATATCTGCGGATAAACCGTAGGCACTACTCATTTGTAAAAGGACGGCGAATCTGTGGTGATTGCGAAAGTTCCAAGTTCCAAAACTCGCTGGCAGAGAAATAACGCGGCATTTTGGTTGCCGTTTTTAACGTCGTTCAAGCACCCTTCAGGGTACTTGCAAAATGTCTTCAAGCCTCTATTACAGAGGCAGAGCTGCTGCGCGGCTCGGCGGCTGCCGGCTGCGTTTCGCGTCTGGGAAATGCATTATCCGATGGATCGGAACTGGCCGGCTCCACTCGCGTTTGGCTTAGCTTAATCCGCTGTTGGCTTTTTACAGTCGCCAAAGCTTTCTGCAATTGTGAGTCAGCCGGAATAACTGACTCTTTCATTGCCATTTGTACATCATCCGATGTCACTTTTTCCCGCCTTGCTTTTGCGGCGATGTATTTGGCGCGTGTAGAGATCGAATCAATTGCCGATAGATAGCGGGCAGATGACCGGGCATAAATGGCCAGCGCCTTTAAATCATCCTTTGTCGCTTCCGGCAAAATGGTCTTTGCAACCTCGATTAAATCATCATGCGACAAATCTGCCGGCAACAATTCATAATGCTTAATTCGTCCCGTAAGCTGTGAGCCATTCCAGCCGCTTTTTTCCACCGCCTTTTGCGTGGTAATAAATTGCGGAGTTGAAATCATGCCAATAGGAACGCCGGCGTTTGCCATTGCCATCACCCAAACCACCCGGCGCGGAAAACCGTAGCGCAAATTTTGCTGCGGCCATAGCCGCTGCGCTTCGTCCAGGACTAAAACCAAATCGCCGGCGAGCAAAACACTTTCGACACGCTCGCGGTGTTCGTAGGCCTTATATTGCAAACAATTACCAAGGCCCAAGGCGCGAGCCAAAGCCCGGAAAAATCCAGTGTCGTCATTGCCCGGCGGTACTTCCACAAACCGCGCAGCACCCGGCCGTTGCTCGCACCATTGCCGCGCTGCAAAGGACTTGCCGCGCCTGGCTTCACCTTCCATTAGGACCAGTCCACGGCTAAAAGCGGCGTAGTCCAAAACTTCATGAATTTTTTTACCTAAATCCGTCGCGAAACTATTTGCATGCCCTGTTTTATGCGCATCCTGATATTCGCGCAGCACTGAGATTAACTCTGGAAAATACCACGGGCCAACGGCAACGCTCGATGCCGGATTAAGGCACAGATCAAAAATATCTTTTTCAAGATAACTGCTGGCCGCCACCTGGCATAAATCAAAAAAGGCATCAGCTTTGTAGCTCTCCGGATGCGTATTTGCTTTAGCTGAAAAATCCGGATCGTCCCATTCCCTCTCTTTGGCTGACACAACTTCGCCGGGTGATAATTCACCCTTCAAAAGAAAATCCAGTTGTATATTTTCTGGCAATCCGCAGCGGAGTTTTTGCACCTGTTCAGTGTCGCAAATTTTACCCCGCTTCAAACGCATCGCAGCCATTTCTTTCGTTTGAAACTTGTCTCGGTACCGCTCGTAAAGCTCGGCAGCCAAGGCAGCAACGCCGCCGCCTCGA
>DATJXK010000271.1:0-7361 GCA_035500235.1 Pseudomonadales bacterium | reverse complement strand
AAGGCGCGTCGGTGACCCAAATCAAAACCCAGGGCCATTGGATGCAAATCCAGCCGCCCGCAAATGCTTATGCCTTTGTGGCCGCAAGATATCTGAAGCAGGAAGCCGTAGCTACTGCTCCGCCTCCGCCGACGGAAATGCCGCCAGTGCCCACACAGGTCCAGCCCCAGCCGCCTTTGGTCGTGACTGCTCCGCCTCCGCCGGAGCCGCCGCAACCGCCGCAGCCCACTACCCCGGCCGTCCGCATCGTTCAACATGAAGGCGTGGTTGGCTCAGTGGGCAGTCCCACTGCCCCTACGGACTACAAGCTGTACGACCTGACGACCAAACAGGACATTAATTTTCTCTATCCCGCGTCGCCGAACATTGATTTCAGCAAATTGGTGGACGATAAGGTCATCGTGAGTGGCGAAGAAGGTATCCAGGCAAATTGGCCGAACACGCCGGTTATGGCGGTTCAGGACGTCCAAGTTGTCGAGACCAACGTCATCAAACGCTTTAACCGCAGTGACCTCACCATACCCAGACAGCGTCATTGACGGTCGCGCGATTGCCGCGAAGGTTCTGGGTTCTTTGCCGCAACAGATCACGGATCTGAAGCAACGGGGCATTACCCCTGGCTTGGCCTTTGTGCGTGTCGGGGAAGACCCGGCTTCCAAAGTCTATGTCGGGCGTAAGGAAAAGGCCTGCGCTGAACTGGGCATCTATTCTGAGACCCACCTTCTGCCGGAAAACAGCGATGAGCGCACGTTGCTGAAGCTCATTGATGATCTGAACGCGGATGCGAAGTTCCATGGAATCCTGGTCCAGGCCCCCCTGCCAAAGCAGATTTCCGAGGCAAAAGTCTATTCGCATGTCCGGCCGGAAAAAGACGTGGATGGTTTTCATCCCGTAAATGTCGGCAAATTAATGTTAGGCGATCCCACTGGTTTTCATCCCTGCACGCCTGCGGGCATTGTTCAATTGCTGGTGCATTCAAATGTTAAAACCGAAGGCGCGGAAGTGGTGGTTCTTGGCCGTGGCAACATTGTGGGCAAACCGATGGCCGCAATGCTTTGCCAGAAAGGAAAGTACGCCAACGCCACGGTGACCATTTGCCACTCGGCTACACGTGACATCCAGGCGCACTGCCGCCGCGCGGATATTTTGATTGCCGCGATGGGCGTCGCTCAATTTGTCAAGGCGGACATGGTCAAGCCCGGCGCAACCGTGATTGATGTCGGAGTCAATCGTGTAGACGGAAAGCTCGTCGGCGACATTGACTTTGCCGCGGTGCAAAAAGTTGCCGGCAAAATTACCCCCAACCCCGGCGGAGTCGGCCCCATGACGATCGCCATGCTCATGCAAAATACGGTGACCGCAGCCCAAAGGGCACGCGGCGCCTGAAACCAAAATTAGTCTATGAACGCAACCCGAATACTCCCTGATTTACAATGTTCCCTGCTCTGCGAAGAAGTGCGGCAGGAAGCCACTGGAAATTTCTTTCTCATTGGCGTCATCAATTATCTGCGCGTGCCGCAACTGCCCATCGTGGCCGGGCGTCTCTGCGTTTTCAACCGCTGGACGGCAGGCATTGGAAAGTTTCATGAGACCATTCGTCTCATGGCTCCCGACCAGATGACGGTCCTGCGCAAAGCCGAGATGAAATTTGAATTAACCGATGCCGCGGCGCATTCCACCAGCGTCATGTTTTTCGGCAACGTGGAATTCAAAGCTGCCGGGACCTATTTTGTCGAGGTGCTGGTGGACGACGTGATGAAACTGCGTTATCCGGTTCCGATTATCCTCGCGCCGCCGCAAAATCAGAACCCGCAAAATCCTCCGGCGCCATTGCCGCCGGAAAAAAAAGACTGATTTTTCAGTCATCCGGCCCCACTATCTGAAAGGTTCTATGGCAGGATGGACATCCCGTCCGTCTCGCCGTGCTAAATGAACACTTCAGCTTTTTCGGAACCTTTTACGCCGAGGGGCGTGGCGGCCTTTGCGCGGGCAAAATTCAGCCATCTCTTCCTCGCGCAATGTATTTTTGCCTTCGCCGCTGCCCTTGTCACGGCCTGGTTCGCTTATAATCGCTGTTTTCCAGTTATCCAAACGGCCGTTGAAAATCTGCCTGCCGACGGGCAAATCCAATCAGGAAAACTGGCCTGGGGCGGGCCGCCGTTTCAAAACCTGGCGGACGGACACTTTCTGGCGCTTGATGTGGATCTCTACCATTCCGGCCAATATCGATCCACCACAGCTGACTTGCAGATCGAATTTGGACTTGAATCAGTCCGGGTCTTTTCCTTGTTCGGTTATTCGGAATTTTATTACCCGCCGAATGGATTCATGCAGTTCAACCGTCCCCAATTACAACCACTTTGGGGTGCGTGGCGGTCAATCATTCTTTTTTTAATTGCCGCCGTAACCCTGGTTTCCCTGCTGCTGTCCTGGTGGATTTTGGCCACACTTTATTTCCTGCCCGTTTGGCTCACTGGCTTTTTCACCAATCGCGACCTGGACTTGCGCGCGAGTTGGAAACTATCCGGCGCAGCCCTGTTGCCGGGCGCGCTGCTTATGATCCTTGGAATTTTTCTTTACGGTTGCAGCCTCCTCAACCTCATCTCGTTCCTTTGCGTCTTCGCCGCGCACTTTATCCTGGGGTGGCTTTATTTGATTTTTGCCCTGCCTTTTTTCACGCGGATTTCTGCCGCTGCGCCGAAAGGCAATCCATTCAAGCCGTAACGACTCAGTTGGCAGCGGCAAAAGCTTGAACTCCAGCGTCCAACATTTAGTCTTGGCCGATGTCTAAACTGCCGTTTGAACTGCTTCTAGCCCTGCGTTATCTGCGCCCACGGCGGTCGTTTGTTTCGATTATTACAGTGATTTCCATCATCGGCGTAGCGCTCGGCGTAGCGGTTTTGATCATTGTCATCAGCGTCATGACGGGGTTTGGCCATGATTTGCGTGAACGCATGCTGGCGTTCAATTCTCCCATCGAAATCCAGATGTACGACAAGCCGATGGATAATTATGCCGAAGTCATGCGCGTGGTTTCCTCGAACAAAAACGTCACCGGCGTCGCGCCCTTTGTCCTCGGGCCGGTCCTGGTGGAAAACGAGCCTACCAATGGCACCGGCAAATCGTTTGCCACGCCCTACGTGCGCGGCATCGACGTCAATGCCGAGAGCTCCGTCACCGATTTGCCCAAAAAAATTCTTCCCGGTGGCAGTTTTGATTTAAGCGGACAAAGCGTGATTATCGGCAGCGTTTTTGCGGAACAGATGGGCCTGGAAGTGGGCGATCGCCTCTCGATTTTTTCCGCCGATGAAGTTAACAAAATGCTGAGGGAACGCGGCACCACCAATGAAGAAGCCGTTTTGCCGGACGACTACACGGTGACCGGGATTTTTGACCTCGGTTACTACGACTACAATGCCAACTTCATCGGCGTATCGCTGGAAAATGCCCAGGACCTGTACGATCTGAATGACAATGTCCATGGGCTGTTCGTAAAGTTAGTGGACCCTGACCAGGCTCCGCAAGTGGCCGCCCAACTCGAAAACGCCCTCGGCCCGGCCTATAAAATCAGTACTTGGGAACAACAGAACGGCGCGTTGCTGGGCGCCGTCACCGTCGAAAAAAGCCTGATGTATTACATCATGTTTTTCATCGTCATTGTCGCTTCCTTCGGCATTACCTGCACACTGATTACGTTTGTCGTCATGAAAACGCGTGAGGTTGGCCTGCTGAAAGCCGTGGGCGCTTCCAATTACCAGGTCATGCTGGTGTTTGTGCTTCAAAGTGTCGTGGTCAGCATTTTCGGCGTCGCGGGCGGACTCGCCCTGGGGCTATTTGCCATCTACATCCGCAATGATGCGCTTCATTTCATGAACTGGTTAACCGGCTTCGAACTCTTCCCCGCCTCGATTTATGGCTTCAGCCAACTACCTGCGATCGTCTCGCCCCGCGACCTCATCATCATTTGCGGTGGCTCATTTATCATCTGTCTGCTCGCCGCCGTCCTGCCGGCGCGGCACGCGAGCAAAATGAACACGGTGGAGGCCCTGCGTTATGAATAACTCCCTACTCTCGGCTCGCAGCCTGGCCAAGTCCTATACCATGGGCAAGCGCACCCTCGAAGTCCTGCGCGGCGTGGACCTCGAAATTTCCCGCGGCGAATTCCTTGCCCTTCGCGGCGCGTCCGGCGCGGGCAAAAGCACCCTGCTCCACCTGATTGGCGGCCTGGATTCCGCCAATGCCGGCGAAATTCTTTTCGACGGCAAGGACATCGCTCAATTTTCTGAAACGGAGCTTGCCCAATACCGCAACCGCCGCGTCGGTTTTATCTTCCAGGCTTATCATCTTTTGCCGGAACTGAACGCGTTGGAAAACGTTTGTTTGCCTGCCCGGGTTGGCCGTATTGCCGCCGAGACAGCCGAACAGCGCGCGCGCGAATTGCTGGAACAGGTCGGCTTAAAAGAGCGTATTGATCATAGGCCCTATGAGCTATCCGGCGGCGAACAACAGCGCGTGGCCATTGCCCGGGCCTTAATCGCCGGCCCGGAACTGATTCTGGCTGATGAACCTACGGGAAACCTTGATTCCCTTACCGGCACCGAAATTATTGAACTCTTGCGCGGCCTTTGTGTCAAAAGACAGTCAACACTGGTGATTGCCACCCATGATGCCAAAGTGGCCACGAGCGCCCAGCGCGTCGTGGAACTCGTGGATGGCCGAATTGCCGGTGCGTAACCATAATAATGATGCCGTTAAACCATTTAGCAAAATCGCGCCCGGTGCCGTTGAAAATCCTCACTGCCGCGGTTAATTTTACCAGCCATGCTTGAAGATCGCGATTATATGCGGGGGCCCGAAAGTAATCGAGGCATCTCGGCGTTTTCTGTGACGGTTTTACTGATCGTGGCAAACCTGATTGTCTTTATTTGGACTGAAGCCAATAAAGGCTACTCCCTCACCGGATACGGAAAGACCTTTTACTATTTTGCTCTCAGTAATGAAGGATTGTCTCACGGTTTTATTTGGCAGTATCTCACATTCCAGTTCTTACATCTTACGAGGATGCACTTCGCTGGTAACATGCTTGGCCTATTTTTTCTAGGCCGGGCCGTCGAGCAGATGATCGGCAGCAAGCGCTTCTTGCTGCTTTACCTGGTAAGTGGCGTCATCGGGGGCGTTTTTCAAACACTATTGGGCTTAATCTTCCCGAATATTTTTGGAATTCCCGTAGCTGGGGCTTCGGCGGGTGTTTTTGGCCTTCTTGCGGCATTAGCGACGCTCGCACCTGATGCCGAACTTTTGCTTTTCTTCCTTCTACCGATACGGGCTGTGTACATCGCCTGGACGGGGGTGATAGTGGCTCTATTTTATGTGATTGTTCCGGCTGAGCCCGGCATCGCTCACGCCGCGCATCTGGGTGGCATGGCCGGCGCTTTTGCATTCGTAAGACTGTTTATTCAGCATCGCTGGCATTTGCCTCAATGGCACCTTCCTGAACGCCGTGTTGCTCCGCGTGCATTAGCCGTGGGCCGCACCGCCAAAAAATCCGCCTGGGGCTCGGGCCCGATTCCGCCCGATGAAGATTTGAGCCCCGACGAATACCTGCAAAAGGAAGTCGACCCCATTCTCGATAAAATCTCCGCGCGCGGCATCCAAAGCCTGACGCAACGCGAACGCGAAATCCTCGAAAAAGCCCGCTCGCGCATGAACAAACGCTAAGATCGCCGCCCTCTCCCCTCAATGGGGAGAGGGATTAAGGGTGAGGGGTGAGAATAAGCGACTTCTTAACATCTCTCTTAGGCCGGCATTTCTGCCTTTTTAATTTCTCCTTTTTCCCTTTTAATTAGTGGAATGATTACGCGCTATTCGCGCCCGGAAATGCGGGCGATTTGGTCGGACGAAAACAAACTCAAAATCTGGCTGCAAATTGAGTTGCTCGCTTCCGAAGCGCTCGTCACCGAAGGCGTCGTTCCCAAAAAAGATTTTCAAAAGATCAAAGCCGGCGCCGAACTTTGCTTTGCCGATCTCAAAGGCCTCGTCGAACGCCAAAAGGAACTCGAAAAGACCCTCAACCACGACGTGATTGGTTTTACCACCGCCGTGGCCGAGAAGATCAACGACCCCGCGTCGCGCTGGTTCCATTTCGGGCTGACGAGTAGCGATGTCGGGGACACCGCGCTGGCCGTGCAAATGAAGCAAAGCGCGGAGATCCTTATCGCCGATATCAAGCAGTTGCTGCCGGTCATCGCCAAACGCGCGACGGAGTATCAATTTACCCCCTGCATTGGGCGCAGCCACGGCATCCACGCAGAGCCTACCACCTTTGGCCTCAAGCTCGCGCTCATGCACGACGAATTCAAACGTTCGCTGGAACGCCTCGAACGGGCGCATCAGGTCGTCGCCGTCGGCAAAATTTCCGGCGCCGTGGGCACCAGCGCCCATTTGTCCCCGCGCGTGGAGGAATTTGTCTGCGAAAAACTCGGGCTGTCCCCTGCCCCCATCGCCACGCAGGTCGTCCAGCGCGACATCCATGCCGAGTTCCAAACCGCCCTGGCGCTGGCCGGCGCGAGTATCGAGCGCTGGGCCGTCGAATTTCGGCATTTGCAGCGCACGGAAGTCCTCGAAGCCGAGGAACCTTTTACCAAGGGCCAGAAAGGCTCCAGCGCGATGCCCCATAAAAGGAACCCCATCACCTGGGAACGCCTCACCGGCCTCGCGCGCGTGCTGCGCGGCAACGCCATTGCCGCCCTGGAAGACGTTGCACTCTGGCATGAGCGCGACATTTCGCATTCGTCCGTCGAGCGCATCATTTTCCCGGATTCCTGCACGCTGCTCGATTACATGTTCGGTTTGCTCATCCGGCTCATGACCGGCCTGCAGGTCTATCCTGAAAACATGAAGCGCAACCTCGGCCTGAGCCTGGGCATGTGGAATTCCCAGACCGTGCTGCTCGCGCTCATCCGGAAAGGGTTGACCCGCGAAGCTGCGTACGAACTCGTCCAGCGCGCCGCCATGAAGACCTGGGAAACCAAACACGCCGGGCGCGACGACGCCGACTTCCTGAACGTTCTCAAGTCCGACCCTGAAGTCGCCAAACACTTCAAGAAAGGCGAACTCGAGAAGCTTTGCTCCCTCGATTTCCATTTCAAAGAAGTGAAGAACCGGTTTAAGAAGTTGGGCATCTAATTCCCACCGCAGGTCTGATTCAGGTAGGGCGACGATCGGAACCTCCTCACCGGATAGGTGACACTTTATCCTCACCGGATGGGTGACATTCCGCTTTGCGGCGGAGCGCAGGTGAGCGTAGCGAACCGTAGCGCAGCCGCAAAGCGGAAGAGCTATTTTGGTCGCCGTCCTTGTTT
>DATJXK010000270.1:0-2243 GCA_035500235.1 Pseudomonadales bacterium | reverse complement strand
AAAAATACCGGCGCCGCAGTCCCCTGCCCTTGCCGCCGGCGTTTCAACCCGGAGAAGTAAAAGAACAGGAAGAGGACCTGGCCGCTGTATGAGCACTGCTGCAACTAAAAAACCGTGCCGGTTCTTTTATGGCCATGGCATTCCGCGGGTAAAGCTGGATGATTTGGCGGGAAAATTAATCGTGGTGGAAGGCGCAGACGGTTCCGGACGCTCGACACAAATCGCGCGACTGGTGGACTGGCTGGAAACAGGCGGCCATCCCACAGTGCAGGTAGGCTTGAAACGCTCAACCCTGGTGAGCAAGGAACTGGAACAGGCGCAGAAGGGAAATATTTTGAGCCGGACGACCCTGAGCCTTTTTTACGCGACGGATTTTGCAGACCAGCTGGAAAACATTATTTTGCCGGCGCTCAAGGCGGGGTTCATCGTACTGGCGGACCGCTATATTTACACATTGATGGCGCGCGACATGGTCCGCGGCATGGACGATGCCTGGCTCAAAAATCTTTACGGGATTGCGGTGATCCCGGACGCAGTTTTCTACCTCTCGGTGCAACCCCAGGAATTGGTGCAGCGCAACCTGGCCAAAAGCGCGACGCTGGACTATTGGGAAAGCGGGATGGACCTGGGTTTGTCACGGGATATGTTTGATAGTTTCCTGAAATACCAAACGGCCATGCAGACGGCGTTTCGAAAATTGCAAAAGACCTACGGCTTCACAATCGTTGACGGCAACCGGCCGGTCGGTTCGATTACCAAAGATTTACGCAAGAAAATCCGTTTGGTCCTGGCGGAGAAGCCGGCCACAGACTAAACCGCCGGCGCGTTGGTAAGAGCGGGAGGTGTATTCGTCGGTTCGATGGCAGCCGGCGCATTGGTTGATTGGCGCCGCTGCTCTTTCATCAACGCCTCAAATTTCTTCTTCTGTTCGGCATTTAACACCCCCCGAATCTGCTGCCGGGTATCACGCCAAATTAATTGGAATTGCGGCCCAACGAGCTTCCATAAATTGTGGGTGTTTTGCTGGCCCTGGGCGATGATTTTTTGAATTTGCTCGCGTTGCTCTTTAGACAATTGGAGTTCATCATTCAATTGCCCGACGAACTGCTTATTTAACGTTTGCGCGCGCAAAGGCCCGGGCACCTCGCCCATTTCATTTGTTTGTTCCAGGGGTTTTGGCCCTGATTCCATGGCGTGATGAGCCGGCGCCGGATGCTGGGTATGTTGGACCAGAAGCCCGCCGGTAATCACACCAGCGCCAAAAATCACGATGGTCGCGAGAATGACGTTCCAGGAGTTCACTGGGCCTGGTCGCCTTGGTCAACGGACGCCAAAAGCGTGGTTTCCAAATTCTGAGAGAGATCGTCGCTGGACTTGGCTGCCGGGCTGAAAAAGGACCATGCACCGCATAAGAGGGCAATGGTTGCGCAAGAAACTGCCGCCTGCCATAAACCGCGCACCCATAAGGCAGCGGCATCGGTGCGGGGGACCGCCGGGATCAGGGCCATAATGCGCTTTTCAAACGCATAGGGCACATGGTCATCCGGCGCGCCGGCGCGGGCCGCGGCAATCAATTTCTTCTGAAGTTCGTTCACGTTCATATTTTTTTAGACGGGTTGCCGGATGGCATGGTTACATATTAGAGATACTGGTCTTTGCCTAATTTGGAAATGATTTTCTTCATTTCGGCCCGGGCGCGAAAGGCGCGGACTTTCACCAGCGGCACCGACCAGCCGGTGCGTTCGGCGATTTCTTTCACGGACAAATCTTCAATTTCCAGCAGGGTGATGACCAGCCGGGCCTGGGGCGAAAGTTTTTCCAGGACACGATTCACCAGCAATTTGGCGGCATCAGCGGTATCACTGGCGCTTTCCGGGGCCGTGACAAATTTTTGCAGCCAGTCATTTTCCGATTCGCTCAAATCGGTAAACGAGGATTCGCGGTTGCGCTGGTGGCCGCGCAGGAAATCGTAACAGGTACGAACGGTCATGCGCATGAGCCAATGCTCAAACGGAGCTTCACCGCGGAAGCTTTTTAATTTTTCGAAGGCCTTGAGCCAGACTTCCTGGGCGATGTCCTCGACCTCGCTTTCACGGCGGGCATAACGACGCGCGGTGGCAAAGACGCGGGGCGAATATTTTTGGACGAGCGGTTCGAAACTGGCCACGTCGCCCTGCAACACGGCGGCGATCAGTTCCGCTTCGCTTCGTTCCATGCGGGGGAGTATGGGGAAAAAGAGGGAA
>DATJXK010000269.1:0-3159 GCA_035500235.1 Pseudomonadales bacterium | reverse complement strand
TATAGGGCATGTCTGATTCCGTTTCCAAGCCTATGCCTGTTTCCAGCCAGCCTTTAGGCCTGACGTTCTGGCAGTTTATGGTCCTTAAAAACGTCCTGATATGCGTATTCGTAGGTTTATTGATTTATCTCCAGAGTTGGGCGGCGAAAAGTTCTTACAGCCCCGAAAACCAGGCGGATTTTAAGATAGGCCTCCTGCATGGCGCCCTGATGCCGGCGGCGCTTCCCGGTTTAATCGGAGGACATAATTTACCGATCTATGCGCCCAATAATTCCGGTCCCAATTATAAAATTGGCTACATCCTCGGCATCAATATGTGCGGCGCAATCTTCTTTGGCCTGGCTTATTGGGGCATGGGGCGAAAGGCGCGAAAGCAAAATCAATAAGGCCAGTCGCAGTAAATCTCCATGACCTTCAGCGAGCCGCCGCCCCAATAGCGATTCGCGGCAAATGTGAATTGGTGGGAGTCCTTCTCATAAATGAGTTTCACCGGATGCTCGGGAATGTTTGGATCGTAGGCCGCAAATTCGACTGCTTGTTCGGTTTCGTTAAATCCATACAGCACGATGCCGTGATTGATGGTGATGTAGGGAAAGCGAAATAAATGCACCAGGGTCAGGCCGCGCTTGGGAATAGATGCCTTGAGTTTCTTCACCATCATTAAGCGATACCAGGTTGGTACTGGAAAAACCATGCGCCAATGACTGCGCAAAAAATAGGATTCCCATGGCGCACCACAACTGGCTTTTAACAGTAGTTCATGCACCTTGCTCAGCGCGCGCAATCCTTCGAAGGCGGGGATAACAATGCGTTCAGATTCTGCGCAAGGCTTCCGGACATTGCGCGAGACGATTTTGCGAATCAAATTTTGATACGTACTGGCATCAACCGGCGGCGCGTCCGGCTCGAAACGGGCGTGATAAAAAAATTGCCGCGTGGTGCGGCACATGACAAAGCAGCGATGATAATACGTCGGCGGCGGGTCGGCCTTCTGGACGGTCATCGCGCCGTTCGCGTCGAAATGATATTTCCAAACGAGCTCATGCGGAAATGCGAAGGTATCGCGCTCAAATTCGAACGTGCGCCGGGTGTTTGCGGGGGCTGCGATCATTTGTTCCCGTTTCCGCTCAAGGAAAGTTCCGCGGCCAACACCCTGGCATTTTCGACGAAGGCAAAAACCTGGGCCTGAATCATGGAGTCCAGCACGCCGGTAATGGATGCTTCGATGCGCAGCGTCTGGCCGGGATGGACAGAGCCGAGAATTTTGACGCCGCGCAGCGCGGCCAATTTGAGCTTCGGCCAGCGTGGGTTGGCCGGGTCTTCCTGAGCAACCATGCCGGCCACTTGCGCCGCAGCTTCCACGAGCAGGACGCCGGGCAAAATGGGTTCGCCCGGCAAATGACCGCGCAAATAGTATTCATCGCCCCGAATATGATATTCACCCACGCCGGTTTTGCCGGGTGTCAGGCTGATCATCCGGTCAACGAAGCGAAATTCAGGACCATGCGGCAGCGAGCGCATCGCCAGCGCCAAAATGTCCGGGCCGGCGCTCATCGGTTTAACGGCTCAACCACGCTGTAATCCGGGGGCAAATTGGTATCGAATAGATTGGGGTCCATCGGCTGATTAAAAATGACGTTAGTAAAATCGTTACGCAGAGTCGAGCCGTCGGAAAAGCGCATTTCTGAATCGGCGATGACGTAGTTGTTGGTATGAAAACCGATGACCATATTGCCGACGAATTGCCGGGCGGAAACGCTTTTTGGTTGCAACGTCATTTGCAAGGTCGCATTGGTTTCGGTGGCGGACAGGAGTTGGAAGTGTTCTTCCATGGATGCACGGTCGCGCGGCAGGCTGACATCGAGCAGCGCCATGGCATCCTTGATGGGGCCGGGCGGGATTTTATCCAGCGGATACAGTTCGGCACGCTTGAATCGCGGATACAAAATGAGAAGTTCGTCGGGATTGCGCACGACGATGGTTTGCGGCGGTTTGCCAAGTTCCCAGCGGAACGAGCCGGGCTTCACCCACACCTTGCCGCTGGATTTGAGCGGCTGTGACAGCGCCACGAGCGAGCGGGTTTGAGTGAAGTCCGCCGTCCAATTTTGCATGTTCGTTTGGGCGGCGAACCATTGGTTGAATTGCGCATCGTAGTCCGCCGCGTGGAGGACCGTCGCGGCCAGGCACGGCAAAATCCAGAGGAAACCCCACAGCCTTAGCCGCCCCAGATAGGAGTAAATTGGTACCATTGTTCTATATTATTGCGTATTTCGGGCTCAAAAGCACGCAGGATTTCCTGGGTCAGCGCGGCCCGCGCCTCACGGCTCGCCAGCGCCCTGCGATCATAAGTAAATTCCGGCAGCACTTTCACGGCGAAACCTTCCGGCCGCCGGACAATCGTCACGCCAATCAATGCGCAACCGGATGCGCGAGCCAATTCTGCCGCAGCCAGGGAGGCTTCAAATGTTCTGCCAAAAAATTCCACGGGCACGCCCACTCCACGCTCCGGCGGCCGGTCGAGCGATAACGCCAAGTCCGCGCCGTCCTGAAGCCGTTTAATGACCTCCACGAAAGCAAAATCTCCTTCGCCGATAATCAATGTATCCACTCCATAACGGGCGCGGGCGGCATTGCGTAAATCAGTCAGGCCATCATCAGGCTCGGCGAGCGAAAGGATGGTCAGCTTAATACCCAATTGTTTGAGTAATAAACCACCATGCTCCCAGTTGCCCAGATGCAAGGTGATGAAAAGAACGCCGCGTCCGCGTCGGCGTGCCGCGTGGATGATTCCGAGTTCGCTATCATTGGTCAGCCAGTTTTTTACTTCCTCGCCGTTTTCCACACGCCATAGATCAACCAGCTTGGCGGCGAAGTTCCGATGCGTCGCGCAAACTGCCTCTTCTGCGGCGCGGTGGTCGTCGTTAAAAACCGGCAGAAAATTTTTCAGCACGATCCCAGATCGCCGATCGACACGCCAGGATTGGGCCCATAAATAAAGCTCAGCCAAGAGCATGAGAACGTATTTTAAAAATCCCGCCGGGAAAATGCGCGCCGCCAGGAGATTGAGCTTCCAGACGACGCCGCTATAAAATGCCGGCGCGGCGGAAGCCTTGTTATTTGGATCGGGCATGTTGCAGTTTTCGAGTTAACGACCACCAC
>DATJXK010000268.1:0-15338 GCA_035500235.1 Pseudomonadales bacterium | reverse complement strand
TGGAAATCCTGCGCCATCGGGCCAATGTGTTTAACATCGCCGGCGTCGACTTTGTATTGCCATTCAGTGAGCGGCATCGCCGATACCTTGTTAAGCACTTCCTGGGGATTGATCGCCGTAAAATTTTCTTTCAAGTTGCGGTCGGAGCTGGATTGCACGGTCCCTGAGGGCGTATAGACGTTGCCCACCAAATAGGTGGCACTTTGGCTGGAACCAATGCGAATGACATTGGCGTCGCTGGCAAAACCGGGATTGCCGATATCAATGTTGGAACTGCCGGTAGTGATGGTTTGTCCAGCCAGATAACCCAGCGCGATGTTATTCGAACCCGTGCTGCTCGAGAAAAGCGCATTGAACCCGATGGCGGTATTACCGGAACCGTTGACGTTCGCCTGGAGCGCATTCGCACCATCGGCGGTATTGGCGCCATTGGTATTGGAATAGAGAGCATTCATGCCCGTGGCTGTATTATTGTTGCCGTTGGTATTAGCGTACAAAGCATTCAGGCCAATAGCAGTGTTGGCACCTCCGGTGACATTGGCCTGGAGAGCGTAAGTGCCGATGGCTGTGTTGCCCGTGCCGGCGGTATTGGAGAGCAGCGAGTTCAAGCCCTCGGCCGTATTGAAAAGGCCGCTGACATTCGCCGCCAGGGCATGCACCCCGATGCCGGTATTATTATAACCGGTCATGGTGGAATTCCCCGCCGCACCCGCGAAGAAATTTCCGGCCGCGCCGACAGCAGTATTGCCGATGCTGACCAGTTGTGATGCAGACAGGTTCGTCAGGCCGCCGCCGTTGCCCGCAAAGGCTGAATTGGTGATAAACGCATTGGTGATGGCGATGCCGGAAACAACGTTGCTGGCCAAGGCCGCGCGGCCGCCGTTTAAGTTCGTCGCGATTTGCCAGGTAGTCGCGTCGAGTTGATTGCTCGTGATTCCACTAAGGCAGGTCAAAGGCACTATGCCAGTAACGAGGCTGCTGGCATTGAGCGAAGTCAAATTTGTCCCGCTTCCTGAGAAACTCGTCGCGGTCACGGGGCCGGAAAAAACTGCATTCGTCGGCAGCGTGCTGTTTGGCACCATGCCGGAAATTTGAGTCGCGGGAACGCTGCCGAGAAGGTTGCTGGCGTTATTCGCGAAAGCGGCGTAAGGCGACGCCGTTAAATTTTGCACCGGGGACAGCGCGGCAAAACCATTAACACCATCGTTAAACCAGATTTGCAATTGCAGGTTTGGCTGGCGGAATAAGGCCGCGTTGATGGCGGCCATATTTAGAATCGTCGTGTCACCCAGGCCGACCATAAATAATCCATTCGTCACGCCGGCGCCGATGCTGGCAGATGGTTCGCTGCCTGCGACGCTGGTGCCGTCATTGCTCCAATAAGTCGTATAGGCAAGGGCCGGCGGCGGTGGTGCAATAACCACATTGGGCGCGTTGGTGTAACCGGCGCCGTTGCCGCCCGAATTAATCGTAACCGCCGTCACCACTCCGCTGCTGATGGAAGCTGTGGCCGTCGCGTTTGAGCCGCCTCCGCCAAAAATCGCGACGGCAGGAGCAGTAACATAGCCATTGCCACCAAACGTGACACTAATGGTAGTAATAAAGCCGCTCACTGGCGCCGCCGCGGTCGCGGTCGCGGTCAGATTGGCGTTGGAACTGGTCACCAGCGCAAACTGGAACTGACCAGTGCCGGTAAAGTTAGTGCCGCTGTCCTGCACACTTCCCTGGTAAGTCACGACCGCGTTTTGCGCAAAAGAACGCTGCGGATAAAAGGCAACTGCCAGCAATACCGTGAAGGCCATGAATCGTAGTTTCATAAAATCGGGTGAAGTTAAAAATTTTCTCCAGAGACAACTGCTTTCTGGCAAAAAGATTTTTGCCTGTCAAAGCAAAAGCCGGAAAATCCGCGAGAAGGCCGGTCAAGATTTAGTTACGAAACCGGATTTAATAATCCCATCAAGATTTCCCTAACCTTTTTTAGCTCTTCCGCTGACAAGACACCAAGGGGCGCATCGAAACGTGCGAGTGAAATCGGCTGAATTTGCTGTAGATGAAAGACACCCGGTTTCAGAAAAGGTTTGGGAATGGATATTTCCCAGCGATTACCACGCACAGCCGTGGTATGTGGCACAACAATGAGCAAAGCCAATTCTTCATCCCCCGGATAATCACTTAAAATGAGTGCGGGACGAACTTTAGCCGCGAGGCCGAAATCCACACGCCAAATTTCACCGGGAAGCGTTCTTTTCATCGTCGGCTTCCATCGCATCCAGCATTTGGAATCGCTCCAGCGCCCGCTGATCGCAGTCGGCTAACGTTTGCGTATCTTCCTCGGCCTCAACGATGCAGCGCATGATTTCCCGGCGGTCCTGGTGCGACAACTTCGGGATTTCAGAAATGATTTCGGCTCTGCTCACACAAGCAATGTAAGTTCGCCTTTGGCCGTTTGCAAGCGTCGAATCCCGCGCGGATGTTGATTAAGGTCACTTCCCCTGCCCGAGCAATCCGGCGAGTTGGGTTAAACCCGGTTCATCCATGTCCGAAACCAGATAATACTGAAATCCGCCGGCGTCGAACGATACAACATTATAGCCGTGAAAACTTTCCTGTGCAGAGGGGGCATTGGCCGCGGGCCAGATGAAGACATTGATGAAATGTTTATTGTGCTTATAAACGAGGGCGGCGACGGTACGGCCATTAAGATAATCCAACCGTCCGCCGACGAGCGCGAAATCCTGGCCAGCAAAATCTGTCACGGCGGGCGAGAAATCCAGTTTGCCGGCGAACCATGGTTTAACGGTGTGTTTGTCCGATGACACGACATCGGTCAAATGTTCAGCCATGAGTGAACGAACATGGGCGCTCACGACTTCACCGACCAGTGCGTCATTTTGAGAAATTCCCATCGGCCGGATGACAATCGCCAGGATGGCCACTGCCGTGGCGCCCAGGGCGAGCCATTTCCAGAACCATTGTAAATCACGCGGAAGCCGCGCTTCCCGGTCTTCAGGCGGGCGAGCGATTTGCCGCACGCTGCGGCGCAAGGAAACCGGAGCGCTGTACGCGAGGTCGTTTTCCTTGAACGCAGATTGCAGTGCTTTCAAGGAATTCATTTTCGCCGCGCACGTAGCGCAGCTCTTCACGTGCTGTTCCACTTCGAGGCTGCGTACGACGTCGAGTTCGCCGTCGGCGTATGCATGGAGCAGGAGATTCATTTCCGCGCAGTTCATTTCACTCCTTTCCGCGCCAGGTAACTTTGCAATTGCTGGCGCGCACGGGCGAGGCGGGACATGACCGTGCCCACCGGCACATCCGCGACTTCGGCGATTTCCTTGTAAGAAAGACCCTCGAGATGGCGCAAGACGAGCGCTTCGCGAAATTCCGCCGGCAATTCCTCCAGCGCGGCGCGCAGCACGGCGGCGTCCGCCTGGGCAAACGCCGGCGCGCCGGGATCTTCAATTTCGGCCAGGTCTTCATCTTCGATGGAAACGATCGCTTTCGGGCGGTTTTTTTTCAGCCACGTGTACGCCATGTTGCGGACAATCGCCAATAGCCAGGAACGGCTGTTGCCGCCCCGGAAGCCGCTGCCATACCGGAACGCGCGCACGCAGGCTTCCTGCACAATGTCCGCGGCGTCGTGGTCGTTTCCCGCGAGCCAGCGCGCCAGATTGTAGGCAGCATCGAGATGGGGCATCACGATTTCCTCGAATTGTGCCTGTGGGTCAGTCGCGCTCACACATCGTTTCCATTTATTTCCAGACTGCGCCGAAAGCAATTTTATTCCCGGCGGAATAAACATTTTTTAGGCGAGTCCGGTAGAGAGGAATTAAATCCAAAATCGTTAAACAAAGACATTAAAAATATGAAGACGAAAGAAAAGTTCATCGTACACGATCATAATAAGGACGGCCTTGACCGCCGGGGTTTTCTCGAATGCATGGCGTGGGCCGGCACGGGGATGCTTTGGACCATCGCGGGCGGCGTACTGGGCTCGGCGCTATTGCCGGCGCGCGCAGGAGCCCAGGACAGCATGGGCAAAGGCAGCTTTAGCTTCGTGCAAATCAGTGATTCGCACATCGGTTTTAACAAGGCCGGCATCAATACGGATGTGGCGGGCACGCTCAAAGAGGCCATCGCGCGCATTAATGCGCTGCCCACGCCGCCGGATTTTATCCTGCATACGGGCGACCTCACGCACCTGGCCGCAGCGGAAGAATTCGATGCGCTGGAACAATTACTTAAGAGCGTGAAAACGCAGCAAATCTTTTACGTGCCGGGGGAACATGATGTGACCGGGGACAACGGGCAACTTTATCTCCAGCGGTTTGGCAAAAATACCAAAGGGCAGGGCTGGCACAGCTTTGATTTCAACGGTGTCCATTTCGTCGGCCTCGTGAATGTCGTGGACATCCAGCAAAACGGTTTAGGCGCGCTGGGCAATGACCAATTGGCATGGCTGGAAGATGATTTGCAAGGTCGTTCCAGTGACACACCCATCGTTGTTTTTGCCCATATCCCGCTGTGGTCGGTTTATCCCAAATGGGGTTGGGGTACGGACGATGGCGCGCAAGCGCTGGGTTTCTTAAAACGCTTTGGCTCGGTAACGGTACTGAACGGACACATTCATCAGACGATGAAAAAGGTCGAGGGCCGAGTAACGTTTCATACCGCGATGTCCACGGCGTTTCCGCAACCTGAGCCGGGGCAGGCGCCCAAACCCGGACCGATGAAAGTGGATGCCGGAAAATTGCGCGATTACCTCGGCATCACCGACGTTAACTATACCGAAGGAAAAAATTCACTCGCAGTAGTGGACTCCACGCTTGGTTAATTTTGTGACGATGAAAATCCATCCTGTATTCATCATAACTGCGCCGGTGATGGTCCTGGTTTCGTGCGCCCAATACGGGACCAGCGGCCAGCCGGCGCCATCAGCACCGCCATCCGTTACGCGTACCTTGTATCTCCGGAATTGCGCGCATTGCCACGGCGCCGATGGGCACGGGGATGACGGTCCCGACCTTCACGACATCGGCTGGACCAATGAACAAATTGCCAATCGGATTCGTAAAGGGAAAGCAGGCCAGATGACGGCGTTTGCCGGCAAACTTAAACCGGCCGAAATAGACGCGCTGGTGAGCTATGTGCAGTCCTTGAAATGACGGGCGTTTTCAGTTTGCGGTTACGACGGTCAAAGATTCCACTGGAGCATAAACATAACCGAATTCACCTGCACACCTTTGAAGCCTACAGTAAATGTGTTAAACGGAGGAAAAACATTATTGTAATCGTACCGGGTATCCTGGGTGGCAAAATAATTGTAGCCCAGAACTGCTGAAAAATTGTGCGAGAACTTGAACCGGACGCCCGCGCTGGCGCCATAGGCAAAAACCGTGTTCCACGCGCTCCCATAAACGTAATTGTTCGGATAATAACCGAAATGACTCGTGCCAAACTCTGACGTGGAACCGCCTCCGTTCACACTGATGTAGGGGACAAGAATGGTGTGTGGAATCGGCACGGAAAGCGTCGCTTCAGCCATAAATGGTATATTGCTGAGAAAAGAACTATTCGAGTAAAAACCGGGCGCATTCACACTATTAATCCAGGTTTCATAATAACCCGTGTTGAAACCGACACTGAGATATTTATTGAAAGCATAACCAACTCCTAAATTCAGCGCATATCCTGTGTCAAAACTCATCGACCGGTTTACCGATGTGCCGAACTGCTGAAGTGTCCCGCCAGTATAAAATGACGGGCCCGCGCCGAAGCGAAAATAAGGCCCGGCGCCGGCGGGAAAACTATCATAGTATTGCGCTTTCGCCAGGGGGATGCCTAAACAAGAGAACGCGAGCGCGAGAACGGTAAATTTTTGCTTTGTCATAACCTTCGTTTTGATTTCGGGAATCTCGCTCTTTTCCTGGAAGGCGTCAAGGCCATTGTCCGCGCAACGGCTTGCAAGTGAGGGGGCTTAAACTCGACGGCGTGGCCGGAACGAATTTACCGAACCGGCCACGCCGCCCTTCTGAGCGCTGCTGACGCAGCGTAAAATCTTCATGTTAATGAGCGGCCGGGTACCTATCCCGGCCGCTCATGCAACCCCCACCACACAGGGGCTAACCCAACCAACACCAAATTCCCAAAATTATTCCAAAACCCGGATGGCTCCCGGCAGTTCCTGGTTATCAAATGCCCCGCGCCATTTTCCGTCATGATTACGATAGGCCATGCAGATATAACCGGTGCCCTGGACCAGGAAAAATTCCAGGATGAACGGGGATGCTGTTTCGTGTTGTTCTACCGGTCGTACTTCATGCCTGCGCGTGACATCGTTGAACTGCTTTTCAGTATTCGATTGTTCCGTTGCATCCATCATAATCATTCTCTCCGGGGAAATTTGCGTGACATAACGAGGAAGCGCATGGCTGCAGAAGAGGCAAAAAACTTCTGTATCAACCTCCTGATCGTGCCATGCGACCATTTGGCAGGCGGGACACTTATAACCGGTAAGCCCAAAGCTATGAACCCGGTTTCCGTCCTGCTTGTGATTTTCCAGACGATTCATAGCTGTGCGTAACCTACTGTGGAAGAAGCAAATCCGAAACTGCCCTTTAGGGAAGATGCCGTCCGTTCTTTCCAGCAGAGAGTTGAGTCAGCACTGGAATTAACGTCAGTGTGAACGGACGGCATGCGGCAAGGTATGACAACCAGAGACTTTGCGACTACTGCCCTTTGGGGAAGCGATGGCCTGAAAAGCGACCGAAAGAATTAATCCTGGCTGACCTCAGCCTGGCCGTTTTTGTCTGTCTTGAAAAGGCCCGCTTCATCCGCCAGGCGGCTGAGCTCGACGGCGGATTGCACCTTCAATTTCCTGGTGATATTGGTGCGGTGCAATTTTACCGTCCGTTCATTAATCGCCAGGTCGGCGGCGATCTCTTTGTTCATTTTGCCCTGCACGACGTGCCCGAGCACTTCCAGTTCCCGTTCGCTCAGATCATGGAAGCGGTGGCGCAATTCCCGCAGCCGCCCGCGCGCCTGCCGTTCGTGTGCTTCACGCTCAAAGGCGCGGTCAATGGCCGCGAGTAATTCATCCTTCGGTGCGCGTTTGGTCAAAAAATCCTCAGCGCCGCGCCGCATCGCGCTCACGGTGGTGGGAATGTCACCCTGGCCTGTCAGGAAAATAACCGGCAACGGATTCGTGGTTTTTTGCAGTGCCTCCTGCAACTTCAAGCCGTCCATGCCCGGCATTTGTAAATCAGTCACGACGCAGCCGGAGGTTTCCGGCCCAATCTGTTTCAAAAATTCCGGCGCTGATTCAAAGGCATGCACCGTATAGCCGACAGCACTTAACAGGCGTGACATGGATTTCAAAAAGGACGCATCATCATCGACAATGAAGATCGTGCCTGACCGGGAAGAGCGCGTGGCCGTCATGGATGTAATGTATTCGTCAAAGCGTCTCTGGCAAGTCACCATCTTTTACTTTCAGGTCACCGGCAGGCGGCAAAATAAAGGAGAAGGTTGTTCCCTTTTCGGCATGGCTGTCCACCCAGATATCGCCACCATGCGCTTCGATGATATTTTGCGAAATCGCCAGCCCCATGCCCATCCCGTTGGTCTTGGTAGTGAAGAAGGGTTCAAATATTCGTTCAGCCACATCCGGGGCGATGCCTGCTCCCTGGTCAGTCACATCCACCCGCAGGTTTGAATTTTTTGTCTCCGAAACCCGCACGAGCAATGTCCGCCGGGGTTTCGGCAAGGTGCTCATCGCATCCATGCCGTTGAGGATCAGGTTTAGCAATACCTGTTGTAAATGCACGCGGTCTCCCTGCGCCTCGGGCAATTGCGGGGGAATTTGCACCGACAGTTTCACCTGTCGCGCGGCCGCATCCGCCCGCGTCATCGCTATCGTATCTTCCACCACTTCGCGGAGGTCCAGGCGATTCATGGTAACACTGCGCCGCTTATACAAAGCCCGCATGCGATCGATCACATTGCCCGCCCGTTTATCGTCCCGCCGAATATCAGTCAGGATGGCCCGGACTTCCTGCAGGTTAGGTGGTTCGTTTTGGAGAAAAAGTTCCGCCGCCTCAGCGTTCCGCAGGATGGCTCCCAACGGCTGGTTAAGCTCATGAGTCAGCGCGGATGCCAATTGTCCTACGGTGGAAACCCTGGTCACATGGGTTAGTTCGGTTCGTTGCCGTTCGATCTCCGCTTCGGCCCGGCGTTGCCGCCCGCGTGCAACCAGCAACGCCACGATAGTCACGGCCTGCGCCAGGAGTGCGGCGCCTGCGCTGATAATTAGAATCTTATGGTCCTCCCAGAGCGAGCGCGGGCGATAACGTATAACACAATCCGGGGGCAACCGGCTTACCTTAATGTTCCACCGCTGCAACGCGCGCCAGTCCACCATGGGCGTACCGTCGTTGTGTATCGCGACGGGTATTTGATCTGCCGGCGCACCGGCCAGTACTCGCAGGGCAATTTCGCCGGCTCCTTTGCCAAGCGTTTCCGAGTCCATGACATCGCCGCCCAGCGCACCGGTGCCAATTAATCCCTCGCCCAACACGTACACCGGCACGTTGGCGGAAGGCGCCAGCATCTGGACAACTTCCGATGTGTAAAATGCCTGGCCGGTCATGTCCCGTTGCACCGTGCCAAGTAAAATGACCGTATCAGGCGGGAGGGACGACGCCGCCTTGCAGATTTCCACGATGGGCATGTTCGTCCAAAAATCAAATTTTACTCCCTCGATGGATTGCGCGATTTCGCCAATCCGTTTCAACGTGCTCTGGTCTGCCTTCGAAACGCCGCCCACCACCACCACGTGTCGCGTCTCGGGCTGCAGGCGAAGAATAAATTTG
The DNA here is from genome assembly GCA_035500235.1 of Pseudomonadales bacterium. Classification (GTDB taxonomy): domain Bacteria; phylum Verrucomicrobiota; class Verrucomicrobiia; order Limisphaerales; family UBA11358; genus UBA11358. The sequence goes on along the minus strand of DATJXK010000268.1, from coordinate 6,471 downwards.
ATTGTCCCGTCAATGTCGAAACGCTGAAAGATCCCGGTGAACCGCCGGCCGCCGGGCGGCTTGGGCATATCCAAATCATTCATCACCACGAAGACTGAGGGAAGATTCGCAGGCAGCGCATTGGTCATCTCACGCGCCAGCATGAAATTCCGCGCCATGAACATCATCGCGAGGTCGAGCTTCTGGCCCATGTATTTATTTTTTATATATTCACCGAAAAGATCGTAGTGGTTGGTGTCCGGGAAGCGTCCGGCATCCATGCTCTCAGTATAAAATACGATGTGTTCCGTTTCATTGGACGTCATCACCTGCCGGACGGCTTGTTCCATCAGCACGTTACCAGGCAAATCCCGGGCTTCGCCAAAAAGCAACAAGACGTGTTTGGTGGGGAGGTTTTCTTGATTCGTGGTGTCCTGGGCCCTGCCGTTAGGCGTGCCGAAAAGAAACGCACAGGTTGCCAGCAAAAAAAGAGTGGCTCTTGCAAATGCCGGATCTGATAACGGAAGCGATGGTTTAATCTGAATCAATAATACTGAAGCTACTCCTGCCGCCTCTATTTTCAATGCTTTTCGATGCAGCCAAAACCGCATCAAAATAATCTATGCGCGCGACGGTTTGAACACCAGCCAGCCCCAGCCGAGGAGAAAACTCATGCCGCCAATCGGTGTGATCGCGCCGAGCCAAAGAATGTTGGTAACGGCCAGCAAATAGAGTGAGCCGGAGAAAAAGAAAATCCCCACGAGGAAACACCACCACGGTCCGGGCTGAAACGGCTTTCGTTCCGCGACCACAAACATCATCACTGCATGAATGAAGTGATAGAACGCCGCCTTCTCCCAAATATCCACCGTGCCGTTTTGCATTAGCAATGATTTGATGCTGTGCGCGCCGAACGCGCCGAACGCCACAGCGAGCAGGCCCATGAGGGCAGAGAGGCGGGAGGCGAGGGCGGTGGTCATTTTTTAATAGTTCAGGGCAATACTTTACAAAGACGGAAAAATTCTGCGTGGTTCGGGCTCCCTATTTTTTCGCGAAAATTGCCTTTGTTTGTAACGATGCTCCCGCTCAACTGATTCCAGGATGTTGCTTCAAATAAATTTGTTGTGTATTCCACTGACAGGCTTGGAGAATTTGTCGTCCACTCGAGCGTAAAACCATTGGTTTCATTGACGATGGATAAATCCGGAAACCAATTCCCTTCGTAAACATTTCCGGAGGCATCTCCCCAAACAATAGTTTCTTTGTCATTGATGCTGCCATCCCATTGGTATTGATTCGGATCATCTATAACGGCGCCGTGTTGACTGGAAAACACATGAGGAGAAGTATAATAAGGTGGCGATGAACCGGGAATTTGAAGGGAGCCCGAAAAACAAAATTCGCCTTTGTTATTTAAGCCCATCGGCACCGCACCCTCACCCTCCTGAAGCAAAAGGGTTCCTCTTTCCGTTGAGACTATGGCCGGTCCTTCCCCACTAACGACTTCTTCATAAATGATTTCGCCCTTGTCATTGATGCAAGGATTGTAATGGTTATTGGAATCTTTTGTGATTAGCCCCCGGACAGTGGAATGTACCTGCAGGTTGCCGGAGGTATCTGCAATGGCATAAACCACTTCACCGTTGCTATTAACATCAAAATCAGACGCATTGATGTCGATACTTCCATTGGAGGTCAGCCGCCCGCGCTTTGTGCTCACCAAATCCCAATTTGGGCCACTGAACCAATCGGCATAAACCACTTCGCCGCTGTTCGCGAGATGAGGATTTATACCGGAACTGGAAAGCAGCCCGCGTTTGTTCGAATATATTCCTCCACCTGCCCCTGCCCACACAACTTCATTGCTATTATTGATTACAGGATGGTTCGCATAGCTAATAGATAATTGAGTAATTGTCCAACTACCGTCATCGGCTTTTACCAAATCATTCCAAAAGAACAAAACGATTGCTGAAATAATAAAAGTTCTCACACGGTTTTGCTTAAATACCGGGCATTTACTCCGGCATCTCCAACTTCAACTTATCTGCCACCTGCGACACGTCTTTATCGCCACGGCCTGAGAGGTTCACGATGACGAGCGAGTCTTTGCTCATTTTCGGCGCGCGCTTGATGACTTCGGCCACGGCGTGCGAACTTTCCAGCGCGGGAATAATGCCTTCCAGCCGTGCCAGTTTCATGAACGCTTCGAGCGCCTTTTCATCGGTTGCATAGGAGTAATCCACGCGCTGCGCGTCCTTGAGAAACGCGTGCTCCGGTCCCACTGCGGCGTAATCGAGCCCGGCGCTGACGCTGTGGGTGAGTTGGATTTGCCCAAATTCATCCTGCAAAATGTAGCTGCGCGTGCCTTGCAACACGCCCAACGAACCGCCCTGGAACCGCGCCGCATGTTGCTCTGGCTTGATGCCCCGGCCGCCGGCTTCCACGCCCGTCATCTTCACCGATTTATCGCCGAGGAACGGATAGAACAGGCCGATGGCGTTGGAACCGCCGCCGACGCAGGCGATGAGCAAGTCCGGGAGGCGCTTTTCCTTTTCCAAAATTTGCGCGCGCGCTTCATCGCCGATCACGCGCTGGAAATTCCGCACCATCACCGGATACGGATGCGCACCGTAGGCGGTGCCGAGGATGTAATGCGTGCTGCGGACATTCGTCACCCAATCGCGCATCGCTTCGTTCACGGCTTCCTTGAGCGTCTTTTGTCCCGCGTGCACCGGCACCACTTCCGCGCCGAGCATTTTCATGCGATACACGTTGAGCGCCTGCCGTTCGCAATCCACCGCGCCCATGTAGATGACGCATTTCAAACCGAACATCGCGGACACCGTGGCAGTGGCCACGCCGTGCTGGCCCGCGCCCGTCTCGGCGATGATGCGCGTCTTGCCCATGCGTTTGGCGAGCAGCACCTGACCGATAGCGTTGTTGATTTTGTGCGCGCCGGTGTGCAGCAAATCCTCGCGCTTCAGATAAATTTTCGCGCCGCCGAGCTCGCGCGTCAGCCGTTCGGCGAAATAAAGCGGCGTAGGCCGCCCACAAAATTCGGTCAAATAATATTGCAACTCGCGCTGGAATTCGGGGTCGTGCTGCGCCCGGAAATATTCCTCCTCCAACTCCTTGAGCGGATGCATCAGCGTCTCAGGCACAAAGCGTCCGCCATAGGGACCGAAATGGCCCTGGGCGTCCGGCAATTTTTCAGCGGCAATTAAACTCATAGCTCTATTTTCTCGCAAAGAGGCAAAGAGGCAAAGATTAATTTGGTGACGAAAGGATCCCCCCGGGGGGAGTCTTGAATAGGCTTGAATAGCTTTAAACAGGTTTGAATTGGCTTAAAATTTTCAGGTTCACGTAGCGGGTTCTCATCCTTAATAAAAGGCAAGGGCTTATTTATTTTCCGGTTTGTATTGGTTTGGTTTTGGTTTGCATGGCTCCATTGCCTCGTCGTTATTGTGTGAAATGAGTGTTGGCTACCTGGGAAAAGGCGTTTTAACAGGGTGTTCTCACCCCAAATCAAGGGTTCTAAACCTAAATCAACGGTTGATTTGGGTTGAGGATTATACTGCATTGGCACAGAGGTGAATCCGGCGCATGAAGAGTATTCTTCAACCAAGGAGTCAGCGCACCAAAAAGCGGCGTCACAGCCGCCGCAGTCCAAGGCGCTGGCGGCAGGGCTCGAATATGACCATTGGTAAGTCATGAAAGCATTTTATCAGTCCTTCCCCTAAACCCCTAGTTAGTGACTACCGCAATTTTTTAACCGTGAAAAGTCGCCTAGAGCCGCATGCAACAAGGGGAAACGCTCATTTTTTAACCACAAATGAACATGAATAAATGCACATTTTCCGGCTTGCGGTGACTGTCAGAGTGCCGCAGTTTTGCGCAGAGCGGCCAGCCCAGAGGGCTGGTGGAAATTAGCCGGGGGTAACACCCCCGGTAAATGCACATAATTAGAATCATGCACCCTGAAAGGGTGCCGGAAAAATGTCTTCAACGCATCTCAGCCTGCACGTACACGTTGTTTTCGGTACCAAAGACGTGCGACCACTTATTGAAAATTCCTGGCGTCCGCGCCTTCACGCCTACCTTGGTGGAGCGGCCAAAACATTGGAGGTCGTTCCTGAAGCAATCGGCGGCGTTGCGGACCACGTTCATGTATTGATTGGTCTCCAGGCAACACATCGGTTGGCGGATGTCATGCGTGATTTAAAACGCGCCTCTTCAGCCTGGATTCACGAGACGATTGGCGACAAACAATTTAAATGGCAGGACGGTTATGGTGCCTTCACGGTGAGCGCGTCTTTGTTGGAAACAGTCAAAAATTATATTGCCCGGCAGGAGGAACACCATCGCAAGAAAACGTTTCAAGAGGAATATGTAGAACTTTTGAAATTGAGTGGCGTGGAATATGACGAACGTTATTTGTGGTGAGCTTCCATCGCCCCTGCCGGGGCGAATCTTTTTTGTGGGCTTTCTACCGGGGGTGTTACCCCCGGCTAATTTCCGGCAATCTTCCAGATTGCCAATGGTAATGATTGCTAAAGGCGTTTCAGACAATTATACATGCTTTTCCATTAGCGATTTATGGCTGCTTTGACAGACTGATTCCTGTGAAAAATCAACTTTCTTTAATCGCTCTCGTGATGGCCGCTATCGTTCCTCCCCTGGCCATGGCCGCGGATGATTCACCATCGATGCCATCGCTCAAGGATGCGTACCAGGATTATTTCAAGGTGGGCACGGCCATCTACCAGGGCATCGCGACCGGCCAGGCGGGCGAGGTGAATAATCGGGAGCGCACCCAGGAACAGGTGGACAAAGACATCGCGCTGGTGAAGGCGCAGTTCAACCAGATCTCACCGGAGAACGACTTGAAGTGGGCGCTGGTCCAGCCGGAGGCCGGCCCGGACGGATATAACTTTGGCCCGGCGGACGCGTACGTAAACTTTGGCGTGAGCAACCACATGCTCATCGTCGGGCATACGCTGGTCTGGCATAACCAGACGCCGGACTGGGTTTTCGCCGGCACCAACCCGCCGCCGGCCGTGGACAATACGCCATCGAGCGGCCCCGGGTATATGGGCCGTTCCTATCGCGGACCGCGGGCGTCGCGCGATGAATTGCTGCAACGCATGCACGACCACATCGCCACCGTCGTGGGCCGCTACAAAGGCAAAGTGCAGGTCTGGGACGTGGTGAACGAGGCGGTGGCAGACGGCGGGACGAACCTGCTGCGGAGTTCGCTTTGGGAACAAATCATCGGGCCGGACTTTATCGCGAAGGCGTTCGCCTACGCGCACGAAGCGGACCCGGACGCGGTCCTGCGCTATAACGATTACGGACTGGAAGCCGCGGGCAAGCGCAAGAAATTCATTGAGCTCGTCAAATCATTGCAGGCGCAGGGCGTGCCGGTTGGCGCCATTGGCACACAAACGCACGTGAGTGCTTCATCGCCGACGCCGGAGCAGCTCGACGAGGAATTGACGGACCTCGAGACGCTGGGCCTGCCCATCCATATCACCGAGCTGGACGTGAACAGCGCGGTGCGCGGCCAGCGTAGCACGAGCGGAGATGTCGCGGGCAATGCGTCGGCCACGCAGGGCGGCCTCATCGCCGACGCCGACCAGCGCTCGGCCAAACAATACGCGAACCTGTTCAGGATTTTTAAGAAACATTCCCAATCGGTGAAAGTGGTCACGCTTTGGGGCGTGAACGACGCCGTTTCCTGGCGGGCCAGCGGTCGTCCACTGCTCTTTGACGGTAATGACCAGCCCAAGGCGGACTTTTACGCGGTGATTGCCGTGGCCGCGGGCAAAGAAGCAAATGCAAAATAATTTCGACCGGAGCATTTAAAAAAATTATGAAAATAAAATTCCTGTTATTGGCAGTGACGCTGATGTTCAGCATGGGCGCTTTTGCCCAGGACACGAACTTTTGGATCTTCGTGTGTTTCGGGCAGTCGAACATGGAGGGTTTCCCGGGCGTACCGGACGAGTACAAAACCAACGTGCCATCGCGGTTCCAGGTGCTGGCCTCAGTGGATTTTCCCGCCAAGCACTGGACGAAGGGCAATTGGTACACGGCGGTCCCGCAGTTGACCCGGCCTTACTGCGGTGTCGGGCCATCGGATTTTTTTGGGCGGACAATGGTCTCCAACCTGCCACCGGACATCAAGATTGGCGTTGTCATTGTCGCGGTGGGCGGATGCAAGATTGAATTGTTCGATAAGGACCGTTATCAGTCTTATGCCTCCAACGCCCCGGTATGGATGAAGGGCATCATCAAAGGATACGGCGGAGATCCTTACGCGTACCTGGTGGAGATGGCGAAACTGGCGCAAAAGGATGGAGTGATTAAAGGAATTCTCCTGCACCAGGGCGAATCCAATACCAGTGATAAAACATGGCCGAACCAGGTCAAAGTCGTGTACGACAATCTCATCACCGACCTCAACCTCGACCCCAAACAAGTGCCTCT
>DATJXK010000267.1:0-5537 GCA_035500235.1 Pseudomonadales bacterium | reverse complement strand
TTGGGAGTTTTGATGGAATCCAGCGCCGTAGAACCGACAATGAGTACGCTCATGGGAGTTAATAAATGCCTTTGTTTTTTTCGATCAATTCAATTTCATAGCCTTCCGGCGCGTCAACAAAGGCAAATTTGGTGCCGGTGGAACTTGTCGTGGGGCCGTCGGAATACTTGATTCCCAGTTTAGCGAGATGCTTGGAAAATTCGTCCAGGTTGTCTACGAGGAATGCCAAATGGGTCAGGTCCGGCTGCACTTGCACCGGTCCGCCATTGGGGAAAAAGGTGATTTCAATCTCTTCCTCGCTGTCGGCCGCCTTCAAAAACGCCAGCTCTGAACCGCGCGGAGATTTGTGTCGGCGAATTTCCTGGAGGCCAAGTACATCTTTGTAAAACTTCACCGTGCGTTCCAAATCGTTTACGCGATAACGCGTATGCAGGAGTTTTGTGACCTTGCTCATCCAGTAAACCTAACTAAATTTCAGCCGGGAGTCATTCTTATTTTGGTATTGTCGGTTTCATTTGGATTTTAATGCCAACACCATACAATGGCTGCGAATGCTCTCATTATTTAAACGAAAGGAAGTGGTTAATACAGAGGCCACGTTTAAAACGCGAGTCCAACAATTTTGGAAATGGTATGCCGAAGCAGGGCCTCGCTTTCACCAAGTGATCGAGGCAGGAAAATGTCCAACTCTGGCAAACGAAGTTAGCGCAAAAGTAGATGAATTGATCCCGGGATTTGCGTGGGTTTTTGGGCCTGGTGAAAATGGACAAGGACATTCATTTACACTCAGTGGGGAAGGAAATTTGCACCGGCAGCTTCTGACTATTTTCTGGCTGGCAAATGCTCCCAAACTATCAGGATGGACTTTTTACTCATCACGCCAGCCGGGTTCCGTTCGTGGGCAGCGGATTGAAATTGGCGATCGAACATTTGATCCCCTTGAATTTTGGATTACGCCTGTTGTTAATCTCCAGGACGAAAAACTGGATATCACGGTTTGGCATCCTTTGTTTGACAAGCTGGCTGAAAAAGACCGTTGGACGATTTTGTTCCTATTTTTGGATGAAGTCCTTGGTGAATACGGAACGCAGCAATATATCAGAGAAATCAAACACGATCCGAAGCGGCTTGCGGATTCCATTCCGCTTGAAGAATTAAACGAATTTATTAAACGCATACAATCGGAAAATGGGTGGAAGAAATTGCCTCCCGGTGAAAACGCTGTGTTGTATCAATTTGGCGAACCTCACGCGCGCTTTCTGCGTGGAGATATTATTACGGGGTGGACGGCGAACACTCTTCTTCTCAACGAATATCTGGAAGCGCTGGGTCAACCTGAAGACCTAATGAAAAGCACCGGAGCTGATTATGTTTTTGTAGCGTTTGAGGCCAAAATTCTTCCGAAGGGCAATGAGGCCGGCGCCCGCGGGCAAATTGAAGATGCTTTGGATCGAGCGTTAAAATCTTCCAACAGCGGTCGTTTGCTGGGAGGCGCCTGGGGAAGGCAGAATGCTTATATTGATCTGTTGCTTTTCGATGGTGCTGCGAGCATCGAAATCGTGAAGCAGGTCATGCGTGACAAGGCTTTGCCGCCCGGTTCAAGCATCAACTACTTTGCGAAAGAAAAACGCGGACACCGTGTTCTCATTTGAACTTTCGGCGTCGTCCTTGGTTACTTCAACAACTCTTCCGCGATTTGCACCGCGTTCAGCGCCGCGCCTTTGAGCAACTGATCGCCGCTCACCCAGAACGCCAGGCCATTGTCGAGCGCGCAATCCTTGCGGATGCGGCCCACCTCGCAGTTATATTTTTCCGATGTGAACAACGGCATTGGATATTTCTTATTTTCCGGTTCGTCCACGAGGTCGAGGCCGGGTGCGCTTTTGAAAATGGTCCGGGCAGCTTCGACGGTAATCGGCTTTTGAAATTCCGCATTCACGGACACGGAATGGGAGCGATAAACCGGCACGCGCACGCAAGTGACGCTGGCATGGAAATCCGGATGATGCATGATTTTGCGCCCTTCGTTCTCCATCTTCATTTCTTCCTTGGTATAGCCGTTTGGCAGGAACGAATCCACGTGTGGCAGCACATTGAAAGCAATCTGGTGCGGATAAACATCCAGGGTCGCCGGCTTGCCGGAAACAATTTCATCCACCTGCCGTTTCAATTCTTCAATCGCCTTGGCGCCTGTGCCGCTAACGGCCTGGTAGCTGGACGCAAAAATACGTTTTACGTTGAACGCCTTGTGCAGCGGGTATAACGCCATCAAAGTAATGGCCGTGGTGCAATTCGGATTGGCGATGATGCCTTTATGCTTTTTGACGTCTTCGGGATTGATCTCAGGAATCACCAGCGGCACGGTATCATCCATGCGGAAAGCGCTGGAATTATCCACGACCACGCAACCGGCGGCGGCGGCGATGGGCGCAAATTCTTTTGAAATGCTTCCGCCGGCGCTGAAAAGGGCGATGTCAATGCCGTTAAAAGAATCGCGCTTGAGTTCGGTCACCGCGATGTCTGTACCACGGTAAGAAAGCTTCTTTCCGGTCGAGCGAGCTGAGGCCAGCAAAGTCAATTGGCCCACGGGAAAATTTCTTTTTTCCAATGTTTTAATCATCTCAATGCCGACGGCGCCAGTGGCCCCGACGACAGCTACGCGCGGATTTTTATTCATAAAAGACGGAGAGTTTAGCAAAAAAAAGTGCCCTGTCAATGAGTTGGGAATTGTCTGTGCATAAATTTCTTCCGTTTATGATTGACCGTAACCGTAACGTATGAGGAAATAATGACTCTATACTTATCTAATGCCGAAAATTGCAGTCAGAAACGGAAACGGACACCGGGCCGGAACGACAAAATACGACGCACATCACAAAGTGCTCACCCAAACTTACGGTGCTTTTGCCGATTTGCGACGGGAACTTTCAGATTCCAAAGAGACCGTAGGTGGACGTGAAGATATTTTGCGCAGCTTCGCCACCTGTCCGGATTCGCAACGCTCATGGCTTCTCCTCGAAGATTATTTTGAAAAGCTTTCCCTCTCCCGCAAAGATTTCCCCGATACCAACTGGTGGCCGCGCCTGCTGAACTCGCAGGGGAAGTCGCGTTTGGAAGAACTGGCATTCCTGTTTCTGCGCGCCAAACGTTCGGTGCCGCCCGAACTGCAGCCGCATGCGAGCCTCGACCATTTTGCCCGCGCTGAGGAAGCCGAGCAGGAACTGAAACTGGTACAGGAACTGGAAAACTGGCTTTCGCCAGTGGCCATGCCGCTCTTGGATACACCGCGCGCGACGTTACGCGTTGTTTGCCGCGCACAAGCCGATGATGAAGATCCTTCGCGCCAGCGTCTCGCTGTCCAATTTCTTTTGATGCGCCCGCGTACCGGTGAAAAAGTCCGGACGTTGCATGATGTCATTGATCTTGTGGTTCGCGCGACCCACGAGCAGGAACTCTTTGCACCGCACGATTGGGAGTTTATCCAGTGGCTTGCGGACACGCACCGCAATCGCAATGACGGTTCAGACACACTCATTTTGACGGATGCCGAACTGATGCAGTGGCTCGCGCGTTGGGGACATACCAGCCGTTTGGAATTGCTTAATACAAATAAGCCGCTGCAATTTCACGGGCAAATTATCGCGCTCGCGCCGCATTTAGAAAATGGTGATAAAGAGCTTTCCTTCACGCATCGGTTTGCTCTCCCGTGTGGAGAAAGTCATCCCGTTGCTGATGCGAAATTTTTTAATCAGCAGCCGCCGTTGGCGCTGGTAGGCAATACCTTCTTTTTGCTGCGCAATGCGCCACCGCCGCGCGTGCTGAAATATCTCGCCAACAAACCTTCTGTGCCGGTGCGCAAGCTCAGTCACCGCCTGCTTTTGCATTTGCGCAAAACTCAATCTGTGAACGGGGTGGATTGGGAACAACTTTGCGTGACGCACAAAGCCGGGCCACAATTTGTTTTTGAACTCCTGGACGACACCGTTCGTTTGCGTCTGCTTGCTAAAAGCCAGCGCGACCAGACCATTTGGTTTTGGAACGGTCACGAATGGATTTCGAACGACCAAAAAAAACGGACGCATGAAAAGCCGGAAATCCTGGACGATCCCCGGCTGGAGCCAGCTACGCAATGGCTGCGCAAGCTCGATTGGTTCACACCTGAACCCGGCTTATGGATCGGCGATGCCAATGAGAATTTCCTTGGTTCGCTGGCCGAAGCCTGGGCAACCCGCCCGGATGATTCTGATTACCTTGGCAACCCCGCCTTTCATCGCCTGTTCCTCACGCCGCGCCAGCTTAAACCCAAATTGATTGTTAAAGGCAGCGGCATTGATTGGTTATCCGTCTCCGCTGAATGGGAAGCGGAAGGCTTGAAGCTGACCAAAGCGGACCTGGAGCGCCTCGCCTCGGCAAGTGGCCGGTTCGTAAAGCTGCCAAATTCCGGCTGGGTAGAGCTGGATGCTGCCGCAGTTCAAAACGCGCATGAAGCGATGGCGGACATGGGTGTTGAAGGCATCATTGCTATTCCTCAAAAAGTCGGCATGGAGCACGTGGCGCACCTGGGCGAGGAAGGATTTTCGCGGTTCGCGGATACGACGGAAGCGAAAGAGTTGCGCAAGCGCGTGGCTGATTTCAAAGGTGTTCCGCCGGGTGATTTGCCGCGCGGCCTGAAAGCTGACCTGCGTCCCTATCAAAAAGACGGCTTCGATTTCCTGGCGCATCTGGCGCAAATCAGGTTAGGCGGCATTCTGGCCGATGACATGGGTCTGGGCAAAACATTGCAGACACTCACCTGGCTCGCGTGGCTCAAGCAGCGTAATTCTAAAAATCCCCGGCCATCACTGGTGATTTGTCCCGCGTCCGTCCTGCATAACTGGCGGCGTGAGGCGGAGAAGTTTACGCCAGACATGCGCGTGCTCGTGCTGGAAAGCGGCGCGGCGCGACACAATCTGCGCAAACAAATCCCGCAGCACGATTTGATCGTGACCAATTACGCACTGCTGCGGCGCGATTTGGAAGAGCTGCAAAAGTTTTCATTCCGTGCTGTCATCCTGGACGAAGCGCAATTCATCAAAAATCCCGGGGCGCAGGTCACCCATTCCGTCAAACAATTGAAGTGCGAGCACAAGATGGCGCTCACCGGCACGCCGCTGGAAAACCGTCTGCTCGATTTGTGGAGCATCGTGGATTTCATCCAGCCCGGTTATCTCGGCACCCAGGAACAATTTCTGGAGACCTACGAACCGCGTGGCGAAAACGCCGAGAGTGAACAGCGTATTGCTCGCAAACGTTTATCGGCAAAATTACGCCCGCTTCTCCTGCGCCGCCTGAAGAAGCACGTTGCGAAAGATTTGCCAGACCGCATCGAAGAGCGTCGCGATTGTCCGCTTGGCGACGAGCAGCGTAAGCTCTATTTGGCAGAACTGCGCCGCAGCCGCGATCAGGTCATGAAAGCTGTCGAAACGCAGGGCCTCAACAAATCGAAGATGCACGTGCTGGCCGCCCTCACACGGTTGCGCCAGGTTTGCTGCCATCCG
>DATJXK010000266.1:0-3451 GCA_035500235.1 Pseudomonadales bacterium | reverse complement strand
TTTCCCGGCTACGGCTTTGCGGCACACAAGGGTTACCTAACCCCGCAACATTCCGCAGCGCTGGAAAAACTTGGCCCGTGCCCAATCCACCGGAAAAGTTTTGCGCCGCTTAAGCCGAAAGAGCCCGACCTGTTCGATCCGGTTCCGCTAAAGATGGTACAGACCCGGACTATTTGATTTTTGTTACCGGATTGTTACTCTCTTCTTGTTGATTCACAGGCACTTTGGTGGCATTACTATCGTGAACCATCATCCAACCCTATGCGAACCTGGCACTCCCAAATCTTTGCCGCCGTTCTTTTATTTGCATTCTCGATTCCCGGTTTGGCGCAGGTTTCACAATCACTGCCGCATCATATCCCCGCCGCCGTCACGCGATTGAATTTAAAATCCTCCGGCCACCTCGCAGCTTCAACCCAATTAAATCTCGTCATCGGCCTGCCCTGGCGCAATCCGGAAGGGCTTACGAATCTGCTCCACAACCTTTACGATCCACGCAGCCCGCAATTTCATCACTACCTTAATCCGCAGCAATTTGCGGAACAGTTCGGCCCAGCCACCAATGACTATGCGGTGCTGGCCTCTTTCTTTGAAACCCATGGCCTGAAAGTAACCCATCGCCATGCCAACCGGATGCTGCTGGATGTGAGCGGTCCCGTTTCCGCCGTCGAACAGGCGTTGCACGTCCACATGCTGGCCTATCATCATCCGACCGAGGCGCGCGATTTTTTTGCTCCGGACACATCACCTTCTTTGAATGCTCCCGTGCGGATTTTGGATATCGCTGGTTTAGACAATTATGCTTCCAGGGGATCCTACCTGCACGTTGATACCTTCACCCCTGCACCCTATGGCGGGGCCATGCCCTACAGTGGTTCAGGCATCGGCGGCCTTTATAGTGGATATGATTTCCGCGATGCCTACATGCCTCACGTCACCCTCACCGGTACCGGCCAAAGCATCGGACTTTTCGAAATGGATGGCTATAACCCCGGTGATATTATTGCCTACGAACAACAGGCCGGCCTGCCCAATGTGGCGCTCACGAACATTTTCCTCGATTCCATTTCAAACAATGTCGCCGGCACCAATTACACGGAAGTGACGCTGGACATTGATATGGCCATTGCCATGGCCCCGGGCATTACTAAAGTCATCGTGTACGAAGGCACCAACAGCGCCGATATTTTGAATCGGATGGCCACGGATGACTTCGCCAACCAATTAAGTTCTTCCTGGAAACCCTTTGACGCCTCGGCGCTCACCGACCAGGCATTACAGGAATTAGCCGCCCAGGGTCAAACTATGTTTCAAGCCGCCGGCGATAGTGACGCCCAGCCTTCATTGGACATAACCCAGCCCAGCAGCCCCTATGAAACACTCGTCGGCGGGACCCTTTTAACTACCACTGGTGGATTAGGTTCGTGGGTTTCTGAAAGCGTATGGAATCTCGGCGGTGGCACCGGCACCGGTGGCGGTGTTAGCGATGTCTATCCCATCCCCTGGTGGCAAACGAACGCCATCACCATCGCCAGCCAGGGTTCAACGTCATTTCGGAACTCCCCGGACGTAGCCATGGTATCGGGCGGCGTCCTCGTCGTGCTTAGTGGCATATCGTTCAGGATCGGCGGCACCAGTATTGCAGCGCCGCTGTGGGCGGGTGTGACCGCGTTGATCAACCAGCAGGGCAGCCAGCACGGCTTGCCGCCGGTGGGCTTCTTGAATCCCGCGCTCTACGGCATCGCCATGGGACCGCACTACGCATCCTGCTTCCACGATGTTACCGTGGGCAACAATTTTTCGCCCACCAGCCCGGCCGAATTTTCGGCCGAACCCGGTTATGATCTGTGCACCGGCTGGGGAACCCCCACCGGCCAAAGCCTGATTGATGCGCTCATGCCGGCCTTGACCATCAGTACGACGGGAAATCAGTTGTCCATCGGATGGCCCCTGGTATGGACCAACGCTCAATTGCAACAAAGTACCAATCTGGCCGCAGCCAATTGGCTGCCCGTGACCAATTCCGTGAACATCGTGAACGGCCAATTCCGGGTCACCGTGACACCCGGCGGCCCCGGCGAATTCTTCCGCCTAGCGCTTCCGTAAAAATAAAACCGTGTCGTTCGCAAATAGCGGAATAGACCGCATGTTACGCCGCTCGATGTACGGCGTATAAGTTTATGGTAGGGCCGCGCTGCGCCGCGGCCGTTTGCTTAAAAGATTTGTTTCTTCCTTCATTCGATGTTTAATCCCTGCGGGTGAACCTCGTTGCAAAACTCAAAGAAAAGCTCACCGGCAAAACGCCACCGGAGCATTTGCGCCGGGGTATTCTGGGCGAGCGAGCGGCGAAAAAATTTCTCAAACAGGCGGGGCTAAAATTCCTCGTGGCCAATTTCCGCTCGGATCGCGGCGAGATTGATTTGGTTTTTCGTGACGGCGATTGCCTGGTCTTTGCGGAGGTGAAAACGCGGTCTTCAGAGGAATGGTCACGCCCCGCGGCAGCGGTCAATGCCGAACGGCACCGCCGGCTTTCCCTGTGTGCTTTAGACTATTTGCGCCTCCTGAAAAATCCCGCCGTGAAAATCCGTTTTGACATAGTGGAAGTCCTGCTGGCGGACGGCGCAGTCCGCGAAATCAGGCATTTGCCGAATACGTTCAGCATGTCCGCGCCATTTCGCTATAGATAAATTGTCCTCGTCCTCGATGCTGTCGCCGTCTTCATTCTGCGAATTTAGGTCTTTTTAGATCTGTTATCTGACGAACCATTTCCCCTCTCCCAGCGGGAGAGGGCCGGGGTGAGGGAGAACTGTTCAAAATTATAAGGTTGCCCGCCCATCCCAAAATATACCGTGAATTTTCCTTGCGAGCCCTGTCAAACTGAATGAGTTTGACTTAAGTTCTATTATAATGGGCCGGATTGCTGAAAATATCGTGCACGTCTCCCTTTTAGCCTTTCTGGCCGGGGTAGTCGGATGGATTTTTTGGCGGGCGTTTCGCAAGACCGGCGAACCATTGGTGCTGGTTTTGAAATGGGTCATTTCAGTGCCGGTTTTTTACGTGATTATCAAGGTGGCGATACCGAATTTTGCGAAAGGAGGGTTAGACGCCCTTTTCGGAGGCCTCTTTGTCATGCTGTTTTGCACGGTCGTACTCGCTATCCTTTGGGTGGGAAGCATCACGGACACAATCGCCAAACCGTTTAGCTCGCTTTTCGACGGCGGGGACACGCCGCCCGAACCCAGGCCGTATTATTCCATCGCCATTGCCAAACGAAAACGGAACAAACCGCTGGAAGCAGTCCTGGCCATTCGCGAACAGCTCGCCAAGTTTCCCAATGATTACGAAGGGGTGAATCTGCTGGCCAGCATCCAGGCGGAAGATTTGAAGGATTTGCCCGCTGCCGAATCGACGATTAACCACTATTGCGAATGGGATAAAGCGCCGCCGCCGC
>DATJXK010000265.1:0-7526 GCA_035500235.1 Pseudomonadales bacterium | reverse complement strand
ATCGGCCTGGGAACCGACATCGTGGACGAAGCGGAAAAGTTGTGCAATGAAGTGGCCGAACAGTTTCCACAATCACAGTTCTTCGCCGGGCAACTGGTGTTTGATGACGAAAATGTGGTTGGCCGCTGGCTGCATAACCATACGGTGCTCGAACTGCAACGCCGCCTTTACCATAACAACCGCGTCATGCTGGTTTTGCCGATTAAGGTTTGAGGGGTTTTGATCCGATGTCAGGCATGGTCTGAAAAATTGCGGCAGTGATCAGCCTCTTACGTTGAGTCGAAATCTAAAATTGAAATTTCAGAAGTCAGGGCTCGAGAGACTCTCGCCCCACCAAAAACGAGAATGACGATAAGGAAGAGGATGAGAAGGGTTTCCCCTTATCCCTTAAACTCATCCGCATGATAGGAGCTGCGGACCATCGGGCCGCTGGCGACGTGGACGAAGCCCATTTCTTCGGCGATGATTTTGTATTCCGCAAATTTTTCCGGCGGAACAAATTCCTTTACCGGCAAGTGGCGGAGCGTGGGCTGGAGGTATTGGCCAAGGGTGAGGATGTCGCACCGGGAGGCGCGGAGGTCGCGCATGGCCTGAAACAATTCTTCGGGCGTTTCGCCTAGGCCAAGCATGATGCCGGATTTGGTATGGATAGAGTCGCCGCGCTTGTCCTTCACTTTGCGCAGGACGCTGAGGCTGCGGTCGTAAGTGGCGCGATGGCGGACATCGGGCGTAAGCCGGCGGACGGTCTCGAGATTGTGGTTATAAATATGCGGGTCCGCGGCCAGGACGACTTCGATGGAAGCGTCGTTGTCGAGGAAATCGGGCACAAGGACTTCGATGACGATGCCGGGGTTCAGTTCGCGGACTTTATGGATGGTCTGCGCAAAGTGTTCCGCGCCACCGTCTTTCAGGTCGTCACGGGCGACGGCAGTGATGACGACGTGCTTGAGTTTCATGCGGCGGGTGGCTTCGGCCACGCGAGCAGGTTCGTCGGCTTCGAGAGCCATCGGCTTGGCAGTGGAAACAGCGCAAAAGCCGCAGGCGCGCGTGCAGCGGTCGCCGGCGATCATGAAGGTGGCGGTGCCTTTGCTCCAGCATTCCCAATGGTTGGGACATTTGGCGCTTTCGCAGACGGTATGAAGCTTGAGCTCGTCGAGCAGCGAGCGCGTGCGGGAAAAGGTACCGGACGTGGGCAGCGTGATGCGCAGCCATTCAGGGAGCCTGGGTCGCAAAGGTTTTGGTTCGGCAGTCGTCATGACGGAGGGAAGATACATGATTTGGTGGGAATTAAAAGACGAAGATGAAAGACCTATTGTGTGGTTCGTGTTGCGTCAAGTCCCTGACAAAGTTTTCAAAGACAGGCAAAAAATGGACACCAGCACACGATCAAAAAGTGTTGTGAGAAATAAGGAATTAGGATAGAGTCGCGTTCACAAACCCATGACTACGAACCCTCAAAGAACGTGGATTTCGCTGATGGGGGCCGCGGTTCTGCTCGCGGCGGTGAGCGTATCGGCGCAGAATTTATTTGTCGTCGATAATACCCACGCCGGCAATATTGACGTATTTACGCCGGGCGGGATACAAAGCACGTTTGCCACTGGTTTTGATTTACCCTACGCCGAGGCTTTTAATAGCGCGGGGGATTTGTTTGTGTCGGACGCAAACAACGGGGTGATCACGGAGGTAACACCGGGCGGAGCGCAAAGCACGTTTGCGACGGGTTTGTCTCATCCATGGGGACTGGCTTTCAATAGCGCGGGCAATTTATTCGTAGCGAATTACGACAGCGGCGCCATCACTGAAATCACACCGGGAGGAGTCAAAAGCACCTATGCGACCGGGGTGGTTGGCTCCGCTGGACTGGCATTTAATAGCGCAGGAGATTTGTTTGTGGCGAATTATGGTTACGGCGGTGGCGTTACCGAAATCACGCCTGGCGGGGTGAAGAGTACCTTTGCCACCGGATTTCTTGCGCCGGAATCCATCGCCTTTGACAGTGCGGGTGACATGTTTGTGGGAGATGAATCCGCCGAAAATATCATTGAATTCACACCGGGAGGGACGCGCAGTATTTTTGCCACAGGGCTGAACCCTTATGCCATGGCTTTTAACAGCTCGGGTGACATGTTCGTGGCGAATCCATTGGATAATAATGTCCTCGCAATCACGCCGTCCGGGACGAAAAGCATATATGCATCAGGATTCGTTGATCCCCTGGGAGTGGCCTTGCCACCGGTAGTGCCTGAGCCGTCGGTGATGGGATTGCTGGGGATTGGGGCGGCTGCATTCCTTTCACGTCGCCGCCGCTGAGCCTTGCAGATAGGCGCTGAGCCATTTATCCTCCGGCGCGTGAGCATCCTGGAAGAATTAAAATGGCGCGGCTTGATTGCCGATTGCACGGACACGGCGGAATTAACCAAGAAGATTTCCGCGCCGATCACGCTTTATTGCGGCTTCGACCCGACGGCGGACAGCTTGCATGTGGGAAACCTCGTTCCGCTGCTGGCGTTGCGGCGGTTTCAGTTGCTTGGACATCATCCCATCTCCGTGGCCGGCGGCGCGACGGGGTCGATTGGCGATCCCAGCGGCAAGACACAGGAGCGGCAACTGCTGACGAAGGATGTTTTGCTGGGCAATATCGCGAAGGTAAAAGTGCAACTGGCGAAGCTGCTCGATTTTGAAACGAAACAGAACCCGGCGCGGCTGGTGGATAATGCAAGCTGGACGGAAAATATTCCGTTCCTGGATTTTTTGCGCGACATCGGGAAGCATTTTTCCGTGAACCAAATGGCGGCCAAGGAGAGTGTGCGTGCGCGGATGGAAGACCGCGATACGGGCATCAGCTATACAGAGTTCAGCTACATGCTGCTGCAGGCGTTCGATTTTTATGTGCTGATGCGGGATTTCAATTGCGAACTGCAGATCGGCGGCAGCGACCAATGGGGCAACATTACGGCAGGTATTGACCTCTGCCGCAAGAAGTTAAGCAAGACGGTTTATGGCCTGACACTGCCGCTTATCACGAATGCCGACGGCACGAAATTTGGTAAGACCGAGGCCGGCGCGGTGTGGCTGGATGCGCAAAGGACCAGTGAGAAGGATTTCTTCCAGTTCTGGATGCGCACGGATGACAAAGACGTGGAACGGTATTTGAAATTTTTTACGTTCCTAACAGAACGCGAAATCTCAGACATCGTTACAGCGCATGCGCCAGCGCCGGAAAAGCGCGTGGCACAGCGTGAACTGGCGAAAGCGGTGACGACGTTGATTCACGGCGCGGATGTGGCCAAGCGGGAGACGGAGGCGATCGAGGCGTACTCGGGAAAAATTTCCGGCGAACAATTGCTGGACCATTTTCCGAAGAAAGAATTTCCCAAGGCGGGCCTGGCAGGCGAGGGCACAGCGCTGGTGGAATTGATGGTCCATGCCGGCCTGGCGGCATCGAAGTCACAGGCGCGGCAATTGATTTCCGGTGGTGGAGTGGAAGTGAATGGCGAGCGCGTGGCTGATGTGAACCGGAAAATTACCGCAGCGGATATTCGCCACGAAAAGTTTATCCAGCTCCAAAAGGGCAAAAAGACCCATGTGCTGATAGTGCCGGTTTAAAGAACTATGTTAACACCTGTCAAATCCAAGGCTTTCCGCGCTAGTGGCACTTTTGCCATCGTGGCTTCCAAATATAATGCGCGTTATGTGGACGCGATGTTGCGCGCGGCGAAAAAGACGCTGGCCGACGCGGGAGCGAAGATCAAAATCGTCCGTGTGCCGGGGGCTTATGAGATTCCGGTAGTGGTGGCCAGGCTGGCCCGGCAAGCAGAAGAGGAGCCGCTATCGGCCATCATTTGCCTGGGCGTCATTTTGCGTGGTGAGACAGTCCATGCGGCGCATATTGGCGAAGCGGTGAGCGAGGCTTTGATGCGGCTGCAGACGGCACATGAGATACCGGTCATCCACGAAGTTCTGCTGCTGGAGAACAAAGAGCAGGCGGAAAAACGCTGCCTGGACAAGCATCATAATCGGGGGACTGAGGCGGCCCAAACGGCGCTGGAAATGGCGCAGGTGATGGAAAGTTTGGGTGGGGAGAATTTTTAAAAATTTTGCAAGACGAGATTATGCAAGAAACCCTTATGCAATCTATGTTTTTTACATGGATGGCGGAGCTTGTGAAAAATTTCACATATATTCTTGACCGGCCCTTTCCCAGTATTTAATTTGAAGGACAGTGAAAGTTTTTTCGTTGGCTTTTTTTATTGGGGTTTTGACCGCCACAAATATCTCGCGCGCGGCGGACATTGTTGGGGCCATTACTCTTACCGGAACGCCCCCGGCGGAAGTTCCCTACACGCAGATCATGGAGGATGCGACGTGCAGCCAGTCATACGAGAACGCCCCCACGACGCATTTTTATGTGGTCGGCAAAAACGGGGAACTGGGCGATGTGACGGTTTATCTGAAGGACGCCAGCGGCAATGATATTACCGGCAAATCCACCGGCGCGAGCGCCCCGGCGATAGTCCTGGACCAGAAAGGCTGCCTTTATACCCCGCAAATCTTCGTCATCCAGACCGGACAAAAATTGACGGTGAGAAATTCCGACCAGTGCCCCCATAACGTGGATGTGGTCTCCAAAGTCATTGGCCATACGCCTGAAGGCAAAGCGATTACCGAAAATACCCAGCATAATGACGGGCAATTGCCCGGCGGCGTGGACTTGCATTACACGTTCGACAAGCCGGAGATGTTCCTGAAGTTCCAGTGCGACGTGCATCCGTGGATGTTTGCGTGGGCGAGCGTATTTGATAATCCGTATTTCGCCCTCAGCGGCGCTGACGGTAAATTTGTCATCAAAAACGTGCCGCCCGGCAAATACACGCTGGTGGCCGTGCATCGCAAGCTGGGAGAGCAAACCCAAGCCATCGAAGTGACGGACAAAAACGTGACGCAGAATTTTACTTTTGCGGTGAAATGAGCAGACGGCTGCGTTTGGAAGCAGCCGCAATGAAATGAACGAGCCAAATATCAATCGCCCGGGCGCTCGCGCGCTATGCTGGTTCGCTGTTTTAACGGCGATGGCGACGTTTTTGTTGCTCGGTGCGGGCGGGTTGGTGACGAGCCATGAAGCCGGGATGTCGGTGCCGGATTGGCCGAACAGTTACGGCTATAATATGTTTTTGTTCCCGCCGTCAAAATGGATTGGCGGAATTTTCTATGAACATACGCATCGGCTGTGGGCGACAGTGGTAGGCCTGATGACAACGATTTTGGCCGTTTGGCTGTGGTGGCAGGATTCGCGCAAATGGATGAAATGGCTCGGGCTGGTGGCGTTTCTGTTGGTAATTGCGCAGGGCGTCCTAGGCGGTTTACGGGTGGTCTTGAAGATGGATAATCTCGGGGCGGTTCATGGTGTCGTGGGACAGACATTTTTCGCGCTGATTTGCTCGATTGCATTATTTACCAGCGGTTTTTGGCGTGCGATATCCAAACAAAAATTAAGCGTGCCGGGGCCATTGCGCACGCTCGTCGTGATGACCACGATTTTGATTTTTTGCCAATTGATCATGGGTTCGATGATGCGCGCGCAGCACGCCGGCCTGTCCATTAACACGTTTCCTTCGGCCTACGGTAAACTCTGGCCGGATACCAGCCCGGAGGCGATTGCGCATTACAATGCGCAACGCATGGAAACGACCAATGTGAACGAGATCACGGCTTTCCAGGTGATTTTGCAGATGGTTCACCGCATCTTTGCGCTGGCTATTTTCATATTTGTCACCCTTTGCGCGGTGCAGGCCTGGCGGCTTTTGGGCAAGGGCGATGCCCTGGCGAAGCTGGCGTTATTTTGGCTCGGCTTGATTTTGGCTCAAATCGGGTTGGGCGCGGCGACGATTTTGACGAATAAAGCGGCGGACGTGGCCACGGCGCATGTGCTGGTGGGCGCGCTTTCGCTCGTGACAGGAGCGCTCTGGTGCCTTATTGCTTTTGGCCGTTCGGCGCGTGTGCCGGCGGTGCAAACGGAAGCACTTGGCGCATTTGGAACTTTGGCCGGGAACAAGTGATGAAAGAAATCTCCATTGAAATAACAAATAATGCCGCGGCGGAAAAAAGCTGGGTGGCAGTTTTTGCTGATTTGGTCAAAGCGCGTTTGACGTCGCTCGTGCTGGTGACGACGGCAGTGGGCTTTTATGTCGGCTGGCAGGGCGCGATGAACTGGCTGCTTTTGGCCAATACACTCATCGCCACGGGGCTGGTTGCGGCGGGCGCCTCGGCGCTGAACCAATGGCTTGAACGTGATTTCGACGCGAAGATGCGCCGCACACAAACCCGTCCGCTGCCTTCCGGCCGATTGCAGCCGGCGACAGTGGCGGTCTTCGGCGGACTCACTTCGGTGGCTGGCCTGATCTACCTGGCGCTGGCGGTGAATTTACTGACCAGTGTTTTGGGTGCAGTGACGCTGATCAGCTATGTGTTCATTTACACGCCGCTCAAGCGGGTGACGTGGCTCAATACGGCGATCGGCGCGATTCCGGGTGCGCTGCCGCCATTGATGGGCTGGGCTGCCGCGCGAAATGAATTGAGCGGGCCGGGCTGGGCGTTATTTGCGGTCCTGGCCTTCTGGCAATTGCCGCACTTTTTCGCAATTGCGTGGATTTACCGCGAAGATTACGCGAAGGCAGGATTTGTGATGCTGCCGAATGTGGACTCAGAGGGCAAACAAACCGGCCTGCAAACGGTGGGTAACGCGCTGGCGCTGCTCATTGTGAGCCTGTGCCCCTTCCTGTTCAAGATGGCGGGGACGGTTTATTTGGCCGGCGCGGTCATTTTGGGCGTTGGATTTTTATTTTGTGCCATTCAATTTTCACGGCAATTGACGCTGACGCGCGCGCGGCAATTGTTTTTGGCTTCGATTATTTATTTGCCGTTGTTGCTCGCGCTGATGGTTTTTGACAAAGTGAGGTAATTATGGACGAGCGCATCGAACAATTTCCACCCTATCGCAAGGCCGAGACGCACGGGCACGATGACCACGGCCATGACGATCATGGCCACGCGCATGCGCATCCGGGTTTCTGGAGCACCTACATTTTTTCGCCCGACCATAAGGTCATTGGTATCCAGTACGGCGTAACGGCCCTGTCGTTTTTGTTTTTCGGACTGATGCTGATGTTGCTCATGCGCTGGCAAATCGCGCACCCGGGCCAGGCGGTGCCGCTCATCGGCTGGTTTTTGGAAAAAATGCTCGGCGAAACCATGGCGCCCCACGGCGTCATTTCTCCCGATCTTTACAACGCTTTTGGCGCGATGCACGGGACCATCATGGTGTTTTTGGGCATTGTACCGCTGGCGTTTGCGGCATTCGGCAATTACGTGGTACCGCTGATGATTGGCGCGCCGGACATGGCGTTTCCGCGCGTGAATATGGCCAGCTATCAGGCGTATTTCCTCGGCGGCCTGGTGATGTTTATCAGCTTTTTCATTCCGGGAGGAGCAGCGCAGGCAGGTTGGACATCTTATTCGCCGCTGGC
>DATJXK010000264.1:0-40966 GCA_035500235.1 Pseudomonadales bacterium | reverse complement strand
TCGTAGCGCCCGACACCAGTAGCGCCATGGTGGTGACGAATTTCCCGACGACAAACTCAACTGCCAAATTTTATTGGGTGGACGGAGGCAGCAATCTCACGGTTCAATGTTCCGCGACAATAAACGGCGCAACTGTTACGGGACAAGCGGTGTTGACTGTGGTAAGGCCAATGGCAAAAATTACAGATCAAACCAGTGCTGTCAGAATGGGCTATGACGAAAACGATATTAGTTATGGAGTCTACTTCGGAACTTTCGGTAGCCCACCCGGCATATTATTCTCAAATGTCATTACATTACCGCAAGGGAACTATAATTACGGTAATACTAGTTACACGTCGCAATGGGTTCAGGTAATTATACCAGTATACACCGGAACTATTACAATTAGCAGCACCAATGTATATACAGTATTACTCGCAACAACAAATGTTGTATTAGACACACAATATCCTTACGGTTTTAACGCAAATTATCCGTTTCCAGATACAGACGACAGCCCCGGAGTACAGACAGCATCACCTAACGAAATAGCTGCTTCATTTTCTCAAAAATCGGAAATGTGGCTTATGTTCCAGCCAGCCAATGGACAATGGGTTCCCTTACGAAAGGTAAGTTGGAATGCTGCAGGTGCAGCTACCAATGCCGGTGCGGGTTGGATTTTAACTGGTTCAAGCTGGTCAACAAATCCGCCCGATGCCGATACTGGAACAGCTTTCCCAACATGGACAAATAATATTTCGGACATTCAACTGCTAACAAACTACATTGGGAATTTATGATAAAGGCGATTTTTTTTATAATATTGATAGCAGGCCTTTTAGCAAGTGGTTCCAAGGCTCAAGCTAATGAATTCCAAATACAGACAAATAACGACTGGGGAAGTCCCGTAAGCGGCGTTCAAATGTCAATCACCGTAAGCAACACCATAATTTCTACCGGCTCTGGATTTATTATCAATATAGTAATTAGAAATTCGTCAACAAATATAATCAAATTGGGAGAGTCTAGCCCTGAAAAGGATTTCACTGCTATTTTAACAGACAAATCTGGCAGACTATATCAACTTACCCGCAATGATCCTTTCTTCACACGATTGCTTCGAATGGACCTGAAATCAGGGGAAAGCCATAACTGGATATTGGGCGTTGAGACCGATAAATATTACGAATCGTCCGGCTTTATTGCCACGAATAGCGATATTCCACAGGGAAATTACACCCTTAGCGTGACTCGAAATTTTAGTGTTAGTAACGGACGTTTCAAACTTGAATCGAATGTGCTGAAAATACAGATCAGGTAATTGGGCCTTGCCTCGGTTTGGTGGACAGTGTTGGGCAAGCAGCGTGACGAATTATGTTAGGATCACAAACGATATTTGCAATTAATGCGATTATGAAAAGGACGTTATTGATTTTTTTGCTATTTTATGGTGTGGTCGTTTTTGGTTCAGAAACCAGTCTGTTTTATGTAACGGACGATGGCTTTCTCGTTTATAAAAGTCATAAGCAAATCACGTTGAATCCTCAAAAAGTAGAGGAGGCCAAAAAATCGAAAGAATCTCTGCCTGCCGCAGCTTATCCTGAAGGCAACTGGGGAAACGTGCAAAATGGCTTTCAACTTTCGATGCGCCTTAAAAAAATCTCTTTTACTAATGGAGAACCAATCGTTGCAACAATTCTTTTGAGAAATGTTACAAATCAGATTTTATCTTATCCCCTTATTAATATAGCTGGACGAGACGGTCCAATTGGGCTTGTTATTGTAGATGACAAGGGCAATGATATACTCCCCGAATCCGATGATATTACAATAATTTCGGCGCACGAAAGTTCAATATTCCCCGGGACGCAAAAAAAGTTTGTTGAGCTTCTAAATCAAACGTCAGCTTTCAAAACAAACAAGAATTATTCGGTATATGCCCATATTAGGGTATCGTGTCCGCACTGCGTGGAACTCGATTCAGCCAAAGTTCCGATAAAAATTGAATAAAAATCGGCCTTGCTTGCTGGCCAAAACTTCGTTCTGAGGGGCGGTGCATTCATAGAAAAAACCTTGGGAGCAAATCAAAACTAAATCCGTCTGACAGAAAGACGATTAAATTGAAATTTTAGATGCGATGAAAACCAAAGTGTTTCTTTTTCTCTCACTGCTTATGGGCTTTAATTTTTTGTCATCCTCCAAAGCCGCGCCATCGGCCACTGAACAGGACGTGGTGGCGGGGAACACGGCGTTTGCGATTAATCTCTATCACCAGTTGCCGGCGCGGGAGGGCAACCTTTTTTTCTCGCCTTACAGCATCTCCACGGCGCTGGCCATGACGTACGGCGGTGCGCGCGGCCAGACGGCCAAACAAATGGCGCAGGCGCTGCAATTTACTGTGCCGGACGATCAGCTGAACGCAGGCTTTGGCGCGCTGCACAAGGAGCTCAACCAGGTCCAACACGCGGGTAAAATCCAGCTTTCGGTCGCGAATTCGCTCTGGCCGCAAAGCGGGTTTGAGTTCAGCCGCACATACCTGGACCTCTGCCGCGATTATTATGGTACGGACATTTTCCCGCTCGATTATGCCGGGCACGCGGAAGATTCGCGCCAGGCGATCAACCGCTGGGTGGAGGACAATACCAACCATAAGATTGTTGACCTGCTGGGGCCGGGCTCGGTGGATGGCGCGCGGCTGGTGCTGGTGAACGCGATTTATTTCAAAGGCAAATGGGCGAAAGAATTCAAGGCGGACGCCACACAAGACGAGCCGTTTTATGCATCGCCGACGGTATCCGTCACTGCGCCGCTGATGCATCAGACGGATGAATTCGGCTACGCGGAATTTCCGGGTGTGCAAGTGCTGGAACTGCCGTATGCGGGCGGCGACCTTTCCATGCTAGTACTGTTGCCGAGCGGGACGAACAGCGCCGGCTCAATAAATGCCATTGCAGAACTCGAGCCGCGCGCGACGAATTATGACCTGGGCCAATTGGAAGCGAAGTTGACGCCGGAAAATCTGGCGCTCTGGACCACGAAATTGCCGAGGCAAAAAGTAGAAGTGTTCCTGCCGAAGTTCACCGCGACGTCGGAGTTCTCACTGGGCGGCATGCTGGGGGCGATGGGGATGACGGATGCGTTTGACCCCAACAAGGCTGACTTCTCGGGCATGGACGGGCGGAAGGATCTGTATATTAGCAAGGTCGTGCACAAGGCGTTTGTGGATGTGAATGAGGAAGGCACGGAAGCGGCTGCAGCCACGGGAGTCATCATGACGTTGAGCGCGGCGCTGCCTGCTCCAACTCCTGTCTTTCGCGCGGACCATCCGTTTCTGTTCCTGATTCGGGATAACAGCACGGGTAGTATTCTTTTCCTGGGGCGGATGGCGAATCCGACACCATAGTTCCTCTGCCCATGAATTTATTAATTAGAGCCTCGCGGACTCGGCTGTTCATGAGCTCGCCCTCACCCCGGCCCTCTCCCCCGAGGAGAGGGAGAATCGCCGTCCGATCAATCAAAACGACAACGGCCGCATCAGTTCAGTCGTTCAATGAGCAAACTTTTTCCGGAAATGCTTGGCCAGATCCGGCGCAACAATGAGTGGTAAAAGTATTATCTGGCTTGCGCTCGTTTTGGGTGGATTGAGTTTATTTCCATTGCCTGGCAAAGCTGCCATTGTGGCCACGGTTAAACTCAAACTTGTAAACGTGGACAGTGCGGAAACCAACGGAGAAAACGGTTATGGCGAAAACGCCCTGGATGGCAATCCCAACACCATTTGGCATACCCAATGGCAAAGCTCCAGTCCCGGGCTTCCCCACGAAATTGTCATTGAACTGATTCCTCCCGCGACCATAAAAGGTTTCAGCTATCTGCCCCGGCAGGACGAATCAGACCACGGCACGATCAAAGGTTATGAATTTTACGTTAGCAACGATGGCAAGCATTTTGGTCAGCCTGTAAGCAAGGGCATATTCGGGCCGGGAAAGAAGGAAAAGGTTGAAACCTTTGAGCCGGTAAAATGCCGTTTCATCAAACTCAAGGCTATTTCAGAAATTAACGGCCTGCCTTTCACCTCCGCCGCTGAAATCCGTGTCATTCAAGTTGGCGAGAATGCTTCCCCGAAGAACTACTGGCGGGGCGATGTTGGTCCGGCTCCCGTGCCGCAGGATTCCACCAGGCTCGATGCCATCGATTCAATGATTGCTGCTTTTTCAAAATACGGCGATCTTTGGATGAACGGGATAGACGCTTTCGACGGTTCACAGGCTGGTTCCCCGGAAGAAGTAATTTCGGAGACATTTCGAAAAGCAAAGTTTCAGAATGGCCTCATGACGAGCTATCGAATCCTCGACGTGCGAAAAGTTCGCATGGATGAATTGGACGGGGATTACACCGCGGCTCTGGTTGACACGAACCTTGGCCAAATGATCGTGCTCATGCGAAAGAGCGCAACGCCGGGACAATGGTGGCGGCGAATTTACAGCGCCGGTGCGCCGTATAATCGCCTGTATTAGCCGTGAACCTCAAACTCCTGCTCTACCTCCTCATGCTCGCGTTGGTTACTGCGCACTGATGACCCGCAGGGTCATATAATTCTGGCTGTCGTTGGGATTTTCGGCGATGAAGCCGATGATGCCGCCACAGCCCAGGAGCGGCGGATGCGGGTTGGTGATGAGCAGCGTGGAATTAATCGCCGGCTGGCCGTTGAGATCAATAGACATGGGCAGCGAATAAACCGCAGCCCCGCCGGGAATATTCCATTGCGCCGGCAGCGTGACGGGATGGACCTTGCTCAAACCGAACCCAATTTCGGCGTTGACGCCGCCGTGCTTCACAATGGACCACAGGGAGGGAAAGCTCATCACTTTCATGAGAATGCCCTGGAGGTTGGGCGTATTCCCCACGGAAGTGAAATAGGAATTCATGGCCGGAAACCAGGCGGCCAGGGCGCGTTCCTCTTCGGGGGTGATTTTTAGCTCCGTAGCGAGCTTGCGGTTGTGAGCGATTTTAGCTGCCGGGGGCGGCTTTGGTTCCACTCCAAAGTCGAAGTTGGTCGCTCCATCTTGTTTGTCTTGCCTTACACGGTAAATCGCGGCGGCGCCTTTATCCAGGCCCAGGCTGAGGAAGGCGCCGTCGATGGCAGCATTGGCGCGCTTATCTTTGGCCACGGGATTGCCCCAAAAAGAATCGGAATCCACATACGGCCCGATCGAGCGGATGCTGAAGGCCGCGGGCGAACGCGTGAATTCAAATTTATCGCCCATGGAATTGTACAATACCAACGGCTTTTCCGGCTTTGTGCTGTTGGTGCTGGCCACGACTTCGAAATAAACCAGCCATTGCGTGAGGCGATTTCCCTTTTGATGCAGGGTAATGAGTGCCGTGATGGAATTGCCAGGAACGAGGACGGGGGCATTGGTCAGCGGCTTCATGCCGTCCAACGGAATGTGCATCGTTTTTGCTGCTTTCTGCAGCTCGGGAAACGGCGGGACGGGTTCCAGGCGGGAAAGAAGATTGGTCGAAGGTTCTGCGTTACCGAGGCAGGCTGCCGCCATGAGCATCCCTATAAGAAACAGTTGGCATGGCGTCCCTGGACGTCGGCAATTGAACATCAATGCATTCTTTCACACTTGGGGATGAAATTCAATTTGTCTCTCGCTTTGCCCGCTCCTACACTCGGCGGATGGATACGCTGTACGCGCCGTGGCGGATTGAATATATCCTCTCGCCTAAACCAGAGTTGAAGGCCGGGTTGTTCACGCGCATCGCCCAATCGTCCGACGACGAGGCAAACTACGTCCTCGTGCGCGATCGTACCTGCTACGCCTTATTGAACGCTTATCCGTACGTGGGCGGCCATTTGATGACTGTGCCGTACAAAGAAACGCCGGACCTGGCTGGCCTGACGGATGAAGAGCTGACCGATTTGTGGAAATTAACACGCCGGTGCATCGCCGCGTTGACGACCGTGATGAAGCCCGACGGTTTCAACGTGGGCATCAACCTCGGAAAAGTCGCGGGCGCGGGCATCGAGGAACATTTGCACATCCACGTGGTGCCGCGCTGGAAAGGCGACACGAATTTCATGCCCGTCGTTGCCGGCGCCACGGTCCTGCCCGAGGCGTTAAAGGACATCGCCGCCAAATTGCGCGCCGCGCTGGCGTAAGGGATTAATCATCATGAGGCCGATTTATTTCACCGCGAAGAAATTGGGCCTCGTTTTTTTGTGTTTGGTTCTTCCGTTAATTTCATCGCGCGGACTGTTCGCGGCAGACGTCACACAGCCCGGCGGCACAATTGCCACGCAGCCGGTGTTTGTGCCCGATCCGGCCCGCGTTTCACAACACCTTGCTGAAACGATATTGGCCTGGGACGAAACAATGAAAGTGACGAACGTCCCGGCGGATTCCGCCAGCGCGCATCTCGTATTTAATTTTACCAACGTGAGCCCGGACACGGTCGTGATGATGGCCGCGAAACCATCCTGTTCCTGTACGAGCGCGCAAACGCCGCCGCTGCCGTGGATGATTGCCGCGGGCACGAATGGAGAGGTGGGCGTGAGCGTCAACCTGGCGGGGAAATTCGGCACGGTGGTTAAGTCTGT
Source organism: Pseudomonadales bacterium (assembly GCA_035500235.1). Lineage (GTDB taxonomy): Bacteria > Verrucomicrobiota > Verrucomicrobiia > Limisphaerales > UBA11358 > UBA11358. Next base: position 34,377 of record DATJXK010000264.1, on the reverse strand, counting down.
GCATGTGATGACCGACCACGGTTCGCGGGATATCATCGTGCAAATTAATATTCTCGCCCCGGTGATGGCGAAGCTGACTGATGCAGATCGCATGCGCCAAATGGAAATCGCCAAAGTAGATCGCCAGGCCGTTTTCAAGAATGACTGCGCCACCTGTCACATGAAGCAGGGGCAATTCAAGTTTGGCAAAGCCCTCTTCGATGCGGATTGCGCAATCTGCCACGAAGCGGAGCATCGCGCCTCCATGGTGCCGGACTTGCACCAGCTCACGGTGCCGACGAACCTGGAATTCTGGCACACGTGGATTTCCCACGGCAAACCGGGGACGTTCATGCCCGCGTTTTCCGAGGGCGACGGCGGGCCGCTGAACGACAGCCAAATCGCTTCGCTCGCCTCCTATCTTAATGCGGCAATTCCTTCGAAGGCTTCTAAATTCCAGTGAAGTCCGGCCGGCATTGCCGCGAAAATGACAGTCTGCTGATTCAGGGGTAATTGCTGGATTTTTTGGGAGGAACGGCTTCATCTTTTCGGCACTAATCCTGCTTTTTTGAGCCATTGAACACCGGGACTATGACTTTAAACTCGCCAAAAAAATATGAACAATTTAATATACTGGGATGAAATTTCGCCTGGTTCTATTTCGGGTTTTGGTCTTTTTAATTATCGCGGGGGCGGGCATTCGTGCGGCGCAAAACATCTCCCTTAATGGAGGCATTACCACCCAGCCCGTTTATGTGCCGGATGCGGCGCGCCAAAACCAGCATCTGTCCGTCTTCGATTGGGATGCGACCATGAAAACGACCAACGTTCCCGCCGAGGCCGCCAGCGCACACCTGGTTTTTTATTTTACGAACAAGGCCACCCAGGTCGTCATCGCGCCGGTGACAAATATTTTTACGGTGGTCTCCAACGTCGCGCCGAAACTTTCCACGCCGCGGTTGTCGGCGTCTTCCACCCGGATAACCACGGTGACGAATGTTGCCTGGGTCACCAACTCAATTCCGACGCCCGTGGTCATTACTGAAGTCCATCCGTCCTGCGGCTGCACGACGGCGCAATTGCCGCCGCTGCCCTGGGTGGTCGCGCCCGGCACAAACGGCCAGATTGGCGTGACGGTGAACCTGGCCGGAAAATTTGGCACCATCGTCAAGACCGTCCATGTGGCCACATCCGAAGGCACGAAGGATTTAATTGTGCAAATCACCATCCTGCCGGTGTCCATGACCAAATTGACGGATGCCGACCGGATGCGGCAAATGGAAATTGCCAAAGTGGATCGCCAGGCGGTTTTCAAGAATGACTGCGCGAGCTGCCATGTGAAGCAGGGGGAATTCAAATACGGCAAAGATCTTTTCGATGCGGATTGCGGCATTTGCCACGAAGCGGAGCACCGGGCCTCCATGGTGCCGGACTTGCATAATATCAAGGTGCCGACGAACGAAGAATTTTGGCGCACGTGGATTTCCCACGGCAAACCCGGGACATTCATGCCCGCGTTTTCGCAAGGCGACGGCGGACCGCTCAGTGACATGCAAATCGCATCGCTGGCGGCGTATCTCAATGCGGCTATCCCTTCCAAGGTTCCACCCAAACAGTTTCAATAAACCTCATGCGCCTGCCACGCCCCATCTTTTCACTTTTAGCAGTCCGCTTGAAATGGATGCGGCGGCAGCAATGGCGGCGATTCAAAAAATTCTGCCAGCCCGTGGTGCGCTGGGTGAGCATTAACAGCCTGCGCTATTCGTGGGGGCGCCTCATGGGCGACATGGGCAGTGTGACCTGGTTATTGTGCCTGGCTATGTTGAGCTTCCTCTTCATCAGCCATTTTGTTTTTGAATCCGTCCAGGTGCAGGGCTCCAGCATGTACCCGACGCTGTTTAACTCGAATTTTTATTGGCTCAACAAATTTGCTTACGTCATCGGCCAGCCGCATCGCGGCGATATTGTGGCCATAAAGGACCCGAGCGGCCATGGCTTTGACGTCAAACGCATTATCGCGACGCCCGATCAATCTATCTATATCAGCAATGGCAAAGTTTATGTGGACGGACAGGTTTTGCAGGAGCCTTACCTGCCGCTCAAGATGCGCACTTTCGCTTACGAAAAAAGTGAGGACGAGTTTTATTGCCTCGCGCCGGACCAATATTTTGTCATGGGCGACAATCGTGGGAATAGTTGCGATAGCCGCAGTTTCGGGCCGATCAAACGCAACGCCATCCTCGGCCGCGTGATCCGGTAATCTCCCAGTAGCTTAATGACTGTTGGACGGTGAGGCATTTTTCAAACTGAAGACCACCAGGCTGCATTGTTTAAATTGTTCGTTGTTTATCGGTTCAGCCCAGTGGCCGTCTGCCCCGTCACCGGTGATGTATCCGCCCACCATCTGGTAGTTTTGGTCCAGGAATTTATTCAGGAACGCAAAAAAATCAGGCGGCGAATCCGCATGCCGCAGCCAACTGGCGCCGGAGGCCACGAAGACAATCACCCGGGGCGGGCGCGCCTGTAAATCCTGGATGGCCGCCTGCTGATAGCCGAGCGCCAGGGGCGTGGGAATCATCAGCGGATAGCTGGTGATGAAACGCGTCGGGCTGTAGCGTTGCGCGTAGCAGAGGATTTCCGGCTCGGAACCGGCCACGTAAACGAAATCGTTCGGCGAAGTCATCCCGGCCACTTTATCCGCGACTAACGGCGCTTCGAGAAAGGGCGAGCCGTCATTGGCGCGGACAAAACGTTCGCTCGAGCAAAATATCCAGGGCGCATCCACATGGACGACCAGTAGGATCACAATTGTCGCCAGTAAAGGCGCCAGCCAGGGAACTGGTTTCGTGAGCTTCGCCTGGATTTTATCGGCCAGCGCGCGAATGCCCAAAGCGGCGAGCAGCGCCCAGAAAGGCATGATCAGGATATAATATTGGGCATAGGCGCTGCCGCTGGTGGTCAAAAAAGCGCCGCCAAGCATGCCGAGCCAAAACCAAACGCGCCGTTGCGGTCTGAAAAGAATGGCGCAAGGCATTAAAAATAATATCCACCAGGAACTCCAAAGCGATGCCAGCCTGGATCCTAAAAACGCCCAGCTAAAGAAACCTGCGGAGAGATAAAATTTGTTAAAGGCCACGGTGCATTCCCAAACCGATTCCAGCGCCTGATGCATGGCATAAAACCCGAACAGCAATATCAACGCCACGATGCCCCCGGCGACGGCGCATAGTGCGGCCTTAACGATCGCCGGTATACCGTGGCCGGACGTATACAGTTCAAAAAGCCAGGCGATAAAAACCAACGCAAAAATCGGGAGGATGTTGTATTTGAAAATGAGCGTAACGACTGCAAAAAAACCGGCGGCGAACCAGTGCCGGTTTTTGTTTTCGTGTCGGCGGCTGTAACAATAAATGGCCACGGTGGCGAGCAGCGGCAGGAGCAGGAACATTTCCGGGTTGCAACTAAACTGGTCAATCCCCGGCAGAAGAATCATGGGCGTCATCAGCCACATGGCGGGCAGGGCGATTTTTTCGCCAAATTCCAGCCGGGCAATGATGCCCAGTAAAATCGTAGCCGCGGCCACGAAGAGATAGGCCAGCAGGCGCGGCGACCAAAAAAATTGGGGAAGAACCAGGTTGGCAAACGCGTAACTGTAAATCACCCCGGGCGGTTTTTGGATGAACGCATGTTGATAGGGCGCGATGCCCTGGACCAGGAGCCGGGCCGAGTAATCGATTTCGCCTTCGTCATCAATGAGCGGGGCGTGGTAGTTGTTCCAGCGCAACGCCACGAACAGCAGCGCCAGCCCGAGCAGGCTGAGCCATTGGCTCCAAGGCAACTCCCGGATTTTGCGCTGGATGAAGATCATTCGCCGCGCATTAATTTAGGGGCACGCCGCGTTAAAACAAGTTTGAAGCCGCCATTGCGACTGTCTCAAAATTGGAATTTGAGTCCCGCCTGGTTGTTGAAAATCATCCACTAACGCTTCATTTTAATTTTAAATTCTCATTGTTCCCGCTTGCGTAAAGCAGCCTGTGGGTTATGCTGTCAACCATGAGCGAGCAAGTGGTTGACGCAAACAATCACGCGAAAATTTCCGGACTGGGCGAACGCGTTTTGTCCGGCGGCAATCTTTCCCGCGAGGAAGCGCTGTTTCTCTTCGGCCTCGAAAGCTCCGCGGATATTTTTGATTTGCTCTCCTGGGCCAACCGCATCCGCGAAAAATTCAAGGGCAACAAAGTCCATCTCTGCTCCATCGTCAATGCCAAGGCCGGCGCGTGCTCCGAAAATTGCCGATTCTGCGCGCAATCTTCTTTCTACCAGACTGGCTCGCCCAAATATGGTTTTGTGGATCCCGAGCCGGTGCTTGAGGCCGCTGATGAAGCGAATAAGAACGGCGTCACTGCCGTGGGGCTCGTCGCCGCGTGGCGCGGATTGAACGAAGGGCCGATGCTCGACGAAGTGTGCGACCGCATCCGCGAATTGAAAGCCAGCGGCAAGACGCGTCCTGATGCCTCGCTCGGCATCATCAAATCGCAAAAGGTCGCCGACCGCCTGAAGGAAGCCGGCCTGGAATGTTACGGACACAATCTCGAAAGCTCGCGCCGGTTCTTCTCGCAGCATTGCACTACCCATACCTTTGAAGACCGGCTCGGAACTATCCAATATTTGAAAAACGCCGGCATCAAGATTTGTTCCGGCGGCATCATCGGCATGGGCGAGACGCGCGAAGACCGTTGCGATCTCGCATTCGAGTTGAAAGCCATCGGCGCGAACGTCGTGCCGGTGAACATCCTCAATCCCATTCCCGGCACGCCCTTCGAAAACAATCCAAGGCTGCCGGCGCTGGAAATTTTGAAGACCATTGCGTGTTTCCGTTTCATTTTGCCCCGGCAGGAAATCATGATTGCCGGTGGCCGCACGGTGAACCTGCGCGACGCGCAAAGCATGATTTTCATGGCCGGCGCCAGCGCGCTCATGGTCGGCAACTATCTCACTACGCTGAACCAGCCCGTGGAAAAAGACCTGCAAATGCTCAAAGACCTCGGCCTCGATCCCTCTTGGGATAACCACGGTTTTGCGGACCAGGAGGAAAGTGGGTGCGGGTGTGGGGATGGGAGTTGTGAAGCTGAGCCAGCCTTAGCGAAGTAAGTGTTTCCCAATCCCAACAGGATTAAAAAATCGACTTGCAGCGCGTAAAAAACAAACTTTTCCCTGTTCCCGGCCCTCAGTTCAGCCGATGAAATGAATAAAACGTCATTTGACAATCCCCTCGTTTGCGACCAGATTCCACGAGGGTTGGGATATCAAATATCTTTACACATTGAGGCCAGACTCGCAGAATATAAGAGTGTTGACTGAAGGTGCATCAAGGGTTCAGCCGACGCAATCGCCTTCGTCAGTTCATGTAGCGGGAGGTTTTGCGCAGGACCTGGACACCGCCATTTTGCGGGCGCAAAACAACCTCCTCAGCTTGCAAAAGCCGGAAGGTTATTTCGTCGGCGAATTAATGGTGGACTCAACGCTTGTCTCGGACATGGTGGCTTACCATCACTGGGACGGGCGCGTGGACAAAGCGTGGCAGCGCAAGGCGGTTCATCGCCTCTTTTCCATGCAATTGCGCGACGGCGGCTGGAATATCTATTACGGCGGCCCTTCTGAAGTCAACGCCACCATCAAGGCCTATCTGGCGCTAAAATTGGCCGGTGTCTCTGAGACCGATCCCCGCATGCTCCGCGCCCGCCAGGTGGCTTTAAGCCTGGGCGGTGTTCCGCGCATGAACACGTTCTCGAAACTTTATCTCGCGCTGCTCGGCCTTTTCCCGTGGGAATATGTGCCGACCATCCCGTGTGAATTCATCCTGATTGGCAAATGGTTCCACGTGAATTTTTGGGAGATGAGCAACTGGTCGCGCGGCATGCTCGTGCCGCTGGCCATCATTAACCATTTCAAGCCCACGCATCCGGTCAAAGTGGATTTGGACGAGCTTTATCCCGAAGGCATCCATGAGCGCGACCTGGCGCTCGCGCCTGACCCGGAGAGGATCTCCTGGCGCAACTTTTTCCTGTGGCTCGACCGGCTGCACAAATTCGCCGAATGGTTTGCGGAGCATAAGGTCCATCCCTTCCGTAAAACGGCGCTTAAGAAGGCGGAGAGCTGGATGCTCGAACGCTTCGAAGGGGCCGATGGCCTGGCCGCCATTTTCCCGGCCATGCTCAACGCGCTGATTGCGTTGCAGGTCCTGGGTTATGCCAATGACCATCCGCAAGTGGTTCGCGCGTGGAATGAGCTGAAAAAACTCCAGCACGAGACGGAGAATGATGTGCGCATCGAACCCTGTTTCTCGCCCGTGTGGGACACGGCGATTGTTGCGATTTGCCTGCGCGAATCAGGCCTGCCGGAAGATCATCCGGCGCTCAAGCTGGCCGCGGACTGGCTGATTGACCGCGAAATCCGTTTTCGCGGCGATTGGAAATATAAAAATCCCGCGGACGTCGAACCGAGCGGCTGGGTCTTTGAATATAACAATAAATGGAACCCGGACGTGGACGACACCGCCATGGTGCTGCTCGCGCTGCGCAAGATTCCGACCGATAATCCGGCCCGCCGCGATGAATGTTTCCAGCGCGGTTTGAAGTGGATGATGACCTTCCAATGCAAAGACGGCGGCTGGGCATCATTCGACAAAGATTGCACCAAGAACATTCTCGAAAAAGTCCCCTTTGCCGACCACAACGCGATGATTGATCCCGAGTGCGCGGATATTACCGCGCGCATCCTGGAGCTCCTCGGCTACGAAAATTGGGACAATAGTCATTTCCAGATTGAGAAGGCGATGAAGTTCATTCGCGACACACAGGAAGCGGATGGTTCGTGGTATGGGCGCTGGGGCGTCAATTATATCTACGGCACCTGGCAGGTGTTGCGCGGGTTGCGCGCGATGAACATGGACATGAACCAGCCGTGGATTTTGCGCGCGAAATCATGGCTTGAAAGCGTCCAGCATGAGGACGGCGGCTGGGGCGAACGTTGCAATACGTACGACGATCCGGTTTTCAAAGGCCGCGGCCCGAGCACGGCATCGCAAACGGCGTGGGCCGTTATGGGCCTGTGCGCATTTGATGACCCCAATAACCCGCACCTCAAACACGGCGTGGATTATTTGATCCGCACGCAAAATGGCGACGGCTCATGGACCGAGCACGAAACGACCGGCACAGGTTTTCCGAAGGTTTTTTATTTGAAGTACGACATCTACCGCAACGCCTGGCCGTTGCTGGCGCTGGCGGATTATCGAAAATTAACCGTGGGAAAAAACGGAACGAACGGCCGCGCGGGGGAACCAGAATTAGGTTCACAGCCGTCGCGCACGGTTTAAGAAATTTTAACCGAAAAAAAATTGCCTGCTTCGTGGGGCAGCGGTAAGGTGGCGTGTGCCCGTTCAGTTTACTATTCTCGGCAGCGGTTCTTCCGGTAATTGTGCCTACGTTGAAACCGAAAATTCCCGCGTGCTCATCGACGCCGGGTTTTCCCCGCGCCAAATCCGGCAGCGCCTCGCGATGATTGGCCGTACGCCGGAAAATCTCTCGGCCATTCTCATCACCCACGAACACGCCGACCACATCTCCGGTTTGTTTGGCCTGGCTGAGAAACTGAGAATTCCCATCTACTGCAACCGTGACACGCAGGAAGCCATTGCCTGGGCGCTGAAAGAGCGGTGGAACGGCAAGCGCGACCCGCTCTTCGACGGCATGGAAAAGACCATGGGCGATTTTTTGCAAAGGCTTGAATGGCGATTGTTCCAGACCGGCGACCAGTTTGAATTGAACGATTTGCTCGTCGAAACTTTTCCCATCCCCCATGACGCGCAGGATCCCGTCGGGTTTTTGCTGCGCACTTCTGCGGGGAATTTTGGCTTTGCCACGGATTTAGGCCACATGACGAAGCTGGTGATGGAACGCATTCGCCCGGCCAATGTGCTGGTCCTCGAATCCAATCACGACGTCCGGATGCTGCAAAATTCGAACCGTTCATGGAGCTTGAAGCAGCGCATCCTGGGCCGGCACGGCCATCTTTCGAATGAGGCTGCGGCAGACGCCGCCACGGAAATCATGTCGGACGGCTTGAAACATTTATACCTCGCCCATTTGAGCCGCGAATGCAACAAGCCGGAACTGGCGATGCAAATCATGGCTGAGCGGCTGGGGAAAATCGGCGCCAGCCACATTCATCTCCAGGTGGCATCGCAACACGCGCCCTGCCAGACCTTGCAACTTTAAGCCGGGAAAAACTCCGCATGGGAAATCCGCCCGACCAATCGCCGGCTGTCTTGGAAAATAAATCAGCGATCCTTTGCCATTGGTTATTCGCCGTATTGTTTGCCGCGGCATTTGTGCTGGAAATGATTTCGTTTTTCTCGCCGATCCATTTTGCCAGCCAAAGCCAGATCGATACTGCCCTGATTTTGACGGCTGCCGGAAGCACGCTCGCCTCATTATGGCAGCGTTTGCCGTTGCAGAACGTTTTGACAGTGGCGTTCGGTATTGCCGTAATCGGCGGCGGCCTTTCCGCGCTTGGCGCCAGGACCGGTTTGCCGTTCGGTCCGTTTATCCTGAGTTCAGGCGTAGGCCCGGTTTTTTTTAAGTCACTCTCGTGGGTGATGCCGCTGATTTGGGTGATTATCGTTTTAAACTCCCGCGGGCTGGCGCGCTTGATCCTGCGCCCGTGGCGAAAAAATAAAACCTACGGTTATAAGGTCATTGGCCTGACGGCGATTTTAGTTTTGCTTTTTGACATCGCCTTCGACCCATTTGCTTCGCACGTGAAACATTGCTGGGTTTGGTTGCCCTCGGCCTTGAAACTGACCTGGCAGGGCGCACCGCTGGTTAATTTTATTACCTGGGCTGCCGTGACCCTCTTGATTTTGCTGGTGGCAGCGCCCTGGCTGGTGGTTAAAAAACCCCGGCAGAAAAAAGGGGCGGATCTTTATCCCTTTGGCGTTTGGATCGGCGGGCTGATACTTTTTGGGACAGGCTGCGCCGTCAATGGAATCTGGCCGGCGGTTTTTGCGGATGCCGTAATTGGCCTGGGCGGCGCGATCTTTGCGATTCGCGGCGTGATGTGGTGAGAGGTGGGGTAAACCGAAACTAGTGGGAGATGGGGCGTGACTTGGTCCAGAAATCAGTTGGATTTTCCCCGGTCCTGGTGATCTTTAACCGGCCCACGCGCGCGCCGTCCATTTCTTCCACTTGCAATTCGAAATTTCCCACCGCCAGGGTATCGCCGGGCTTGGGAAAGCCACCCAGTTTTTCGGTGATTAAACCGCTCGCAGTTGCCACGCCTTCGCCGTGCTCGATGATGCCCACGATCTTTTCCAGTTCGGGCAGTGGCAGCGCACCGGTGGTTTCCCAGATTTTCTCGCTGATTTGCACCAGTTCGGATTTTTCCTGGTCGAACTCGTCCTGGATTTGGCCAACCAGTGTTTCGAGCACATTTTCAAACGTCACAATGCCCAGCGTCCCGCCAAATTCATCCACGACCACGGCAAAGTGAGACCTGCGTTCCTGGAATAGTTGCAACAGTTTTTCCAGGCGCGAGGTTTCCGGGACGTAAATCACCTTGCGCGCCCAGGGAATCAAATCCGCCGCAGTTTTGGCTTTGTCGCGTTGCGCGTAAATATCTTTGATGTGGATGACTCCGTGCATTTTGTCCGGATCACCACTGTCGCAAATCGGATAACGCGAGTAGCGGGTTTTTTCGATGAGAGCGATGCAATCCGCGAGCGGCATTTCGGTATCCAGCGCGGCGATTTCCTGGCGGGGGCGCATGATTTCCCGGGCGGCGCGGTTCTGCAAATCGAGCGCATTCAGTGCGATGCCGCGTCCGCGCGCAAAATCTCCCCGTGACGCGGCCAGTGTCAGGCGCAATTCCTCCTCCGATTGCCCGCGTTCCGGAGCGGCATCCGGCTCGATGCCAATCTGCTTGAGCAGGAGCCGCGCGGCGAGGTTCAGCAGCCGGTTGAACGGGTAAAATGCGATGTAAAAAATCCGCAGCGGCACCGCCGACCATAATGCCACCGGCAGCGGTCTCTGGATGGTAAACCATTTAGGCGCCAGCTCGCCGACAGTGATATGAAAAAAGGTCAGCAGGAGGAAACCGATGAGAAAGGAAATAGAGTCCTGGAGCCCCGGCGACTGAATGCGAAGCATGTCCAGCAGGGGTGAAAACAGTTTGGCAAAAAAGGACTGGCCGATCCAGCCCAGGCCGAGACTGGCCATGGTGATACCCAGTTGGGTCGCGCTTAAATAAGAATTGAGATTGCGGACAATGAGCCGCGCCGTTTTGGTGCGGATCTGGTTTCTGGTGGCTAGTGTGTCCAATTGCGTCTCGCGAATGCGCACGAGGGCCAGCTCTGCCGCCACAAAAAAACCATTGAGCAGCACCAGGACGATCACCGCCAGAATTTTCAGCGTGACGATAATCATCCCGTTCACAGCTTCACCTCCCCGAAGAGGACCCGCAAAATGTCTTCCAGCGACAAGACGCCGACTTCTTTGCCATTACGCGCCAGGACGATGGCCAGACGGTGGCCGGCCCGCTGCATCAGGCGCAAGGCGATTTCCAGCCGCACATTCTCGTTCATAAACAAGGCAGGCGTCATGTGAACGGCCACCGGTTTGGTCAAATCCACGTCATCGCGATAGAGCAACGGTCCCACTAAAAAAAGGCCGGCGATACGGCGTTTGCCGTCGCGCTTTTCCCAGACCGGCAGGCGCGAAAACTTTCTTTCGCGCGCGATGATCAGTGCATCGCCCACGGAGATTTCTTTTTCCACGGTGGCGACCTGCGCAAGCGGCGCGGCGATCTGGCGCACGGTGAAGTTTTGCAGGTCGAGCACGCGATTAATCATGGCGCGTTCGTCGCCGGTGAGCGCCTGCGCGGATTCCTGCATCAGCGCACGCATCTCTTCGCGATTGCCAAAAAGCTGTCCTGTAAATGCGCGACCGCCTGTCCAACTCAGGATGAATTTCGAAATGCCTTCGACGACGAAAACAAGCGGGCTTAAGGCAAAATAGAGCAGGCGAAAAATATTCGCCGAGGCCAGGCAGAGCGAATTCGGCAGTGCCCGAAATAACATCTTGGGCAACAGGTCGAACAGCGTGTAAAAGAGAAAAACGGTGGCGGCAAACACCACGACCATAAGGGCACGGTCCCCGGCGAACCATTGGTGAATTTTGGCCAGGGCGAAACCGAGGATCAAAAAGTTGGCGAGGGTATTTCCGACAAGGATGGTCCACAGGAATTTTTCCGTATTTTCCAGGAACGCATTAAGGGATTTGGCCGATTGCCGGCCCGCCCGCGCCAGCCGGCGGACGCGCAGGCGGTTGAGTGCAAAAACACCCGCCTCCATGCCCGATAGCAGAAACGAAACAAACAGGCAGGGAACCAGGACGGCCAGGGCAACGGCATTTGATGTCAGGGAGAAGGTCATTTTATCCGTTGCACGCTTAGTTCTTTGACGCGGCGCTCGTCCACAGCGCGGGCGGTGAGTTTCAAATTGCGAAAGGTGGCTGATTCGCCGTTCCCGGGAACGACGCCGAGCAGATGCGTGAGCAGGCCGCCCATCGTTTCCACTTCATCCACTTCGCCCAGGGCCGGAAATTCGCGGCGAAAATCCTCCAGGCGCATCGCGCCATTGACGCGCCAGTCGTTCGGGCCGAGCTTTTCCATGACGAACCCTTCCACCGGCGCGGCGGCATAAATTTTTCCAACTAACTGAACCAGGATATCTTCCATCGTGACGAGGCCGGCGACACCGCCGAATTCGTCGAGAACGACCGCCATGCCGCGCCGCTGTTTTTGCAAACTTTGAAAAAGCCGGAGCAAATTCATGCTCTCCGGCACGAAGGAAGGAAATTCGATGACGTCGGCCAGGTCGGTTTGGGGATCGAGCAACAGGGCGCGGGTATTGAGAATGCCAACGATGGTATCGGGTGTTTCATCAAACATGGGCAGGCGGCGATGCCTGAATCTTTTCGCCGCAGCGATCATTTCCTCCACGGTCGCGTCATCGGGAATGCTGGCCATTCCCGCACGCGGGCGCATGACATCGCGCGCGGTGCGCTGGTCGAGGCTGATGATTTGGAGGATAATTTCTTTTTCCGATTCGCCGAGCGTGCCCTGTTGGAAAGCCATTTCGAGCAGTTCCTGGTATTCAGCTTCCGGCAAAGCCGTCGATCGGGGCCGGGAAATCTTTTTGATCGAAAGCGAGTCGAGCCATTGCGCCGCGCGATAGAGCGGTTTGGTGCAATTCTGAAAAATCAACAGCAGCCAGCCTGAACGCAATGCCCATCGCTCCGGCTGGCGCACGGCCAGCGTCTTCGGAAAAACTTCGCAGCCGATCAGCACCAGCGCCACCAGCCCGGCCAGGGTGAGGAAGAACGGCCGACGGGCGTCGAAAATCATCCAGAGCGTGGCGGCGATGACCGCGGCATTGGCGAAGGTGTTGCCCAGCGCGAGCGTGGCCAGCAAATCATCAGGCCGTTCCAACAGCTTGCCGACAATTTTGCCTGCGCGGGGATATTTTTCGGAGAGCTGGCGCACCTGCCAGTTGCTCAGGGAAAAGAATGCCGTTTCCGCCAGCGCAAAAAAGAAACTCGCGCCCGCGAAAAGCAAAATCGCCGCAACGGCTGTTTCCACAGCCGGAGTTTGGCGGAAAACAGGCCGGGGAAAAAGGAGAAAGGGGATTTAAACGCGAAAACGAACCCGGCTTATCCTTCTAAAACCGCGACCACGGCCGCATAAGCTTGCGTGTGACTGATACTGATGAATAAGCCTTTCGCGCGCCGCGACTCGAACAGGCTTTTCCCTTTGCCATGCAAAATCACGAACGGCTCACCGCTTTCCCGGTGCGAGACTTCCATATCCTTCCAGCCCAACTGTACGCCGATGCCTGTGCCAAACGCCTTGGAAATCGCTTCCTTGGCCGCAAAGCGCGCGGCGACAAATGGCGCCGGATGCGCGTGCGCGAGGCAATATTCGATCTCGGCCGGCGATAAAATCCGCTCGCCAAAGCGATGGCCGAATTTTTCCAGCGACGCGGCGATGCGCGCTACTTCAATAATATCGATGCCGATGCCGAGAATCATTTATGGGTGGCAGGGGTGAAACATGTCTGGCAGCAATCTTCACCCTTTATAGCCTTTCATCAAGTGTAACATTTCAGTGACCGCTGTTTTCATTCCCACAAAAACTGCGTGGCTGACAATGCTGTGGCCGATGTTTAATTCCTCCATGTGCGGCACAGAAAAGAGAGTGGGCAAATTTTCATAATTCAAACCGTGCCCGGCATTCACGCCCAGGCCCAGGGCGTGTGCCTGTTTCGCGGCAGATATCAAACGCTGCAGTTCCGGCAAACCAGCGCCGTCGCTGCCTGGCGGCAATTTCTTTTCAAGAAACGCCTCGGCGAACTGGCCTGTGTGCAATTCGATATATTGGCTCCCGACGCGCGCACTGGCTTCGATTTGCTTTTCGTCCGGCGCAATAAACAGGCTCACGTCAATGCCTGCGTCCTTCATTTTCTTGCACGTTTCCGCCAGCGATTTTTCATGGCCGGCGACGTCCAGCCCGCCCTCAGTGGTCACTTCCAGGCGATGTTCCGGCACGAGGCAGACAATGTCCGGTTTCAATTTCAGCGCAATCGAAATGATTTCCGGTGTGTTGGCCATTTCAAGATTTAGCCGCTTAACGACTTCGCGCAATTTCCAGACATCACGATCCAGAATATGCCGGCGATCCTCCCGCAAATGCGCGGTGATACCATAAGCGCCGGCGGCCTCGCAAATTTTCGCGGCTTCCGCGGCATCCGGTTCGCCAAATCCGCGGCCGCGATAACGCGCTTCGCGGAGGGTCGCCACGTGGTCAATATTCACTCCTAGCTTAAGCATGGGGATTTTTTACAATGGATGCGGAAAATATGAAATAGAAAATGAAGAAAAACGGAACGGCAGCCGCTCCTTCATATTCGACGCTTTTAATTTTAAGCGGGCTAGTGGTGCGCCGGCACAGGAGCAGGTGTGCTTAATGTTTTTACCGGCCGGTGCAGCAACTGCAGGGGGCGCGGGGTCAGGCGCAGGTCGCATCCCGGAAAATTGGGCGCTTCCAGCCAGTTGGCCAGGGCAATCAGCTCGATTGCCGTCAATCCGGCCGGCGCACTGCGCATGAACAACAGTCGTTGTGGCCCGGCTTCAGTGATCTGGGTGATCGAAGGCCCCAGTGTGGGCCCCATCAGGTTAAGCCACTGGCTGGCGGCGCTGTTTGCGGCGAGTTGACGATGCCTGCTTAGCATCAGGGCAAGTTGTGTCAGTTGAGGCAAGTCCCTGAGCCGTTCAGAGGTGACTTCCCAGTCATAATAAACCAAACCTTGCTGGCTCAAAGCCTGCATCAATTGCGACGGAGGCGCCTTGCCGCGCGGTACATTGGGAAAAACATCAGCAAACAAAAAGTCTCCCTCTGGCTGGTGCATGGCAAACACTTCGGGCGCGGCGAAAGGAGTTCCTTGCAACGCCACCCGATACGGGGTCCTCACCAATTTAAATGGCGACAGTAAAGGGCTCTGCCAGTCGAGATCAGCAGAGAGATTTTGGCCCACTTGCGCCAGGGCGTTGGTTGAATTAGGGACGGGAACGGCAAGAAACGTTTGCAGCGGCGACATCCCCAGTGACCAGATAAAGAACTGGTTTGGTTCCGGTGAAAGGTTGAGCGTCCTGGCCCAGCTTTGGTTTCTCAACCAGGGACCAAGCCCTTGCGCGGCGATGAAGCTGGTCAAGGGATCATGAATGAGCGAAACGGGCATTCGCCATTTTTCCAGGGGGGGCAGAGGCCGGGACAAATCGAATGTCCCGTTCAATTGCATATTGCCGTCTTTTCCGGTGACTTGCATTTTGATGGCAGGAAAATCGAACCGGGCAAAAGCGGGAAAAAGTTCCGCCAGACGCGGCCAGTTGACGTTTGCGTCCAACCAGTCTGTGCCGCCTTTGGGAATCGTTCCACCCTTGGACCATTTATCGGCCAGCGGCAATTCATTTTGTCCGCAACCGATGACTACCCAATCCCCCACGCGAACGAAACGAAACAGGTTCGGCGGCAGGTCTTTCTTCAACTCCCAGCCGCCGGGGATATCCCGCGCTGTAATTTTCGTCCATGATTGCAGGAGATTGCGCAAGTTGGATTGCCAAAGCTGCGCGCGGGAAGGGTCCAGATGGATGGCCAACGCGTATTCCGGCGAGCCGGGGGCTTCGCGCATTTCAAAAATCCATTCGGACTTTAAGAAATCATCCAGTAACGGGCGCAATTGAGCTGAGCCATCGCCCGCGCTGGTCGGAAGCTTGTCCTTGAACCAAACGCCGGGGGCATGGGACAATTTATCGAGCGTCTGGCTCTGGAGAGCGTGAGCCTGCGGCGAACAAAATTCATCCCGAAAGGTTGGGTAATTGGCATTATTGCCGGAGATATTGTCTCCCCCGATAAAGTGGATTTGGGCAATCACATCCGCTGGTGGCGCGGCTGCGGCTTTGAACGTGCCGGCAGCGCCGGCCATAGTCAGAAGTGCTGCCGTTATGATTGAGCGCGGAGCCGACAGGAAAGGCCAGTTTTTCATTATGAAAGGTTTATTATCTCCACATATTGCCCGGCATTTCAAGTTTGGAGTTCATCGGATGTGGAGGCCAATGGGGGAGGATTTTTACTGCTTGAAACTTAAAACCTTAACTTGGAGACTTTTTTATGCGTCAATTTTTGAAATATTGGCTGCCAGTCGTCGTCTGGATGGTGGTCATTTTTGGCGCATCGGCGGATCCGCATTCCCATGAACGTTCTCAACACCTTTTCCGGCCGTTCGTGTTATGGCTTTTCCCGCATCTGTCCGACCAGGACTTTGAGCGCATCCATCTGGTTTTACGCAAATGCTGCCATTTGACCGAGTACGCCATTTTGGGGCTGCTGGTTTTCCGCGCGCTTTCCCATTCCAGGACCAACCTGCCGGCGTGGTCATGGCCGCGAGTCGGCGGGGCGTTGCTCATCGTTTTTCTTTATGCCGCGAGCGATGAATTCCATCAAAGTTTCGTTCCGGGCCGGACGGCGCTTTTCTCGGACGTCTGCATTGATACCGGCGGCGCGGCGATCGGCCTGCTGGTGTGGTGGATTTTCCACTGCCTTCGCGCGTGTAAACCACAAAATAACCAATGAGACGCCCGTTTGTTACCGTCGTTTCATTTTATGCCATCGGCCTGTTGCTCGCAGAATTATTTAAGCCACCGGCGATAGCATTGTTCGCAGCTTCGTTCGTCATCCTCATCCTGTTTTTCGTCCTAAAAAAATTTCGCCCGTTTCTGCTTTGCGCACTGTTGGTATTTTCCGGCTGGACCAATCTCATTTTCCGTACCGCCGTTATTTCCCCGGATGATTTGCGCCATCTGATTGGCGATGAAACGAAGATTGTTACCGTGCGCGGCATAATGGACCAGACGCCGCAGTTAAAACTTTCCCGGCGTGGTGAACTTGAAACGGAACATACCCTGACGCAAGTGCGCGTGAAGGAAATTCAATCCGGCGGAGATTGGCAGCCGGCTACGGGCGAAGTCATCGTCTTTACGCCCGGCTACCTTCAGGAAAATTTCTTTGCCGGGCAGCCTGTAGAAATCAAAGGTGTCATTGAGCGTCCGGCGCCGCCTTTGGCTGAAGGCCTCTTTGATGATCGTGCCTATCTGGAAACGCGCGGGATTTTTTATGAGCTCAAGACCCAGTCCACCAATGATTGGAAACTGCGTGAACCGTTTCTATCCAGGCCGCCCCTGACCACCCGTTTTTTGAATTGGTCGCAACAGAAACTCGCCCTAGGCCTGCAGGAAGGCGAAACACTGCGCCTCCTTTGGGCTATGACCCTGGGATGGCGCACGGCGTTTACCGGGGATGTGAGCGATCCTTTCTTGCGCGCCGGCACGATGCATCTCTTTGCCATTGACGGCCTGCGGATTGCGCTTATTTCTGGAATGCTCGTGACCTTGTTGCGCGTGCTGCAAGTCTCGCGCGCGTGGAGCGGAGCCATTGCCATTCCCATCATCTGGTTTTACACCGCAGCGACCGGCTGGGAATCGTCCGCCATTCGCGCCTCGATGATGATGACCGTCGTACTGGGTGGCTGGGCCTTGAAACGCCCGTCTGATTTATTGAACTCACTGGCCGCGGCTGCCTTTTTGATTTTGCTGTGGGATCCGCGCCAGCTTTTCGAGGCAAGTTTCCAGCTTTCGTTCTTTGTCATGCTTACCATCGCTTTGCTCCTGCCCAAATTAAACGATTTGACCGACCAGTGGTTGAAATATGATCCCCTTTTACCGGCTGAACTCGTCCCCACATGGCGACGCGCATTGACACAAGTCATGCGAATTCTTGCGCGTTACTTTTCCCTGTCGCTGGCGGCGTGGATAGGTTCGATTCCTTTGAGCGCGTTCTATTTTAATCTATTCAGCCCGATCTCGCCGCTGGCAAATCTCATCGCCGTGCCGCTGGGTACATTTGCGTTGATGGCAAACCTGGGCGCCCTCATCTGCGGCGCCTGGCTTCCGTGGGCCACGGCGCTCTTCAATAATGCGGCCTGGTTTTTGATGGCCGCAATGTCCCATGTGAGCGTATGGTTCACAAAAATTCCCGGCTCGTATGTTTATGTTTCTGCGCCATCGTGGATTTGGATTGCTGTCTATTATGTCATCCTTATTGTCGCCTTGAGCGGCTGGCTGAAGACCAGGCCAAGGAAAGTTTTCGCCGCAGGTATGTTGGCCCTCATTGTCGCAATCTATTTTTGGCAATGGGAGCAGTCGCGAGGAAAAATTCATTTGACAGTCCTGCCACTGAACGGCGGGCATGCGGTTTTTGTAGAAGGTGGCGGCCGTCAAAATGATTGGCTGGTGGATTGCGGCAATGATAATGCCGTCAATTTCACACTGAAACCTTTTCTCCGCGCGCAGGGTGTGAACACGTTGCCACGGCTCGCTTTGACGGAAGGCGATACGAAGAATTGCGGCGGCGCGGAATCGCTGGAAGGACTTTTCCGCATTGGCGAGCTATGGGCCAGTGCTGTTCATTTTCGTTCCCCGGTTTATAATGAAAACCTTGCGGCTTTTGACCAGTCGCGGCACAAGGTTTTTGATTATCGCGGCACCAACGGCTGCTGGCGCGTTCTA
Source organism: Pseudomonadales bacterium (assembly GCA_035500235.1). GTDB lineage: Bacteria > Verrucomicrobiota > Verrucomicrobiia > Limisphaerales > UBA11358 > UBA11358. The sequence goes on along the minus strand of DATJXK010000264.1, from coordinate 16,162 downwards.
TGGCCTCCGGCCACCAACGATTTGACGCGGGCGGACGACAATGCGCTCGTGTTACTTGGAAATTTTTCAGGGACCAAAGTCCTCTTGTTATCCGATTTGAGTCACGTCGGCCAAAGTGCGTTGCTCTCGGGAACAAACGATTTGCACGCCGACATTGTCATCGCCGGGCTGCCAAACGAAGGTGAGCCGCTCAGCGATGCTTTGGTCGACGCCATTCAACCGCAGCTGATTGTAATTGCGGATTCCGAATTTCCCGCGACACGCCGTGCCGGCCGCAAGTTAAAGGAGCGCTTGGAACAAAAAGAAATTCCAGTTCTCTATACCCGTGAATCCGGCGCGGTGAAAATTACGATGAATGAAAATGGCTGGAAAGTTCAGGCGATGGACGGTCAATAGTTTTAGACCAAGTGAACCGACTCACCATTCATTCCTTTAAATTTTTTCCACTAACAAAAACTGAAACATACTGCGCTTGCGGGATAACAAACTTTTTTACTTCCACAGAAACATTTTGCGGCCTGAATTCGCACAAAATCATTTCATAAATATCGGTCGCCAGTTTTTCGATCAGCTTCCAGCTTTGGCCGTCCCCAAATTTCAAAAGCCGCTGCGAAACCGCGAAATAATCAATGGTGTCAGCAATGGAATCCGTTTTGGCAGCGGTAGAAAAATCAAATTCCATCTCAATCGTCAAAAGCAGCCGTTGCGGTTTGGCTCGTTCCTCATCCGGCACCCCCACCCGGTAAAACACTTCAAGATCGACGATCGAGATTTTCATCTTTTGAATCTACCTTTTGCGTTTTGGGCCGCTCCTGGCTTTGCCCTTTTGTTTTAAGACCGCGTCGATCAGGATCTTCGTCGGTTTGTTCAGTTTCATTTTTCTGGCGTCCGCCAGTTTCATCCAGCGAAATTCACGGCCTTCCTCATTCAATTTTACCCCGGGATTTTTACCGGCGCACCGGCAGGTGTAATTCAGGAGGACAAAATGCGCGTCGCGATAAAATTCCTTTGAATGAATGCAATCTTGGACGAGCACGAATTGGATCTTCGAAATCTTCAACCCGGTCTCCTCCAAAATTTCGCGGCGCAGGGCAGTTTCAGACGCCTCGCCATACTTGATTTTTCCGCCGGGGATTCCCCATAAGTTCGACCATTTATGCGTGCGGATCATTAGCACTTCATCTTTGGAATTGAAAATCAAGCCGCCCACGGTGGACAGGGGGAAGGACGGCAATGTTTCCTTGCGTGCCCGTGATGGTTTGCCGATCTGGAAGTCATTCTTTTCCAGCACGTCACGCAATTCCGAAAGATGCTCCACGATCAGGTCCGGCCTGGCGGCGCGCAATTGCTCCACGGTATTGTAGCCCGTCAGTACCGCGCAGGAATGTACGCCCCCATGCCGCGCGGTTTCGATGTCATGCTGCATATCGCCGATGAACAGCGTCTCGGCGGGGAGTAAACCGTTTTCGTCCAGGATCTCATGAATTTTTTCACGCTTATCCCAGACGCCGGTGTAAGGCCGTTCGAGGAACACGTCGAACCCGGTGACCCGGCATTGCACGAGGAAATGGTCATGATGGACTGTGCTGAGAAGAAACAGGCGTAAATTGTTTTGGCGGCAAAATTCCAGGAAAGCGCGGGCATGCGGCAGCTCGCAGACGGACGATTGGGAGCGCTTGAATTCCGCGTGAAACCATTCCTCGAGCTGCGGCATGGGCACGTCCGGCGTGTAGCGATTGTAAAAATTGGTGAAAGGCAGGGAAAATTCCGCGCGGAATTCCTCCAGCGTCATTTCTGATTTGCCGGCCTGTGCCAGGACGAAGTTGGATGCTTTCAGGACGGCAGGCAAATCATCCACCAGCGTGCCCGACCAGTCAAAAATGATATTGCGAATCACCCGCGAAGCTTAACTCCGCACCGGCAGAAAGACACGAAAATGATTTCGTCTCAAGGCACTGTTATTCCGCTGCAATCCCAGTTGATGTCCCAGTTACCGGGATCGTTGCCCGTGGAATTGACGACGTATGAATACCTGTACCAGCCCACATGGCCGTCGCTAAAGAGAATGTCACTCCCGCGATTGTGACGCGCGGAAAACCGCGTGGTATAACAATGCGGTGTCGCCAGATCCAGGTAATTGGCATTGCCGACCACGTTAAAGGGCAAATCATCGGAGCGGGCGCGGACTTCGGAAAAAACTACAAAGGCTGAGGGGTTCTTAACCCTCCCGCTTTTCAAAATGGTGCCATTGGGTTCGTTGGCCAAAGACTTGGAATTCATCGCGTAATTGAAAAGCGGGCGTTGCGTTTGATCCGTGAAACCGTGACTGGGAGACTTGTCTAGCGGGTTATAACCCGTGGCCAGCATCCGCGCGCAGTTATAAATGGATTTGGAATTATAAAAATCAGCCGTCCTGGTTGAATTGAACCAGTAGTATAACGGTTGACCGCCCACATACTGCGGCAGACAGTTGAACCAGACACAGCTTTGCTGGCCATCTTGATAGTTTCCTGTGCCGATTTGTGCGGTCTGTCCCGCCTGGTTTGCCACGTACATTTGCTGGACTACCGTCCAGGTAGGCTGGTCTTGTTCACCGGTGGCGCTTACCTGGTATCTAGGCCACGGGTAAGTCTGGTTGTTGTCATCCACGTAGAGAGAATTGGCCAGAGTCCATTGTTTCGCGTTATTTTCGCAGGCGGTTAACTGGGCGCGCTGTTGGGCTTTGGCTAAAACCGGCAGCAATACCGCCGCCAAAATAGCGATGATCGCGATAACGACTAACAATTCAATCAGTGTAAATCCGCCGTTTCGGGCAGACTTGCGGGGGTGTATGATGCCTGGCTTCTTTAAGTCAATCATTCCACGTGATGATTGAACGGATTTTTTACAACCACGTGTACGTTGTGTTACGATTGTGTGACATGAAAATGACAGAAATTTAATTTTCCGCCGGGCGGTCAAAAAACTCAATTTTCACGGCCTTTTCTTGCCTTTTACCATATTGCCCGCCGGGCGCGTCACGGGATTGTAACATGAAAGTCATTCTGCCGTAATACCTTTGGGATTTATTCTGGCCGTCCTTTTTCCCGGGACAGGACCTTTAATATTAAAATGAAAAAAATTATCTTCGCGTCATGTGCGGCTTTGCTACTGGCTCTGCCGTCTCTGTCTAAAGCCCAAACCTCATCGACCATTGCCCAATGGACTTTTGAGAACCTGGCCATTACCAATTACGCTCCAGACCCTGCTCCGAATATTGACAACAGCAAAGGCGCTGTATCGGTGCAAAGCTTTGGCATGGATATTTACAACACGCCCGGACTGGGGACGAACGACCCGGACGTTCTGGCAGGCAAAGCCAGCGATGCCGGCGCCAATACGATTTCCAATACATCCCACCAATGGCGCGTGCGCGGGCAGCTCGCGGGCAACGGCTGGTCGAGCCAGGCTCCCGTCGGCACCCAGGGCGCACAATTTAGCGCGGATACCACGGGTTATAAGAGTATCTCGGTGGCCTTTGATTGGTATGTAACCACCCAGGGCGAGGCCAACATGCAGGTCCAATACACCGACGACGGCATCAACTGGACCAATGTTCCGGTCAGCATCTCCCTGGCTCCGGGCGCCGATGGCGGACTCGTGGTGGTGAATAATTCAGCGGGTTCCGATGCGAATTCCGTCCAGGGATACTTTCTCTGCGATAACGCCAATACCAACCATTTGGCCGGACAAAATTGGTTCACCAATTTGACTGTAACGATTTCTGATCCTTTGGCCGCCAACAACCCAAACTTCGCCGTTCGATTCGTGAACGCTTCCACCGGTACTTCCTGCTATGCGGCAGCAGGAACGGCCTTGAACAATAACTCGGGCAACTGGCGCTTTGATAATATCTCAATTTCAGGAGCGCCCATCATCTCCATTGCCCAATGGACCTTTGAAAACATTGCCGTTTCCAGCTTCGTACCCAATCCGATTCCTAACATTGATAATTCTGTTGGCGCGGTTTCTGTAGCCGCTTTGGGAATGGACACTTATACGACTGGCACCAATGCCCCTGATGTCCTTGTAGGTGTCAGCGGCGATACCGGCGCGAATGGCATCACTAACTATACTCAAGTTTGGCGCGTTCGCGCCCAGAAATCGGGCAACGGCTGGTCCAGCACGGCGCCCATCGGCGCCCAGGGCGCGCAATTTAGTGTCGATACCACAGGCTTTACCAATATTCAGGTTGGTTTTGATTGGTACGCCACCACCCAGGGTGAAGCTAATTTGCAGTTGCAGTACACCATTGACGGCGTCAATTGGGTGAATGTTCCCATCACCCTTCCTTCCGCGCCCGGCGCTAATGGCGGCCTGGCGTTCGTGGACAATACATCAGGTTCGGATGCCTATTCCGTTCAGGGATATTATCTTTCCGATAACCTCCTGCTCAACGGGTCTTTGGCTGGACAGGATTGGTTTACTAATTTGACTGCGGTTATCCCCAACGGAAGCGCGGCCAACAACCCGCACTTCGCCATCAGGATCGTGAACGCCTCGACCGGCGCTTCTTGCTTCTCAACCCAGGGAACTGCTTTGAATAACACCTCGGGCAATTGGCGCTTTGATAATATCTTAATCACCGGCGTGCCTACCGGGGCGGCCTTAACCCCGCCGGTAGTTGCTCCGTCCGTCACTGCAACCGTGGATGGTCTTTTCACCAATACCTTTACGGATAGCCTGAATTGGCGCACGAACATCTCGAGCATTGCTATCAATGGCACGCTCCTGACCAATACCGCTTATGTCATTTCCGCAGGCCAAATCGTATTCAATCCGGCGCTTTCGGTGCTGTTGCAAAAAGCGACGACCGTGAATATCGCGATCAATTCGACCAATTACAGCGCAGCGTTGGTTGCCCAGACTATCGGGGCTGGCTTGCCTGCCAGCCTGGGCGTATCCGTTGAGCCAGTCGGCCCGACCGGCAACGGCGGCACGCTCGTTTCGCAGCCTAAGCTGACGGTTTATGACCAATATACTAACGTGTCGGCAGTCGGCGGCGCCACGTACACGGCCACGGCCACTGGCGGATGGAGCTTCGGACCCGGCAGCGCTGCAGTCCAGTTGTTGACCAACGGCGTGTGTAACTTTACCAACCTCTCGGCTATCAGCGGCGGGGCGGTTTCGGGCGCCACCATCACCTTTACGGCCAGCGCCATCACCGGCCTGGGCGGATTGCCTTTCACCACCACCAACTCCACCGGCTTTAATATTCCGGCGCCAGTTTCGGGCGGTTTCGCGCCGGGCAATATCGTCGTCGAACAGCTCGATGCGAACACGGCCAATACCACGTTCAGCATGCTTGAATTGAATCCCAATATCGTCAATCAACCGGTGCCGGTGAACATTTATCCGGTCCCGGCCACCCAAACGAATGGTTTGCGCCAGAGCAATTCCGGTTCAACCGCACGGTTGGCGAACAGCCAGGATGGTACCCTGGTGCTCTTCACTGCGGGCCAGTGGAGTGACTCAACGCTCAACGACGTCACCACGGTTAATCTGCGTGGTTGTGGCTCGTTCAATTCCTTGGGCAATTATGCCCTGCAAACCTCATACACCGGAATCGGAGGCAGCACGGCCAACCAGGCCCGCAGCGCTACGACCATTGACAATGTTACCTTCTGGATGGGTGACAAAGGGGGCGTTTACACGAATAATAACACCCCGGATAATGCTTACATTGGCTATACTCCGGGCAATCAAGCCAACGTCCGTTCGTTGAAGGCCTATAACGGAAACATTTATGCCTTGCAACAGGAAGGCGGTACTGATCCCCAGGCTACGGTCATGGCTATCGTTTCACCGCCGTCCTCAGGTGTGGCGGAATTGCAGGAACTGGAAGGCTTCCCCATTGATGGCAGTGTGCTGGACTTCTGTGCGGTTGCCTCCGGCGCTCACGGCACGAACATTGACGTTATTTATTACATCGATGGCACCAATTCGTCTTCCGGTTCTATCTTTAAGTTCACCAATTCCTTCACGATCGATCCGGTAACCGCCGATCAAATCTGGGGCAATGCCGGTGGCAAAATCAATGCCAACTGGCAGACCGCCAACGGTGGCGACGGCCTCGCTGCCCGGACCAATCCTAATGGTGGCTTTGACCTGTTCTATACCACGGGTAACGGCTCCACCACTGGCAACGAGCTCATCATGGTGCATGATGCCGCCGCCTGGAACCAGCCCATCAATCTGACGGCGACCAACCTCCTGTATAACAGTCACGGGGGAGTCACTCTGAAGGGTGTTGCCTTTGCACCGGTCACAGTGACCAATGGCATCGTTATTTATCCGGTCGGCAAGTTGGGTGGCACTTCATTCACGGTCGGCGGAGGCAGTGGAGGTCATTCCAGCTTTACCTTCAGCTTCACCAGCGGCGTGGGTGGCAGTGGCAGCTTCACCGTCTGGGGCTCGACCAATGTGACGTTGCCCTTCAACCAGTGGAGCAACCTCGGTCATCCGGTTGAATCACCGGCAGGCACTTATAGCTACACGGATCTGTCCGCGACGAATTCGCCTGAATTCTATCGCGTGACCAGTCCGTAATTGAGGTTCCAAAGAAACGTGAACAGGGCAGGCGCAAGCCTGCCCTGTTTTTTTATGTTGGACAGTCACCTTGATTCTTCTGAAGGGTTCGCCATTTATGAATCTGTCGCCAGGTGGTTGATGCCGGAAACGCAATTGAGTTTCGTTGCTGTTCCCTCTCCGCTCCCATTTGATGGGAGGGGAGAGGGTAAGGGTGAGGTGAGGGTTCGGGTACAGCCGGCTTTTCATAAGACAAGCTACCCAGCCGCTACCCGCTAGCGCGCAATCCATCCGCCGCCCACGACCACGTCGTCCTGGTAAAAGACGGCGGCCTGGCCGGGCGTAATCGCGCGCTGCAACGTATGCAGTTTTACTTTCACTGAGCCATTGCCTGATGGCGTGATGGTCGCTGGAGCGCCCGGATGGTTATAGCGGATCTTGGCCGTGACTTCGATGGGCTCCGTGAGTTGGTCGAACGGAATCCAATTGCAGTTCGTCGCGGTAAATTCATCGCGATCCAGGACGGAATCGCTGCCCACGACGACGCGGTTATTTTCCGGGTCCAGTTCGACGACGTAAACCGGCTCGGGCGTCGTGATGCCCAGGCCGCGTCGCTGGCCGATGGTGTAGAATTCGATGCCCTCGTGATGGCCGAGAATTTTGCCGGCTACATCCACGATTTCGCCGCGATGCTTCTGCACCAGGTTCGCCTGCTGGAGAAAGCCGCCGTAATTGTTGTCCGGCACGAAACAAATTTCCATGCTCTCTTCCTTGTCGGCGGTCTTGAGATTGCAATGCCGCGCCACGGCCCGGGTATCGCTCTTGGTCTTTTCGCCCAGGGGAAACAGCGCGCGCGCCAGTTGGTCCTGTCGCAACGAAAACAGAAAATAACTCTGGTCCTTGCGCGCATCGCGCCCGCGCTTGAGCAGATACCGCGAACCATCCGCGCTCTTTTCAATGCGCGCAAAATGGCCGGTGGCAATGAAATCCGCGCCGAGCTGGTCCGCCCGGTCAATCAACCGGCCGAACTTCAGGTTCTGGTTGCACATCACGCACGGGTTCGGCGTGCGCCCGGCCTTATATTCATCCGCAAAATATTGGATAACGTGCTTCTGGAATTCCGCCGCTTCATCAATCAGGTAGTAGGGGATGCCCAGGCGATCACACACCGAGCGCGCATCCGTCACCGCCTGCGGCCCGCAGCACTTGTCCTCCGCGCGGTTCACGCAATCCTGCGGCCAGAGCTTGAGCGTGATGCCGATGACATCGTAGCCCTGTTCCTGCAAAAGCGCCGCCGTGGCGGAGGAATCGACTCCCCCGCTCATGCCACAGACTACACGCTGGCGCTTTGGCGAATTCATAGAACAAACATTATACGACATCCCGGCCCGCTGTAAATACACACGTGTAATACAAGGATGCCTGTCCGGCGGGGGTCCCCCCCCGGGGGGGCGTTCTGTAGGGTTCTATAGGGTACATTAGGGGTCTGTAGGGTTCCGAAATAGGGTGGCGCGGCAGGAAAAAGGATTGTTAATTTTACCCTTGGGAAGGTTTGGGAAGGGTACTGAAGACTCCAGAACTTTTACGCGAATTTCGCGAATTAACGCAAATTGTTTTCGCTTTCCGACTTCCGCTTTTGCTTCGTATGTCAAAGAACACCTCTCAACTTTTACCACGTTACCACGCGGGCGTGGTTACACATGGCACCACTCATAACTCAAAATTCAGCACTTCCAAAGCAGAACTTGACTCCTCGTTGTTCACTCTTTGGTCTAAGGGAATGTTACAACGCCGTTAAATTACATAAAGTTCTGGACAGCATAACATTTTCTGCGAGAGTGGCTTCACAGGTCCCCGGCAGAGCAAAAGGTGAAGTTAATCTTTATGAAAATATTTGCCAAATTCTGCGTTATTGCCGTTCTCTTCCTTCCAACCCTTGGCCAGTCACAAACTGCCACGGACATTCAAGCAAATCAGATCCCGTCCCCAACGCCGCCCGCCATCGTCTCCCGTGACGCGAATTCCCGTGTTTGGCAATGGACCGAGTATCAGAAGGATCCAAATGGCCAGGCCATTCCAAAAAGCCACAGTTACACTGAGCTGGCCAGCGGCCTTTGCTATCAACAAAATGGCCAATGGCTGGATTCGCAAGAACAGATAGTGATTCAGCCTGACGGTTCAGCCAGTTGTATCACCGGCCAGCATCAGGTATATTTTCCGTCCGATATTGCCCAGGGCGTGATTACCCTCGTGATGCCGGATGGCACCCAGCTCCGCAGCCAGCCAATCGGATTAAGCTACGATGACGGTACCAACACGGTGTTGATCGCTGCCCTGACCAATAGCGTGGGAGAATTGATTTCCGCCAACCAGATACTTTATCCCAATGCTTTTACCGGCGTTCAGGCGGATTTGTTGTACACGTATACCAAAGCCGGATTCGAGCAAAACATCATCATTCGCGAACAACCTCCCTCGCCCGGAAATTTCGGCCTGAATTCAGAAAGTGCCTCGCTACAAATGGAGACGGAATTTTTTAATGCGTCACAGCCGGCTATTAGCGAAGACGAATCGGAGGAGTTTCTGGATTTTGGGACCATGCAAATGGTGCCGGGCAAAGCCTTTCTTTTGGGAACCAACGCGCCGGGCAATGCGATAAATGTGAGCAAATCGTGGATTAGTGTCTCCGGCCGCCAAATCCTGGTCGAGCAAGTGCCGGTAATGGCGCTGGCCGACGAATTATCTGAACTGCCGCCGGTGCCCAATGCCACTGCCAAAGTCCACTTCCCTTCTCCGTTGCATATCGTTTCCTCCAAACGGCTGTTGCCGGGACCACGACCAATCAGCCACGGCCATCAAAAAATAGTGCTGGCCAGGAATGCTGCCCCGCGGCAGGGCATTGATTTGGACTATACCACCCTGACCGGCTTTGAAAGCGGCTATACTTTTACTGGCGATGGCACCTATCTGATTTCAGGAACACTGTTGATCGGCGGGGTTGGCTTTACGACCATCGAAGGCGGAGCCGTCATCAAATTTACCAATAATGCGACCATCTACGTAGAGGATAACCTGGTGACGCCCACCAACGCATACCGCATGGCCGTCCTCACTTCCTGGAAGGACAACAGTGTCGGGGAAGCGATTTACGGCAGCACCGGTAATCCTGTCACTACCGCAAATACTTATTTAAGCATGTTTTTCGGCACCATCTCGACGAATGCCTTGATATCTAATTTGCGTTTTGCTTATGCCGGGACGGCCATTTGGCAAAATCCCACCGGCCCGCTGGCTTATCCCCTTTGGAACAGCCAGTTTCTCAACTGCGGCACCGCGGTAAATCTGGATTCATCCAGTGGCGCATACCCGCTGACATTGAATCTTTATAACGATTTATTTTCCGGCTGCGGAACTGTGTTGACCAATGGAGCAGTTTACTACGGCGGACAGATCAAGCTGGCCGGTCAAAATATTACCGTGGATAACGCCAATATTCTGCTGGGGACATACGCGTTTGGACCGGTCAGGGACACCAACGCCGGTGCCAGTACTTTGACCAACAGCATTCTCACGGGCGTGTCGCACCAGATCAGTTATGCCGGCGCCGGGACCACTTATGCCAGTCTATCTTATACCGGCTCCTGTTATGCCGGCAGCAGCACCGGAATTTATCAGGCCGCCGGAGCCGCCAATTATTATCTGGCCACCAGCAGTACCTGCCGTGCCGCCGGCACCTCGGGCATTAATCCGTCATTATTAGCGCAATTGCAGCAGAAGACCACTTGGCCACCCATCGTTATATCCAATATAACCATTCTCGCCGCCACCAATTTTAGTCCGCAAGTATCACGGGACACCAACGCTTCGCCGGACCTGGGTTATCACTATGACCCGTTGGACTATCTTTTAGGAGGCGTAAGGGTGACCAACGCGAATGTGACAGTTAGTCCCGGAACTGTAATTGGCGGTTTTGGCCTGGGCACCTTCGGCGCTTATACTCCTTACAGTTTGGATGTCGAAGGAGGCGGGATTTTTAACTGCCAGGGATTGGCAAATCAGTTCAATCGTTTTGTTGAATATAACACCGTACAGGAAGAACTACCGAAGGCAAATTGGGCCATTCCTGAGTATTATTACTTAATTTCGGACTTCGTTCAAAGCTCACCCACTGGTGCTGTATTTAATCTTCGTTTTACGTGGTTCTCCTCCTGTGCCCAGGACGATTACGCATTGGCCTTAGACAACAATAGCACGGTCAATCTTCGCGATTGCGAATTCCACAGTGGGCTTGCCTACAGTGATAGTGTGAATATCACAAATTGCCTTTTCGACAGAGTGCAGACGGATCTTGAGCCATTTACCGGCGAGTTTTCCTGGTTTTACAATAACCTGATTTATGGCGGCAGCTTTGAATTAAACCCTCCGGACATCGGTGCCACGAACGCCGCTATTTGCAATAACCTGTTTGATTTGCCCATCACCAACGCATTATTGCCAACTTTGCGGCCGGCCAACGGAAACTATAACGCTTTTTATTGGCCACCCAGCACGAATACTTACTTTTTGAATGGCATGTTGCTGACCAATGCCCCTGTCTTCCAGGCTGGCCCATTGGGGAATTTTTACCAGACCAATGGCAGTTTAACCATTCATGCCGGCAACACCAACGCCAGCCTTCTCGGCCTGTACTGGTACACCACACAAACCAGCCAGGCACCTCAAAGCAACAGCATCGTGGATATTGGCTATCATTACGTTGCTACCGATACCAATGGTAATCCATTGGATTACTTAGACCCTCCCACACCGAATTACATTTCATATCCGGACGGTCCTCCGTCCAACTCGCTCGCCATCATTGCCGGGCCGGTGAGCCAAACAGTCACGATAGGCTCTGCTGTGACTTTCAGCGTCACCGCCACAGGCATTCCGCCGCTCGGCTATCAGTGGTATTGGAATGGCGCGCCTCTTTTAGATGCCGGAGAGATTTCCGGTTCCGGTAACTCAACCTTAACCCTAAGCGGTGTGAACCCCGATCAGGCAGGCAGCTATTACGTCGTGGTGACCAATAGTTTTGGCTCCCTAACCAGCACCTCTGCTGTGTTAACCGTACTGTTACAGCCAACCAACAATTACGATACGTTCCCTTTGTATTTGATGCCTCCATACGCCTACTGGGAAGTCACAGACATTAGCGATCCCGCCCAACCGGTCAGTATCGGCGAGCTTCAAGCACCTTACAGCGAACCCGGCTATAACGAGCCAGATATTCCACCATATAATACTCCCTGGCACACTAACACGTCTATTCCTGTTCCGGAGGGATATGGCACGACCTCCAGTGGCGGGACATACGGTTACGGGACGGTATATAAAATAAATCTGACCAATGGTACTTTTACAGTCCTCCACAGCTTTGACAACTCCGATGGCGCGAATCCTTGCTCACAACTCGCGGAGTCCGGCAGCGCGTTCTATGGCATTCCTGTCACAGTCTATGGCACGACCTTTAGTGGCGGGACATACGGTTATGGAATGGTTTTTAAAGTAAATGCTGATGGCACCGGATTCACGAACCTTTATGAATTTACGGGGGGCGCCGATGGAGGAAACCCGCAAACGGGGCTGTTGATATCAGGGAACACGCTTTATGGAACGACGACCAATTCCATTTTTAAAATCAACACCGACGGCAGTGATTTCACCTGTCTCACCAATATTGACGGGGCCTCGCAACTGCTGTTGTCCCCGTCGGGCTATCAGTTATATGGCACAACGTCAAATGGAGGTTCCAATAATGATGGGAGTGTGTTCAGCATCAATACCGATGGCACCGATTTCACCAACATCTATAATTTTGACGGAGGCATCAATGGCGGATACCCCAGCTCCGGGTTGGAGCTTTTTGGCATCGGCAGTGAATTCACCTATGGGGCATCGACCTATACTCTTTATGGAACCACCGCCGCCGGAGGCACGAACGGTTATGGGATTGTTTATAGCATCAATACCGACGGCAGCAATTTCAATAATCTCCATGATTTTGACTCGACCAATGACGGCGCAACCCCGTTAGGGGGACTTTTGATCACAAATAACGCGCCTGGGGGACAAAACGTCTCTGGAACCTGGTTGTTTGGCACGACATCCATGGGGGGACCAAATGGCGGAGGAACGGTATTTGGCATGAACCCGGTGGATGGCTCTGCCTTTCAGACGATTAATAGTTTCGGCGGTGCATCGTCCGTGGGGGGGTCCCAGCCGGAGGGGAGGCTGTCAGGAGTCGGCGGAGTAGTCTATGGCACGACCTCACGCGGTGGCGTCTACACCAATGGCACTATATTTTGCATCAGTAACAGCACGGATTTCGTGCAGCTTTACAGCTTCAGGGGAGGGACTAACGGTGGATTGCCCCTGGCCGGCTTGATGCTGGCGGTCGTGGATACGGGGGCTTCAATCTGGTCGTTGGATGCAACACTCAACCTATCGTCACAAAGTGCCTCAAATGCCGTTTACTCTACGGCTGTTGACAATGATTGCACCCTCTTTGTTAACGGTCTACTTTTTACTACTATACAAAGTGGTGGAGGCTGATCTTATTATTCACCTTTAGCGCCTTTAATTCAGGGAGAAAATGATATTAGGGCAGTCATTGGGGGCGACCATGATTTCGGAGATTATTTTACAATGATGATTAAATCAACCGGGCCGGGCGTTGCATCCACTAATCTATTCGGAACCACTTATCGCGGAGGAAATTTCTATGGCACCATATTCGAGATTAGTCCCGACGGCTATGAAACTAATATATATGACTTTCCATCTGATGCGGAAGAAGCCCACCCCATTGGCGATTTGATTTTGTCCAGTAACACGCTTTATGGTGTAACACAAGACGGATACACTAACGTCGGAGTTATCGATGGAGTTATATTTAGCGTTAATACCGATGGCACGGGATATACAGACCTTCATCATTTTACGAATTCGCCGGATGGAGCCAACCCTCAAGCCGGATTAACCCTGTCAGGCAATACATTGTATGGTACGGCCTCTGCGGGCGGCAATAACGGCTATGGGACAGTATTTAGCATCAACACGAACGGCACAGGATACACAAATCTTTATAGCTTTGGCGCATCGGGTGATGGCCAGGAGCCGCGAGCTGCGCTTCTATTGGTCAGTAATAAATTATACGGTACGACATTTGCGGGCGGCACTTATGGTGGCGGCACGATATTTAGCATCAATACGAACGGCACAGGATACACAAATCTTTATAGCTTTGGCGCATCGGGTGACGGTCAGGAACCACTGGCCGGGCTTCTTCTGATTAGTAATAAATTATATGGTACGACTTCTGCAGGCGGCGCTTACACCCTCGGCACGATATTCAGCTTCACCCTCGGCAGCACCACAAACTGGATACTCCATAGCTTTGCAAATTTGCCTGATGGAGCGAATCCATTGGCTGGATTAACTTTGTCGGGCAACACACTATATGGTACGACGTATAACGGCGGCATTTACGGTCTTTCTCCGGCAGGAGGCACAATATTTCGGATTGGGGTGGACGGCACCGGATATACGAATCTAATGTCTTTCGGCTCATCTGACACTGACTACTCAGCAAATCCACGGGCTGATTTGATAATCCTGGGTGGTTTGTTATATGGAACAACAACTTATGGCACTTTTTACAATTCTGGTGTGGTATTCAGTGTGAATACAAATGGAACCGGCTTTGATGATATCTATGATTTTGGGACCAACCCCAATAATGATGGCACATCTCCCTATGGCGGTGTTTGTTCTCCGTGAGGCTTGGAAAACTTGACAGAATACAATAGAATGCTAAAGTTTAACTAACATCCTGCGTGGGAAAAATATCATGAAAAGAACAACCGTGGCTTTAGCTTTTGTGGCCTTATTCATTATTTCCGGGCACGGGCAAGGCTTTCTGAATTTGAACTTTGAATCAGCCCAAAACTTACCAGGAAATCCTGGAAATGGCATGCTTATCCCGGTTACCAACGCATTGCCAGATTGGACCGCTTTGGAAAGTAATCTGGCTTTTACTGATATTTATTATGTGAGCAACGTTTTAGGCCACGCTGGACCGGGGCCTGAATTGGAAGGAGGCAGCCTGGCACTTGGTGATAGCCATTTGAGCGTTGGATTCTATGACGGATCTTCAATTAGCCAAACCGGCTTGGTTCCAGATACCGCCAAATCTCTGCAATTTGAAGCGCAAGGACCTGATGCTGGAAATTCAATCGAAGGAACTGATTTTTCGGTCACTTTGGGCGGGCAAACCCTCTCATTGTTGGAACTTTCTGCAGCTCCCGATTACAACGTCTACGGAGCCAATATCCCCGCCGGCATGGCTGGGCAGATGGAAACCTTGGTTCTTGGCTGTCAGGGTTTTGGCTCAGGAAACGTTGTGTTAGATAACATTGAATTTTCCCCCACGGCAGCTCCCGAACCCGGAACATTGGTCTTACTTGCAGCGGGCGGCTTCCTGTTTGCGCGAGGGCGTTGGAAGAAAGCGTGAAACTCGCGCAGTCCGCGTGAAATTTTCGCGCATTAACGGAATAAAGATTCTAAAAACCTTCGTTTTTCCGGGGCTTTTCGCCAATCATCGCTGTGGCATTGGCAATGCTAAATATCGCTAACCCATTATTTCCGAAAGAAGCGATGAAAAGAATATCATGAAAAGAATAACCATGACACTGGCTGTTGCCGCCTTGTGCATCATTTCAGCGCGGGGCCAGGGCTTTTTAAATCTCAATTTTGAGTCGGCGTACAACTTGCCTCCAAATCCTGGACATGGCGCGGCAGCCTCTGTGACAAACGGCCTCCCGGATTGGATCGCTTACGATGCTAGTTATGCTTTGCCTGAAATTTCTTATGTGAGTAACAATTTGGCCACCACTACTGCGGTTGCATTGGAGGATGGTAGTCTGGCGCTTAGTGGAGACTTTAGTGTCGGTTTATATCTAAATGGTTCAATCAGTCAAACGGGGCTGGTTCCAGGTAGCGCCAAATCTCTGCAATTTGAAGCCCAAGGACCCGGAGACGGCGGTTCACTTGGAGCAAGCAGTTTTGAAGTCATCCTCGGTGGGCAACCCCTTTCATTGTCGGCTCTCTCCACTGGGCCTGATTATACTGTGTATGCGGCAAATATCCCCGCCAGCATGATTGGGCAGATAGAACCTTTAATCTTTGGGTGTGAGGGTGTCGGCTCAGGAGGCGTTGTGTTGGATAACATTTCATTTTCGCCCACGGCGGCTCCTGAACCATCCGTATATGCTCTGCTAGGCCTTGGCGCAATGCTCTTTGGCCTCTGCCATCTTCGCAAGGTCAAGTCCGCGTGAACAACTAGGAGTCAAGTTCCTCTTTAGAAATGTTGAATTTTGAATTATGAATGATGAGTTGAACCACTTAAAACGTGGCAAAAGTTGAGAGGTGTTCTTTGACATTTTGAAGAAGTGGATGGTTGATAGTAGAGCCACGTAGAACGTGGTAAAAGTTGAGTGAAGGCAAAAAATCAACCCTACTGAAGGCTATTCAAGGCTATTGAAACCTATTAAAG
>DATJXK010000263.1:0-34462 GCA_035500235.1 Pseudomonadales bacterium | reverse complement strand
TGTCCGCTCAGGTTTCAAAAGTTTTCGAGATTTCCGGTTTGTGTGCAATGTGACCTCGTGTTCAATCAAAACTTTGGCGATGACCGATTGAAGGTCGAGTATTGAATTGAATGGTTGCCATGACGCCGGTTTAATGCCATGCACCTCATTCCTTTCCATACTAACCATACCAGAATCCCATGCATGTTTTGGAATAACCGTGTCTTTGTTACCCGTTATGCCATCCGTCCAAAAACGGACGCGAACTTCAATCATTTTTTCGCCATGTTTGGCGACTCGTGCTGTTGGTGTAGTGGTTTCGTTCATGCGGCGATAGCTGCCAAATCTTGCAAACGGTGTCAACTTTTAATAAGCCTAAGTAAATGAAGCGTTCGGAAAAGATTCAGATGATCGTCGCGGCCATGCTCGGTTGGTTTTCCCAGAATGCCCGGGATTTGCCGTGGCGGCGGACGCAGGACCCTTACGCCATCTGGGTCTCTGAAATCATGCTGCAACAAACGCAGGTGAAAACAGTGTTGCCGTTTTGGGAACGATGGATGTGCGAGTTGCCGACGATCGAAGCGGTTGCCAAAGCCACCCCGGATAAAATCCATAAACTCTGGGAAGGGTTGGGGTATTACACACGGGTGAGGAATTTGCAGAAGGCAGCACGGCAAATTACAGAAAAGCGGAAAGCGGAAAGCGGAAACAAGTCAGAGTTTCCAAACAAATTTGATGAAGTCCTGGCGTTGCCGGGGATTGGGCGTTATACGGCAGGGGCGATTTGCAGTATTGCTTTTAATCAGCCCACGCCGATTTTAGACGGTAATGTCATGCGCGTGCTGACGCGGATTTTTGGGATTGATAAAGATCCGCGTGAGAAGGGAACGAATGAAAGGCTTTGGGAGTTAGCGGGGGAGTTGGTTTTTAACGCAAAGACGCAAAGCGCGCAAAGGCGCAATAAAGGCAATTCCTGTTCTTATTTAAATCAGTCTTTAATGGAGTTGGGGGCGCTGGTTTGTACGCCGCGGAATCCGCAGTGCCTCATTTGCCCGGTCAAAAAGCTCTGCGTGGCGTTTAAGGAAAATCGGACGGAAGAATTGCCGAACCTAGGCAAGCGCGAGGCGGCCACGGCGCGGCGGTTTGTGGCGTTTGTCCTGGAGCACCAGGGAAAATTCCTCATTCGACAACGGCCGGAAAAAGTGGTGAACGCACATTTGTGGGAGTTTCCCAACGTCGAACTAAACGGTCAGGCGCTTACACCGGCGGAGGTTTTTAAATCTGAGTTCGGATTTGTGCCGCCGGAACTGGAACCATTGCCACCGGTCAAACATTCCATCACGCGTTATCGGATCACGCTGGAGGCGTTTCGGGTTTCATTGAAACGCGCCCCAAAAATGGGGCAGGGGATGTGGTTGTCGCATGCGGAAATGAGTTCACTGGCGTTTACGAGCGCGCACCGGAAGATTTTATCGGGGTTGAATAATGGCCTAATTTAAAAAATGGGGATTCATTTGGCTCTCTCCCGTGAGCCGGCGCAGGCTCTTGGTTTTTAAATCATCCGCAGATCAGATTCGCGCTTTCGCGCGGCTTCGAGATCAGCGGCTTATTTTTTGCTGACACTACCCGGGGTGGCGCGCTCACAGGCTCGCGCTTACCCCGGGCTAATATCGTGTGCCCCTTCAGGGCACTCAGTTTGCGGCTGCGCCGGATTTTTCGAAGGTTGGCGGCGCACAAAAAACTCGCAAACTTCGAAGTAAATCGTATGCTGGCAGGCCGATGATTTATTTCGATTATAATTCAACCGCGCCAGTGATGCGTGAGGCGCGTGAGGCGTGGCTCGAGGCTACCGAAAAAATCAGCGGTAATCCGTCCTCGATGCACGACTTTGGCGCACGCGCGGCGGCGGCCTTACTGGGCGCACGCCAAAAGCTGGCGTCGTTTCTCGGCTGCCAGCCGGCGGACATCATCTGGACGTCCGGCGCGACGGAGGCGAACAACACCGTGATGCATCATTTCTCGCGCACGCTCGATGCGAAGGCCGAGGTTTGGGTTTCGGCCATGGAACATCCCTGCGTCATGGAATCGGCGCAACATTATTTCGGCAAACGCCTGCGGCTGATTCCCGTGACGCACGACGGGGTGATTGATTTGGAATGGCTCACGATGGAGCTGGCTGATCGCCGGCCCGGCCTCGTGGGCGTGATGGCGGCGAATAACGAAACCGGCGTCATCCAGCCGTGGCGCGAAATCCTCGCGATTTGCCAGAGTTACCAGGTGCCGTTCTTTACCGACGCCGTGCAATGGCTGGGCAAGATGCCTGCGAAGGGCCTGGGCGATTGCGATTTCGTGAGCGGCGCGGCGCATAAATTTGGTGGCCCGCGCGGCATCGGTTTTTTAAAAGTCCCGCACAAGACTCATCTTACGCCGCTGTTGCTCGGTGGCCACCAGGAGCGTGATATGCGCGCCGGGACGGAAAACGTGGCCACGATTGTCTCGATGCTCGCGGCGCTGGAAGTCCGCGAGAAACAAATCGCGAACAACCAGCATCTGTTGCGCGGCGTGTGGCGCGATAATTTTGAGCGCGAATTTCTTCGCGCAGTGCCGGACGCGGTCATCGTGGGCGCTAAATCACCGCGTCTGTGGAACACGGTCTCGGCCCTGATGCCCGAGGGGGACAAGCGTCATCTCTGGGTGGTAAAGCTGGACAAGGCGGGCTTCGCGGCCAGCACCGGTTCCGCCTGCACGACGGGCAAGGAAGAGCCGTCGCACGTACTCGCGGCGATGGGTTTCAAACCCGCGCAGGCGATTCGCGCGGTGCGTTTTAGCGCCGGCTGGGAAACGACCGAGGCGGATTGGGAGTCGCTGGCCAAGGTGTTGGTGAAAGTGCACGCAGAGTTTCATCACGGGTAGCACCCGTGGGCCTCTCTTGAAGACGTCCGCGACACAGCACCGCCCTATCCATGCCCCCCACCGTCGCCGCCATGTCCTCCTCCATCGCAACCGCCGCCATGGTGACCTCCACCATCGAACCCACCACTGTGATGGTGACTATGGCCATGATGGTGACCGTGCCCATGATGTTGATCGTGGTTGTTTAAACCGGAATCAGAACTTCCAAACCATCCTCCGCCTCCATTACCTGAAGAGCCAGAATTGTGTGGGTTTTTTTTGCGGTTCGCAAAAAATACGACCACAATAATTAAAGCAACAAAAAGGATTATGGAAAAAATCATAATCTTTTAGATACGGTATCTTATGTTATCTAAACTAACTATGATTGTCACTGTAGTCATTCAGGTTCATTAGCGCAAAATAGAAAAGATTTCTTTCATGTCGGGGAACGTATTGGCGAAGAGAAAAAAGCTGGCGGCACAATACAGGAACGTCAATATCACCGCGATGACATGGATGCCGCGGTTTTCATTGTAGGCTTTGAATTTCTCCCGACCCAACCGTTTCTTTAGGAAGATTGTATAGTAATGGTTGGCCGCCACGCCGATGGCGTGCATCGCACCGAAGGCCGCAAAGTTCCAGCCCACACCATGCCAAATGCCGACCAGCAAAAATACGAGAAAAATGGTTAATGCGATGGCGTGATCCGCATTGGCCGATCCAAACAATCGAACGAGGTATTTAGACAACGGCGCGAAGACGACGTCACGCATCCATTGGGACAGAGTGATGTGCCAACGGTTCCAGAAATCTTTCACGTTGCGGGCGGCAAAAGGATTATCGAAATTTTCCGGCACGGGAATGCCAATCAGTCCTGCCGCTCCAATCGCCATGTCGCAAAAGCCAGAGAAGTTGCAGTAGAGAAATAGATAATAGAAAACCATCGCCACGGGCAGATCGATCCAATGGTGCGTGTTGTCATCGAACAAAAGCCCGGAGTAGGTCAACTGATTGCACAAGCCGCCAAGGAACTGGTATTTGACGAGGCCAACGAGGATGCGGAGGACAGCGCGGCCCACTGGTACGTCCCAGGGTTTGTCTTCAAAGCCACGGCGATAGTTGGCGTAAGTATTGATGGGGCCCACGGGCATAGTAGGCAGGAAGAAGCAGAAGTTCAGATACTCACAAAATGTTGGTTGTTTCACTACTCCGTTGCGGACTTCCAGGACCAGCCGGCTGGCGCGGAACGCCAGATAGGATATGCCAATGAGAGTTAAACCAGACATCCAGGCCAGGCCGGGGATGTGCGGTAATCCAGCGATGGGTCCATAGCGAAAGATAATGAGGGCGACGATGGGTGTGAAGAAGGCCAGCCAGGGCAGGCTGCCTTTCTTTTCGGCGAAGGCACGGAGCATGAGGTATTGGAAACAGACCAGCGCTACATAGATGGTGAAAAGAAAGTTGCCATTGTTCAAATGGTTGAAGAGGAAACGATGCAGCGCGGCAAGATTCAAAAATGCAAAAAGGATTTCTCGCGAGGTGCCTGCAAACCATCTCATCACACAACGGCCTGCAAAAATGTAGAGCAGCAGGCCGATGGCGAGGCGCACGATGTGGACCGATGGCGATTCGTCCTGGACGCTCAGCAAATGATGCAGATAAGCCATGCGTCAAAAGCCCTGATAAACGACCTGGGTATCCATAAAGCCCGGCGCGAGGGCGACCAATCCCAGGGCGATAAGCGAGAGCACAATCACCAGCGCGTAAACGAGACGTTCAAGGATTCTGGGATTCATAAAGTTTCAGCAAGGCCGGCATCATCAGGGTCGTAAAATATTTTTGGCCATTTTCGTTGAGGTGAACGGGGTCGCTGTAAAGCTCGCGGATCTCGTCGTCGGTCAGGCCTTTGAACAACATGGCCGGCGGGATACCAATCATTGTGACGTTCGTCCCCAATACATCCGGCCAGAAAACGGGTTCGGTAATGACCGTGGAACGGCGTTCGTCATAGAACGGGATGTGGACGAGGACGAGTTGGCAGCCGTGTTCCCGCACAAGCGCGGCGAATTTTTGCACGAAATGAAGTTGCAGCGGCGGAATGGCAGCGCCGGTGAACGCGAAGTTTGTTTTTGTGTCCCCCGAATAAATGCAAACACAGGAAGGCTGGGCACCGGTTTGCGGGGTGTATTCCACGAAGGGAGGATGCAGGTAATAGTCCGCAAGAAAATCGGGGGCATAACCGAGATGTTCGGTCAACGCGCCAAGTTGTGTCACTGGATTCAATGCGCGATCATGAATTTCAAAATGGGTGGGTTTGCCGGGATGCAGGTTCGGGGCGAAATTGGTGCGGACAAGTCCCATCAGGTTATGCGGCATGCCTACGACGGCACCAAAATAATAGGACGCCTTGAGCGACCATGGCAGTCCATCGAGCGAGGCGGCATCGTCGCCAAACCGGAACATATGCGGCGCGAGGATGTGGGGTTTGTCGGTCTGGCTGTACAGGTCGTCGAACACCAGCATCCGGACCTGGCGATGGACCAATAAATCACGTGTAACAAAATAGAGGTTATCGTAACCGGGCCAGCCCCAACCGAAAGTGCGGGCGACAGCCGGCCGGCCCAGTTCGCGGATTAATTGTTCCTGAACGTACGGCGTGCCAAAGGCCGTATGGATATGGGACGCGCCGATAAAGAGAATGTCGATGGGCTCTCTTTCCTGAAAAATCTGGTGATAAAAGAATGGATAATCCCCGCTGGCCCACCAAATGGAGGAATAAATCTGCTCGCGTGACGGAAGAAATCTTTTCCCTGCTAAAGCCGGCGCCAGTAATAATGCCAGCAACAATAACGCAAACACCGCCGCCTGCCGGCTGGAGGAAAAGGCCGGGCGCATCAGGAGCCCTGCTTTGGTTTTAAATGCGCCAGGTCGCGCAACGCGGCGCGTTTTCCGCGTTCTTCCGCCAGTTTTAACCGCCGTTCTACTGGATCTGTTCCGCGAAGGCCGCCGGCCAAGAGAAAACTCTTGATTGTGCTTTTTGCCTGGCCTGGTGGGCGCGTTTCTTTGTCGTGAATAGCGGCCAGAACTACGCCGCAATAACCAAATCCTTCGTGAATACCTTCGAGATATTCCAGGGTAACGCGCCGCGCGGGAATCAGGTGGGTCAATTCCAATTCGGGGAAGCGTCCGGTCCCGAGATCGAAGGCCCGGCTGCACATGGCCATGTCGCTATCTTCCCCGGCGGCAAGCCTTTTGCCCGTGCGCCCGAGGGCCTGCCGCAGCGGGTCGCGCAACACCTGTTCGCGATAGTGCACGGCCACATTCCGGCGTACGGCCATACCAGCGCCAGGCGGCAGGGCTGGACCGCCCTGGGGAATTTTGATCCAAACGGGCTTGTCTAATTTTTCCACCAGCAGGCCGGCCAGCCATGGGCGCACTTCAGCGGACGGTTCCACTTCAAACTCCGGAAGGCAACTGCCACCCCAGGCGCCCAGTTGCGGATAATCGGCGCTGATTTTCTGGCAGGCTTGAAGATAATCCGCACGCAGGACGTTGTCGTCGTCTACAAAAACGAGGAGGTCTCCTTTGGATTCGGCAATGCCTCGCAAACGGGCGGGCGTCAGGCCAATTTTGTCTTCGCGCATATGCCGCCCATTTGGATGCCAGGACAGGTCAAAACGGCCGGCGAGCGGCTCAGCGGAGGCGTTATCAATTAATAGCAATTCCCATTCTTTGGCCGGCAGCGTTTGGGCCCGGAGGGCATCCAGGACGCGGCGCAAATAGTTCTCGCGCGGATTGTGCGAGCAAATGATGACTGAAATGGCCAGCATGGGCGCGCTTAGCTTTATTGCAGGGCGCTGAAAATTCAAGGAAAACAACCCGATTAATTCGCCAATTGGACTTGCCAAGCGCGCCTGATGTCCTAAACTATCCGGCCATTTTCATTATGCATTGGAACGTCTTTTTAGCGGATACCACCGCGCCGGTTTCAACCACAGCCGCCTCATCTACGGCATCTGCCGGGCCGTCCGCCCCGGCTCCGCCACCGCTTTTGGGCAGTCCGATTGTCTTCCTGGTCCTGATCGGCGTGATGATGTATTTCATGCTGTTTCGCCCGCAGCAACAACGCCAAAAGCAACTGGCTAAATTGATGGCGAACCTTAAGTCCGGCGACCGGGTGGTCACCTCCAGCGGCATCGTTGGCATCGTCATCTCGGTCAAAGACAAAACAGTTTCCTTGCGTTCTGCTGACGCAAAAATGGAAGTCACCAAATCCTCAGTCACAGAAATCCTCGAAAGCGGCGACGCTACCTCTTCTCCGTCATGAATAAAAACGACCGTTGGAAATTTATCTTCGTCATCCTGGTAGTCCTTTGGTCCCTCTACCAAATCAATCCGCCGACTTCGCGCAACCTGATTGAGCAATTCGGGAGCCGGGCGCAAATGCCGGACGCGACGTTTACGAACATTTTGCGGCAGGCGGAAGCCTTGAAGGCGGCTAATACGAACAGCTCGGATTTTGCCGTTCTGCGCGAGGCCATCGGTACCAATGATATCCAGCTTTATTTTCCGTTTATCCCGAACGTCAAAGCGCAGTTGGATCCGTCGACGTTTATCTTGAACCAGCTTCAACGCGATGCCTCGGGCAAAATCAAGCTGGGCCTGGATTTGCAGGGCGGCACGTCGTTCCTGGTCGAAATGGACACGAATTACCTGGCCACTGCGCCGGGCAGCACGAATAACATCATTCGTTCGCAGGAAATCAGCGGCGCGCTGGACCAGGCGGTCAGCGTGTTGCGCAAACGCGTGGACAACCTGGGCGTGGCCGAGCCAATCATCCAACCGCAGGGCGAAAATCAAATCCTCATCCAGATGCCGGGTCTTTCGCAATCCGTGAAAAGTGAGGCGTTAAAGGCGATTACCAATTCCGCGTACCTTGAATTCCGGATGGTGAATGATAACAGTGATCAAATTCTCGCCAACCATATGCCGATTCCGCCCGGCTACCAGGTGATGCAATGCGTGCAAATGCAACCTGACCAGCAAACGCCTTCGCGTTATGTCGTCAAACAAAAAGCCGAAAACGGCCTGGCTGGTGATTTTATCCAAAACGCGCGTGTCGTGTCGGATCCTTTGGGTGCTCCGCAAATCAGCTTTACACTGACGCCTGACGGCGCGAAGCGGTTCGCTGAAGTCACGACCCAGTATCAACCGGATCCGCAAACGGGCCAAAAGCATCTTTTAGCCATTGTCCTGGACGGTGTGCTCTACGAAGCTCCGTATATTAAGCAACCAATTGTGGACGGAACTTGTGAGATTGATGGCACTTATACGGCGGAGGATGCGCAAAACATGGCCAGCATTTTGCAAAATCCCCTGCGTGCGCCGCTGAAAGTTATTTCTTCGTCTGACGTCGATCCGACCCTGGGCAAAGATTCCATCCATAGCGGTATCCTTGCCTCCGTTTGGGCGGTCATCGGTGTTTCCGTGTTTATGTTGCTGTATTACCGTGTGGCCGGTTTGACAGCGAACATCGCGCTGGTTACGAACATTATCATTTTGATGGGTGTCATGTGCAGTATCGGGGCCACGCTGACGCTGCCGGGCATCGCTGGTATCGTGTTGACGATCGGTATGGCGGTGGACGCTAACGTGCTGATTTACGAACGCCTCCGTGAAGAACTGGAAAAAGGAAAATCCCTGCGCGGCGCCATTGCGGCAGGTTATGGACGGGCGTTTGCCACGATTTTTGATACGCACGTCACAACGCTGATCTCGTCCCTCATTTTAATTAAATTTGGCACCGGCGAAATCCGGGGTTTCGGTGTCACGCTCACCATCGGTGTCGCTGCCAGTTTGTTCACCGCATTGGTGGTCACGCGCATCATCTTCAATTTCTTGTTAGACAATAATTGGCTGTCGTCCCTGGGCATGATGCACATCATCCGAAGTACGAAAGTCAATTTCATGCGGGTAGCCACGCCTTTGGCCATAGCCACCTGCGTTTTCGCTATTGTTGCGGTCATTTATGGCGGCGCCGTTCGCGGCAAACAACTCTTCGGCGTGGACTTCATGGGGGGCGACAGCATCACCTTCAGTTTCGCCCAGAAGATTGACGTGGATAAACTTCGCTCGGCCATGGTGGCGATTGGGGAAAAAGATGCGGGGCTGCAATACCAGCAGCCCGCCAGTGGCGCCCAAACATTGCGCGTGACGTCTTCCAGCGGCACGGCCGATAAAGTTGAACAGGCGCTGGAGTCCCAATTCCCTGACGCTAAGTTTTCGCCGCTCCAGGTACAACAGGTTGGAGCCGTCGTCGGCAGCGAGATCCGCCAGTCGGCGGTCATCGCTTCGCTGCTGGCCATGTTCGGCATCTTGATTTACCTCGCTGTGCGTTATGAATTTTCCTTCGCACTTGGCGCCATTGTCGCCGTGGTTCACGACGTCGTGCTGACCATTGGGTGCTATTGCCTGGCCAACCAAATTTCCGGGAGGCAGTTTAACGCGACGGTTCTGGCTGCCCTTTTGACCATCATCGGCTTTTCGATTAACGACAAGGTCGTTATCTTTGACCGTATCCGTGAAAACTTGAAGCTTGGTGCGCGGGGCACTTTTGTGGAAATCATCAACCAGGCTATCAACCAGACGTTGAGCCGCACGATTATTACCAGCGGCACGGTCTTCCTGGCCACCCTGGCGCTGTACATTTGGGGCGGCGGTGAAATCAACGACTTCGCCTTCACGTTCCTCATCGGCATCATCACGGGCACCTATTCCTCCATCTATATTGCCAGCGTCTTCGTCCTCCGGTGGCATAAAGGCCAGACCCCGAATATCGGGGCTTCACAGGTGACGATGCAGAACAATGTCCCGATGGCAAAGGCGTAAGATTTTACGATTGGATTTGCAGTTCGCGCGCAAATCGTAAATCGTAAATCGAAGATGAGAGAAATCACGCCATGGCATTGGCTTGGCTTCATCCTTTGCATTTTATTTTTCCTGGCGCTTGACCTGGGTGTGTTTCACCGGCGGTCTCACGTGGTAAAATTCAGGGAAGCCATCGCCTGGAGCATTTGCTGGTTCTGTCTGGCCATGCTGTTTGCGGTGGCCATTTTCTATTGGCGCAACCGCGCGGAAGCGCTCCAATTCACCGCCGGCTACGTCATCGAACTCTCCCTCTCGATGGACAACATCGTGGTCATCGCGTTTATCTTCTCTTACTTCCATGTGCCGCGGGAATTCCAGCATCGCCTCCTTTTTTGGGGAATCCTTGGGGTATTGGTGATGCGGGGTATCATGATTGTGGCAGGCCTTGTGCTCATCAGTGTCTTTAGCTGGATTTTATATATCTTTGGCGCAGTCCTCGTCCTGACGGGAATAAAAATGCTCCTTGCAAAAAAACAAATGGAGCTGGAAAAAAACTGGGTGCTGCGCATGGCCAGGAAGTTTTTCTCCATCACGGAGAATTACCAGGGCTGGCAATTTCTCGTCCGGATCGACGGCAAACTTTTCCTGACACCGCTGGCCCTGGCGCTACTGCTCATCGAAACCTCCGACATCATTTTCGCCATCGACTCCGTGCCTGCGGTGTTTTCCGTGACCCAGAACCCCTTTATCGTTTTCACTTCCAACGTCTTTGCCATTCTCGGCCTGCGCTCCATGTATTTCCTCTTGGAGGGCGCGCTCCGCTATTTTCGTTATTTGTACATCGGGCTGTCTGCCGTGCTGGTATTTATCGGCGCCAAGATGCTCATTGATCCGCACGGGGCGCAGGAACCCAAATGGTTCCAGGTGGAACTGCCCACGACAGTTTCGTTGCTGGTCGTTGCCGCCATTCTTTCAATTTCGATTGCGTTGTCCGTCACCGCGGCGCACCGGGAAAAGGCAAAGGCCGCATGAAATACTGCTGGTCGCTTGCGCCAACGCAGCCGCTGCTCGCCGGGCGGCTGGCATCGTCGCTTAAAATTTCGCCGCTGCTGGCCCAGTGCCTGCTCAATCGCGGCCTCAGCGAACTTCCCGTCCTGGAAAACTTCCTCCAGCCGCGCTTGAAAAATCTGGCCGATCCTTTTCTGCTGCCTGACATGGCAATAGCCGTGGAGCGGTTGTTTCGCGCCCGTGAGGCAAAGGAAACGGTCGTGATTTTTGGCGATTACGACGTGGATGGCGTTACGTCCACCACACTGCTTGTGGAGGTCCTGCGGCCGCTGGGCTGGCGTGTGGAATTTTATCTCCCCAACCGAATGGAGGAGGGTTACGGGTTGAGCGCCGATGGCGTGGAAAATTGCCTGAAGAAATTCCCCACGACCTTGCTGCTCGCAGTGGACTGCGGTTCGACGGCCACCGAAACAATCGCCGGAGTTCGCGCCCGTGGTGTGGATGTCATTGTCCTGGACCATCACCAGATTTCAAATCCGCCGCCCACTGCCGTGGCACTCGTGAACCCGCAAAATCAACCGGGTGCCACGCGAGCGTTCACTGAACTTTGTTCTGTCGGACTGGCTTTCAAGCTCGCACACGCCCTCGTCAAACACGGGCGCGAAAAGAACCTTCCCGGCATGGCGGAATTTGATCTGAAGCCACTGCTGGATTTAGTTGCGTTGGGAACGATTGCCGACCTCGTTCCACTTTCGGGGGAGAATCGGATTCTGGCTTGCGCCGGCCTGAGGCAGTTGAACCAAACGCAACGTCCGGGAATCGTTGCCCTAAAAAACGTCGCGCAAATAACCGAGGCCATCGGCGTCTACGAAGTGGGTTTCCAACTCGCGCCACGCCTCAATGCCGCGGGCCGTTTGGAAACGGCGGAGGAATCGCTGCAATTACTGCTCGCGGACAGTTTGGAAAAAGCCATGCCGCTGGCGCAGAGCCTAGATTCGCGCAACCGTGAGCGCCAGAAGATCGAGAAAAGCATCGTGAAGGAAGCCGTCGCCACGCTGCGCATGAAATTTGATCCGGACAATCACTATGTCATCGTAGAGGGACAGTTGCTATGGCACATCGGCGTGGTCGGTATTGTGGCCTCGCGCGTGTTGCAGGAATTTTACCGCCCCACCATTATCATCGGCGGCGAGAACGGCGAGATGCGCGGTTCCTGCCGCAGCATCGCGGGGTTCGACATGGCCGCAGCCCTGCGTGAGTGCAACGATTTGCTTGTGCGCCACGGCGGCCATGCAATGGCCGCAGGACTGAGCATCCTGCCGGACAAAATCGATTTGCTGCGCGAAAAGCTCAACGACCTCGCGCGACGGACATTGAAACCGGATCATTTAAAACCATCGCTGCTTTTGGACGCGGAAGTGGGCCTGGACGAAATGAGCTTCGAAATGCTCACTCATCTCGAAAAATTAAAACCGCACGGCCAGGGAAATCCGGCGACGCAATTCTGCGCGCGGAATTTGACCCATGCCAAGCCAGTCATCCGCATCGGCGCAGAAAAGCAGCACGTCAAAATGCGTGTGACCGACGGCACAGCCACACTTGAAGCCGTCTGGTGGAATGGCGGCGACAAATCATTGCCCGTCGGGAAATTTGACCTGGCCTTTGCGCCGCAAATCAACCAGTACAACGGCGGCCGTTCTGTGCAATTGAAAGTCCTCGATTGGCAGCCATCCCAGTCGCCAGCGCTGCCTATGGCGAGCTGACGGGCTGTATATCAATCACATGAACCAGCGACTCAAATTGCCAATCCAGCGGCGAAGCGTCTGAGCCCATCTGCTCGCGCACGGCGTCCGGCGTGCCGACAAATGTGCCTGCTTCATAACCGTTTAATTGAACGAGGTCCTGGGCATGAACGGCGGGCATTCCTTGCGAAGAGCGGAACATCAATCCTATCGTTTGTGCCTTAGGGAGTTTCTGTCCGTCTACTTTCATCACGCGAAACGCCGCGGTGATCTGGCCGCTCCTGCTCTGTTTAGGATCGGAAATCATTTGGCCTTCCACTTTCGCCAGCGTGCCAAGCGGTTTTCCCAGTTTGCCAATAAGAGTGACGCTGCCGCCAATATCGGTCACCCAGACGTCCTCCGCCGGAAGAAGGCACGGCGCCGCCAGGGCCAAAAATAGAATAGTGAAAATAATTTTTCGTTTCATAAGGATGGTGTTGTTGAGTTTCTCCAGCCAAAGCTTTTGCGAAAAAACGGCTGAAGTCAATTTCTTCAATTATTTCTTGATCAATCCCTTGTA
This sequence comes from Pseudomonadales bacterium, assembly GCA_035500235.1. Taxonomy (GTDB): domain Bacteria; phylum Verrucomicrobiota; class Verrucomicrobiia; order Limisphaerales; family UBA11358; genus UBA11358. The sequence goes on along the minus strand of DATJXK010000263.1, from coordinate 21,412 downwards.
AATCGCCGCTCCCAGATAGATGGCCAGCGGAATGACAAAGATGAGGATGATAATTAACCGGTTGCGGGTCTTTATAGTCACGACGCCGAAAGCTTAAAACCAGCGTCGTCTATGATTCAAGGATTGATTGGCTGACGCCATTAGCACAAGCTTGGGCCAATCAGATTGGTCTATGAATAATTCTACGACAAACCAGGTAGTGGCCACGGTGCAGACTGCTCCCGTCAGTGCTGCCGCGTGGAAAGACAGGCTTATTGATTACGTTATCGGCCACAGTGGCGCTCTCCTGGCGGCGCTGGCGGTCATCGTGGGTGGTTTGCTGGCCGCGCGCTGGATTGGCAATGCCCTGGATAGCTGGCTGGAACGCAAAGCCATGGAGCCGCCCATGCGGATGCTGCTCACGCGCATCGTGCGCCTGCTCATTTTCGCATTGGCACTCGTCATCGCCCTGGAAACGGCGGGCGTGGACATGACCATCCTGATCGCGGGCTTCAGCGTGGCCGGCGTAGGCGTGGGTCTCGCGTTGCAAGGAGTTTTGGGAAACATGTTCGCCGGTTTGACGATTATTTTTACCAAACCGTTTCGCGTGGGGGAATATATCCAGATCGCCGGGGTGCAGGGCCAGGTCAAAACCATCGCGCTTTTTTCCACCACGTTACTGCACCCGGACATGTCGCGCGTGGTGATCCCTAACCGCAAAATTGTCGGCGAGATCCTGCACAATTACGGGAACATCCGGCAGCTTGATTTATCGGTGGGCGTGGCCTACGGCACGAATCTCAACGACGCCGTTGGCATCGTGCGCAGTGTGCTGGCTAAAAATACGCGGGTGCTGAAGGAACCCGTGCCGGTGGTGGGCGTAACGATGTTGGCTGATTGTTCCATTAACATCGCCATCAAACCCTGGGTGGCCGTGAGCGATTTCATGGCCGCGCAAACGGAAGTAAACCAGGCCGTGGCAGAACAATTGCGAGCCGCAAATATTTCCATACCGTTCCCGCAACGTGAAGTGCGGTTATTGCAGTAAGAACCGGCATGGCCGGGGTCGCGTGCGCCTCGACTTTAACTTCCTGATTTTTTGTCTTCCAAACCAGAATCATTTCAAGAAACTTGGAAACAAAGACATCACGTGAGCGACCAGTCACCAATTAAAACCGGAAAGGAACCTGTCGTGCGCACATTTCGTTACGGCGACATCGCCGTAGGGATGAAAGAAGTCCACGATTATGTCATCACGCCGGAAGTTTATCGGGGTTTTCTGGATACGTTTCATGACCAGAGCCCGGTGCATGTAGATGAAGCTTTTGCCAAAGCGCAGGGATTCCCGGGACGCGTCATGCATGGAACGATATTAAACGGATTCGTTTCCCACTTTATCGGCGTATATTTCCCGGGGAGGTTCAGCCTGTTGTTGTCTGTGGATTTAAGATTTTCCAACCCGTCTTACCTGGGCGACTTAATCCACATTGAAATGGTCGTGAGTCAAAAATTGGATGCGCGAAATATCATCGTCCTCGACGCGACTCTTTCTAACACCACCCGCAACTGTCTCGCCGCTCGCGGTCGCATCCAGGTCATGATCAAGGAACAGGCATGAAACGCACAGCCATCATCACCGGGGGCACCAAAGGATTGGGCCGGGAAATCGCGCTCGCTTTTGGCCGCGCAGGCTACACCGTCCTGGCGCTGTATTCTTCCGATGCGCAAGCTGCGGCAGAACTCGACGCGGCCCTGGCTGAAATCAAAGCTTCCGGCGGCGCTGTGCGCCATGATGTGTGTTCCGATGAGCCAGCGGTTTGGAACCGGCCGGAAATCCAGGAGGCGGAGAGTTTAACCTTGGTGCACAATGCCTGCGCCGCGTTTTCGCCGCTGGCGATGCATCAACTCGGCTGGGCGGATTTTGAAAAGAACATTTCTGTGGCAGTCAAAGGCGCATGGTCCTGCTCGCAACGATTGATTCCGCTCATGGTGAAACGAAAGAGCGGCGCGATTGTGACCATTTTGACCAATGCCATCGAAGCTCTGCCGCCCAAAGGTTTCGCGGCGTACGCTACCGCGAAGCATGCCTTGCACGGTTTTACCCTTGCGCTGGCCACGGAATATTCCAGCCGTGGCATCAAAGCCTTCAGCGTTTCGCCCGGTTACATGGATACGCCGCTGTCCCAGCAATGGGACGCGCGTTTGCGGGAACTAATCCGCGCCAATTCCGAGCGTATCACGATTCCGGCCACGGCGGCCGTGCGAATTGTGGAATTGGTGGGAGATGGCAATACTCCGGGCAAGGGAGAAATTTATCCGGTTTAAGCCCGGGGATCAGGTAGGCTTTTTGACTTTATCCAAATAATTCTTAACCGCCTCAAAGACGGTTTGGGCATCCAGTTCTTTCATGCAGCGGATGTCATTGGGACAGCCACTTTGCCAGTGGCCACGCGGGCTTTCATGATGGCAAAATATGCAGGGAATTTGGCTGAACAGGCCCGTGCCCGGCGAATCGGGAGGCAGACGATATTGCGGGGCGTTGGCGCCAAACAAACCCACCACCGGCACGCCCACGGCGCCGGCGATGTGCACCGGGCCTGAATCTGTGGAAACAATCAAATGGCAGCCGGCAATCAGCGCAATCAATTCATCCGATTTCAACCGTGGAAAAAAACGTGTGCCGCGCAAGCGCGCGTATTCATCGTCCGGCCCCTTTGTAAAACCAAACTGTACGATCACCGTATCATACTCGGCGTGGATTTTATCAATGAGTACCTGCCATTGGGCTGCGCTCCACTCTTTTACCGGCCATGAGCGGGCACAATTGACGCCAATCACCAGGCGTCCTTTGGCGACATCCTCCGCCAATCCGCAAGCGGCCTGGGTTTCTTTAATCAATTTTGCCGGCGGGAACAGCCGCGGCTGCCGCTCCTTTTCGGGAATCGTAACACCACAGGAACGGGCCAGGTCATCAATGAGATGGGCCTTCGTCCCGTTCTTTGGCGTCAGTTCGTCTGTGGTTTGGGGATTATAGATAGCTTCCACGATGCCTGGCAGTTGGTAACTTTCCGGCAGCGTGAACGGCCACGTCCAGGATTGCGCGCCGAAGACGTCATCCACGGAGCGCGAAAGCAGGACCATGTTTTTGTAATCGGCGTGCGTCACAAAAATCAGCCGCGCTTCCGGATGGCGCTTTCGGATTTCTCCGCACATGGGCAATACGCAAAGGATGTCGCCCAGCGCGCCGGAGCGGCAAATGAGGACCAACTTTTTACCAAACTGCCGGTGCTGGTCCTGGAGCCAGCGCCGGAAAGTGATTGAATCGGAAATCCGGTTTGCAGTGGCCTGCAGCTTTTTCCAGATGGGCCTGGCAAAGAGGAGCGACGAGCCGGGCGGCGTTGGCATATTAAATGGAATTGATTTCGAAGACGGCGGCCGGCGTCAGGGGAGCCCAAATCCGGTCCAGGCGCTTTTCGACTGAATTGGCAGTGGGCAGAATTTCTATCTGGGCGGCGCCAGGAACATTGTCCACGTTCCGCTCACCCAGACCGATGCTGAATCCCAGCGTATACGTGCCGGGGTTCAGAAAAAGATCCTGGATTTTAATTTTTAGAGAATACTTTCCGGAGGAAAGGCGCCCGAGCCGGTGGCTTTGGAAGGTCGTGGTGGAAGCCAATTGCACCCCGGTAATGGAAAAAAGCTGGTAGCCGATTTCCGGATCGTCAATGGGTTTGGAAACGGAAAATTCGAGGGAAAATTCCAGGGGCGTGCCGTATTCGAAGCACCACGCGGCCTGCCCGTTTTGCAGGCTGCGCAACCGGAGCAATTGGGCCTCGGCTGTGCTCTCAAATGCCCGCGGCAGTTTCGCCAGGTCAACGTCCGCGGAAACCTGTTTCGAATGTTCCGAGTACGCTTTGATGGCTTCCGAGGGCGCGCCGGTCATTTGCAATTCCCCCTTCGCGAGGTAAAAACATTTAGTGCAGAGCCTCGCGATGGCTTCCATGTTGTGACTCACAAAGAGTACCGTCCGGCCTTCGCTCTTGGAAACATCCTGCATCTTGCCCAGGCATTTTTTTTGGAAGGCCGCGTCGCCCACGGCCAGCACTTCGTCTACTACCAGGATTTCCGGTTCCAAATGCGCCGCCACGGCGAACGCCAGCCGCGTGTACATGCCGCTGGAAAAATGTTTGACCGGCGTGTCCAGGAATTTTTCCACTTCGGCGAAGGCCACGATCTCGTCAAACTTCCTTTTGATCTCGGCGCGCGTCATGCCCAGGATGGCGCCGTTCAGGAAAATATTTTCGCGTCCGGTCAGTTCCGGATGAAAGCCCGTGCCCACTTCCAGCAGGCTGGCGATGCGGCCTTCGAGTTCGATTTGTCCTTCGCTCGGTTCGGTGATGCGGCTTAGTAATTTGAGCAGCGTGGATTTGCCTGCGCCGTTCCGGCCGATGATCCCCACAGCCTCGCCCGGCTTGATTTCGAACGAAACATTTTTGAGCGCCCAAAATTCCTCGTGCGTGCCGTTGTTACTTTGGGCGCTGGATTTGAATAGTTGCGTGAACCGATGCGCCAGGACGTCGCGCAAGGCCACGTAGCGGTGCCGTCCCTTTCCCGGCTGGTGGCGGAGGATATATTTTTTGCTGAGATTTTCCGCGCGAATGGCAACGCTCATGGTTCAAATGATGTCGGCGAATTTCTTTTCCGTTGCGCGAAAATAGCTCAGGCCCAGTGCCATGGTCACGATGACGACCCCGATAGAAATCAATACGCTGTTCAGGTCCAGCGGCGCGCCGCTTCCGCCACCGACGGACCAGCGGAAGCCATTGATGACGCCGTCCATGGGGTTGAGCGGATAGGCATCATAAACGATGCGGCCCAAGAGGGTGTCGCCCAGCTTTTGGTGCAGGGCGTCGCGGCTGTAACCGACGGGAGAGACAAAAAAGCCAAATTGTACGACAAAGGGAATGACGTAACGGAAGTCACGGTATTTGACGTTGAGCGCGGAGAGCCACAGGCCCACGGCCAGGGCCGCAGCCAGGCCCAGGAGGGTGAACAGCGGCAGCGCCAGCAATCGCCACGTGGGCAGGACATGGTACCAGGCCATCATCGCGGCCAGGATGACCAGGGAAATGAGCAGGTCCACAAAAGCGACGATCACGGCGCTGGCCGGAACGATCAATCGCGGGAAATAAATTTTGCTCAGCATGTTGGCGTTCAGGACTAGGCTGTTGCTGGCCTCAGCCATGGCGGTGGCAAAAAATTGCCAGGGCAGCACTCCCGCGCAGACGAAAATGGGGTAGGGGATGGGGGAAGGGAGTTTCGCTACTTTGCCAAAGAGGATGGTGAAAATGGCAATGGTCAGGATGGGCCGGATGAGTGCCCACAAAACGCCGATGGCTGTCTGCTTATAGCGCACCAGGATGTCGCGCCACGACAGGAAATAGAACAGCTCACGATAACGCCAAAGGTCAGCCCAATAATGGCGTTCGGCCTGTCCCGCTTTGATGATTAATCGGCTCATTCAGTGCTTCTGTATCCGCCCATGATGCCAGCGGAGTGCGTCGCGTCAAGGTTGGCAGGTGGTTTGACACTAATTCCGTCCTTTTGCTCACCCTTATTTCTATTGACGATTTGGCATACTGCTAGCCGTGATGGCTCCTTTGGGTGCTTGTGAGAATAATGACAATAGATATTACAAAAAGAAAAAGGCCGGACCCAAATGGAACCCAGCATAACGACGATGGTGTTGCCTCCAAAACCGATTTCGCCGGATTTCGCACATTCACAAATACAGTTACCGGCTGGCCAGCTGGATAATATGAGATAGCATCCTTGGCGCTGAATCTATATCCCGTCGAATAATTGCCAAACCGCCAATGTGATGATTTGTATGATCGCCCTTGATAAGTGAATTCATATTCGATGACCGGCTGAGCTTCTTTTTGACCCGCATCAATCGTAGAGGTTATAATTGTGCCGGACACTTGCGGCCATTTGCGCGCGGCCCGTTCCTGATGCAAAAACCAAAATCCCAATGCAAAAAGTGCCGCTGATACAGCCAGAAATACTTCGAGGACTATTCTAGAGTCGGGATCCATAAGGTTATTCCGCCTCAATTCTCTTCCTGAAACCCTTCTTCTCCGCCTGGTGCGCTTTGCCCGCGAGCATCTTGTCTTTGGCTCGCCTGGAGCGTTTCCGTTTTTGGCGGCGGATGCGTTCGATCTCGGCGCGTTTGGCGGCGACGAATCCTTTCTGCCGTTCCTCGATTTTGTCCAGGAGCAATCGGCGGGCGATGTAGCGATTCAGCCCTTGCTGGCGGGTTTCCTGGCATTTCACCTGCAATCCGGTCGGGCGATGAATGAGCATTACGCAGGTGGAGGTCTTGTTGACGTTTTGGCCGCCGTGGCCGCCGGAGCGCACAAAGCTTTCCTCAATGTCCGCTTCGCTCACGCCCAGTTCGGCCATGCGGCGGGCGAGCTGGGCTTCCTTTTCTGAACTGACGGGAAATGCGCTCATTTTTAATTGCTATGGAAGCATGAAGTTTTTGTCCTGTTGTTTCAAGACAACAACCATGGAAGGACATGAATATATCGCGAAGCGTTTGGAGTGCGGCGGTTTACCGCCGCTTTTCTTTAAAAATCATCTTCCACTTTTACCCGGTCAATTTTACAGGCGTAAATCGTTTTAACTTGTGCCGGCGATGCCATGCGTTCGAACCATGCCGCAGAGCACCAGCGATATTGGTTCGCCACCGGCACCAATTTGTGTTTCACGGCATTTTGGTGAACATAATTTAATCGCGCCATGTAACTGTGTTGAATCGTTAGTTTTGTATCGCGAAAATTGAACCACACCTTCCGGCCAATTGTGCCATCCATTTGATTTAACTCGCGGGAGGTAACACCGTGCAGATCATGAACGAACTCACCCAGGTTCTGTGAATCAGGATTACCACGAACGACAATGTGATAGTGATTGGTAAATACCGCCCATGCTTCCAGTTGCCAGCCTGATTGCTTCGCATGCGCCAGCAAATTACGTTCGAGAAAATCACGCTTTTCTGGCGAATCAAAGAAATGCTTTTTGTGCAAGGTGCCGGCTGTAACAAAATAAACGGTATTGTCACCCAAGCGATGTACCGGCGCACGCGGCCAATCTTTGGGAGGTAACTTCAAATCGGCAAGCCGTGCAGCAGGCAATTTAAATGAGGTCGGCGCGGCTGAATCCATGTTTTGAAACTGCCGAAAATTGGAGTTGGCGAAAAGGTAAAAAAAACGGCAGAAAAGCGGTGCTAAAGCACCGCACTCCAGACGCTTCGCGCATTTTGAATGGCGTAATACTTCGCGCAGACTATGCCGCCATCGCAGCTTGCTCTGCATTAGCCCGCGCGTGGCGGCCAAAGTTGGGCGAGGTCTTCAAAGCGCGTTTGAAGTTCGAACGGCGTTCGCGGGTTTCGTCGGCGGAATAAAGTTGCTTGCCAAGCTTGAGAAATCCGCTCTGTAACTCGGCCACGCTCATATTCTTTGGCTGAAAATTAATGTCGAACAGCGTGCAAAGCTCCCAGGCACGGTCGCGCAGGATGCGGCCTTCGTTCTTTAAACGCGCATAAAGCGGCGTGCCGGGGAAGGCGGTCAGGAAAGTGATTTGCACTTCGTAAAGGCCGCTCTCGCGGACGAAATTCAGCGTCTCATCGAAAATTTCTGGCGTGTCGCCGTCCAGGCCGAAAATAAAACAGCCGTTCACGGTGATGCCGTAGGATTGAATCTTCGTGATGGCCTGCTGATATGAATCCCGCTGGCGGATCTTCCAGTCGTTCTTCAGCTCCACGCCGTGGAGGCTGGAGCGGCGCGGGCTTTCGAGGCCGATGAGCACCTGTTGACAGCCGGAATCGCGCATGAGGCCAAGCAATTCGTCGTCCTCCGCCACGCGGACATCGGCCTCGGTAAACCACCGGACATTTTCCGGCGCGAGCCGGCGCAGCAATTTCTTGTAGTGCTCGCGATGGACAAAGCTGTTGTCGTCGGCAAATTCAATGAACGGCTTGGCCCAGAGTTTTTTAATTTCCCGAATTTCCGCGATGACTTTGTCCACGGGTTTGAGTTTGTAACGCGGCGTCAGCAGGATTGAGCTGGCGCAAAATTCGCACTTATGCGGGCAGCCGCGGCTGGTCTGGACGGTGAGACGGTTGTATTGGGCCGGGTCGAGCAGATCGAAGCGCGGCATCGGCGCGTCGGCGAGGTCAAATTCCCGGCGGGTGGCATACACGGGCCTCAAGCGGCCGCGCTCAAAATCCGCGAGCACTTCCGGCCAGAGAAGTTCGCCTTCGCCGATGACCACGCTGGTGCAATGTTCCCCGGCCTGCCCGGCCAGCGAAGAAACCGTGATGCCGCCCATGACGACGGGGATGTTCCGCGCGCGATAATAATCCGCGACATCGCACGCCTCGTAAAATTGCGCGGTAAACGTGCTGATGGCGACGAGATCAAAATCCACCGGCAGCTCGGGCAGCTTTTTGAGGTCGGCGATTTCATGATACGAAATTTCAAATCCGGGCGGCGTCAACCCGGAGAGCGTGAGCAGGCCCAGGCTGGGCAGCGAGGCGATGATCCGGTTGCGGTCGACAAAGCCCGGCAGCGTGAGGCCGAGGCGGGTGAGTTCCTCGTTGTGGGCGCGAACGCCGCTCATGGCAATCAATCCGATACGTTTCATTGGTCAGAATCCTTTTTTGAATTTTCCCGGTGAATGGTCGTCAGATCGTAAGGCAATATTAGGGTGTCAGCGGTAGCTGAGAGCGGGAGATCTATAATGCCAAAACCGACTAAAAATATTTCAAAGGCTATATCAGTCGTAATTGCTCCAGGACCTGAGCCAACCGAAATTGTTTCAAAACCTCCGGGGGATATAGGAATGATAATGGGGGAAATAATACAAGTAGCATCGGTGCGAGTACCCCGATACACCCCGCTGGCAAAGTTTTTCGAATCATCTATATCCGTGTGTGTTAGTTCGGTGGCACACCCTCCGCACAAAAATAAAATCGGCAAAAGGCAGGCAAAAACTTTTTGGAAGCCGACTTTCATTTTGAGTTATGGGCTAAAGATTGGGTGTGAAAAGGCGTGAGGCCGGCGTGGGCGGGCATAGCGTTGGATGAAACGGCCATGACCATCAACACGCCGGCGCAAATCAGGCTGATGACCGGCACAGCGAAGAGCATGTGGGCCTTCGGCGCATGCGCCATGATCACGCAGCAAATGGGCATGGTAATGCCGCCGGAAATAAATGCCGCTGAGGCAATGTCGGTAATGGCCGTGGACGGCGTTACCGATAGCACGGTGAGCCAGAACATCAAATTGAGCAGGCCCAGACCGAAAAAGGAGATGTGGCCGAGGCGATACATGCGGCGTTTGAAGCTGCCATAACCGCCCAGCCAGCGGTCGCCGTGAAAAAACATTCCCAGCACTGTGCCGGAAATAATTCCCATCAAGATCCACAACCAGCCAAAGAAAAGGTTCATGCTCACGATGTACCACGTGTTATGGGAAAGGAGTGAATTGATAAAATAGTGAGGGGTATTGATATTTTAGATGTTTGCAATGACCTCATAAATCGCAGACAGGAAGAGGAATTGGTTTAGAAGACACCGCATATCAGATTCGCGCTATCGCGCGGTTTTGCGTATGGCGGCAGAGTTTTTTCGGATTTTACCCAGGGCGACGCTCGCGGACTCGCTTGCCCTGGGCTACAAATATGTCGCCCCTACGGGGCTTTCGGTTAGGCTTGCTGCACAAGCAGGATTGACGCTTTTCCCTCCTTTTAATTTTTCCTTGGGACGCGCCCTTTTTTCATTTTTAATTCCTGCTGGTGAGCCTGTCCGAATACATCCTGCTGGCGCTGAGTTCGCTGTTCGTGATTGTGGACCCGCTGGCGACTGCGCCGGCGTTCCTGGCGATGACGCCGGGGGAATCGCCCGAGCAACGGCTGCGCACGGCGCGGATGGCGTGTATCGTCACGGCGGTGGTATTGGCGATGTTTGCGTTCGCGGGAACGACGCTGTTTAAAATTTTCGGCATTACGATGCCGGCGTTTCAAATCGCCGCGAGCATCCTCCTGCTGATCATCGCGCTGGACATGTTACGCGTGCAACGCTCGCGCGTGCAAGCGACGACCGAGGAAACGCGGGCCGGAGCAGATAAACCGGACATCGCCGTCACGCCGCTGGCGATTCCCATGCTCGCCGGGCCGGGCGCTATCTCCATGACCATCTCGCTCCAGAACCAGGCCAAAACCGCTGAACAACACCTCGCCCTGTACGGCTGCATCTTTGTGGTATCGCTGGCATCGTACCTGACGTTCCGGCTGGTGGTACGCGGCGCGCGCTGGCTGAACCCCATTGCTATGAGCATCGCCATTCGTGTCATGGGCCTGTTGCTCGCGGCGGTAGCCATCCAATTCATGCTGAACGGCATCAAGGAATTTCACACGGAACTGATGGCGCCTGTCACTACCCCTTAAGCCCCAAGGGGATGTTAATATGGCCCAAGAGAGTAATCAGTTGCCCCTTGCATTCTTTTCCAACTCAAAGTATATAGTTCCGCAATTGGCTCGGCGGTATCGTTTGGGTTCGCCGGGTTCAATTCGAAAGTAAAAGAGGAACGGTATGTGCAACAGACAATTTAAGTTGTATGGCCTTAATATTTCCGGCCACGTTACCGCATTGCAACGGCCCTGCGCGGCTTTCGTCGTATGAAAATCCATTTTCGATCGATTAAAAATCGGATTGCGCGCCCGCTGCATGTTTTTGGTCAACTCACCGCCGGGCTGCCCCGGGGTGCAGGCCGCGTAGTTATGAGTGGCCTCGGCGCCGTGGCCCGGGCAGTTTACTTTTTGCCCAACAGCCACCTTCGCCGAACGGTGGGGAATTTCTGCAATGTGACGGGGCGGTCCGATAAGTGGCCGCTCTTTTCCACGATGATCAGTAACGTCGAATGGTCGGCGCTTCATTTTGTCAGGCTCTACCGCTATGGCCGGACGGAACTGCTGGCGCAAACGGCGATTGATCCCGGGATTGAAGCGCAGTTGCGGCGGCTCAATAGCAGTAAGAAAGGCGCCCTCATTCTCGTGCCGCATTGCGCGGGCGCAGTGCTGAGCAGCGCGCGTTTGAGCACGGTCTCCCCGACGGTGCTGCTGGTGCGCGAGCCCAAGGATCCGGCCCGATGCCAGCTCCTGCTGGAGTATTTGAAAAAACTGGGGCCGGAATTCATTCTCACGCGCAATACTTCTCCCGCGCTGGTGATTCGCCAGATCGTGCGGGCTTTGAAGGATGGCAAAGTGGTGGTGGGGACGACCGATCCTTTATTAAAGCCTGAAGACCCGGAGGCGATCCGGGCAGAGGCCTTTGGCCAGCCGATCTACAGCCCGGTGTGGCCGGCGCGGTTATCCGCACGCCTCGGCGCGCCGATCATTCCCGGCTTCATTCATATGCAGAAAGGTAAAATTACTTTGCTCGCGGATGAAGGTTACCTGGAAGAGGACATCCACCAGTGCACGCAGCGATGGGTCTCGAGCTTTGAGAAATTTTTCCGGCAACATCCCTCCGACTGGCTTTTTATGCTGGATAAAAATTGGGCGCGTGTGCTCGCGACGGCGGCGGAATCGCCGAAACGAGCGCCGGTATCGGATAGAAATTATCAGGATCCCTTTATATCTGGTCAGAGAACATGATGGAACGGGCACTCGTGGACGAGCATGAGGAGGATTAAAAATCAGCTCTTTCGCGCAATCGAAAGATACCAGAGTCCTGACGCCGTAAACACGGCGGCGGCCCCGAAGCAGAACCAAATCAAAAACGGCGACGGCAAATAAAACTTCGCGGCAACACCTCCTGCCGCCGTAAGCGCACCGCAGAGAAAAAAGTAAAACGCGTTGGCGCGCGTGCTTTGCGCGCTGCTTTTTAGGGCCGTATCCATGGCTTTGGACTGGCGATCAAGTGCGGCGGCGCAATTATCCGAGCACACCATTCGTTGCGACGCCGTCGGTTTCGCGCAGGCCGGGCACAATGCCTTACCACACCAGACACAGACGGCCACGGCTTCAGCGTTGTGCGGGGTGCATTTCATTTAGTGCCAGTGCGTCGCAAAACTTCCTCGCAAATCGCTTTGGCTGCCTGCGGTCGGCCCAGTGACTTGGCGGCTTTGGCCATTTCGGAAAGTTTTTTTGCGCCGATCAGTTGCCCAATGCGGAACGGCAAATCTTCCACGCGATTGGCCTTGGCCGCCGCGCCGCGTTCCAGCAGGAAATCGCTGTTGGCCGCTTCCTGTCCGGGGATGGGATTCAGGATGAAGAGCGGTTTGCCCATGGCCAGCGCCTCGGACGTCGTCAAGCCGCCGGGCTTGGTGATGATGAGGTCCGCCACGGCCATCAGCTCGTGCATGTTCGAGGAAAAGCCCAGCACGTGCGTGGGATGCTTATGGTCCTGTGTGGCGAGTTTGCTGCGCAGCTTTTCGTTGCGGCCCGCGATCACGAGCGTTTGGAACTGTCCCGGCGCGTTGTTGAGTTCGCTCAAAATTTCCGCGACCGGGCCCATACCGAAGCCGCCGCCCATTACGAGCAGGAGCGGTAAATCATCGCGCAGCCCGTAAGTTTTCCGGACGGCTTTAACGTCGGGCTTCGACGAAAATTTCGCGGATACGGGAATGCCTGTCACGGCGATGCTATCCGCCGCCACACCGCGAGCCACCAGCCGCGCTTTGGTTTCATCCGCCGCCACGCAATACAGGTCCACGCACGGATCCATCCACAGTGCGTGCGCTTCGAAGTCCGTCACGACGGTGCAGACGTATGGGTGTGGACCCTTTTCTTTTTTGCGAAGCAGGCCGAGCAGTTCGTTCGGCAGAAAATGCGAGCAGAGCACGGCGTCCGGTTTGAACGCTTTCAAGTGGGCTTCAAATTTCTTGCGAGACGGGCTGGGAATGGCGCGCGCCCATTTGTTCAGGCGCTGGACGAATTTCGCGTTATCGGTCTTGTTAAAAAACATTCCCCACAGTTCCGGCGCACGCTCAACGACTTTGACGTAGCCGTCCGAGTAAATTTTTTTGTGGAGCGGCGAGAAAAATTTGATGAGGTCCACGCGGTCCACGGCGTCGGCGGGGCGGAGGGCGCGCCAGGCTTCGTCCAGGGCGGCGGCGGCGGCGTTATGGCCCGCGCCGGCCGTGACCGTGGCAATGAGGATTCGCATGGCGTGAGCTTGCCGGAGGGGAAAGGGATTGAGAAGGAGAAACGGGCATGGCCCGTCCTATGGCCCCGGCGCGGCGTAAAACAACTGCGGCCAGATAGTCGCCATTTTGGCTGCGAGCCAATGGGCGATGGCATCGGCGCCTTTGGGCGTAGGATGTGTCGTGTCGGCGGACGTATATTGGTCGGCCGTGCCGGAATTGGGAATCGCCTGGTTGCCGGTGACAAGCGGTGGCGAGAGGATATTGAAAAATTGGTTTGAGTTAATCAGTCCCGCAGCGACGCAGGCGTTTGAGATGATAGTCCCGGTCACATACACGTCGGGGTCAGCGGGCGAGCGCGGCCAAAAAGGACTCACGACGGCGAAGTGCGCGTTGGGATAAGCGGCCTTCGCGGCCAGGGCGGTATTGTAAACGAGTTGATAATAGGCATTGGTATTTGCGCCCGCGAGTGTGTGGTCGTTGATACCGCCGGCAAAGATAATGTAGGCGGGATGAACTTTCTGCATGTCAGTAAGGCGGCCTAAAAAGTTTGTGTAGCCAAAAGCGGGGGCCTGGGTGGCTTCCCAGCCGGTGCCGCCTTCACCGAATTTGCAGACGTTGAGAGCGGGCATAACTTCCCCGAGATAATCGGCAAAGGTGTTCGTGGGCGTGATGTCTTCGAACGAATCGCCCATGATGGCCACTGTGGTGTAAGGCATGGATGGCGCGGAAAAGAAACCGTTGGTGACCGGCGCGTAGATGCCGGCAGTGTTGTTGATGTTCTTCAAAATAATCCAATGGTAGCCCGGCGCGCTGAGGTTTACCTGCACGTAGCTTTGGTTGCCGTCGTTGGGAAGGACGATGGTCGGGCTGGCATCATGACCATCCACGGAAACAATCGTGCCTTGTCCTTCGTCGAGCGTTTGGAAAATAAAATTGCTGCCATCAATGCCGAACGCCAGCGACCATGACGGCGGATTCACGCCCAGGCCGTTGGTGATACCGGTTTGCGGGGAAGAAATGAAATCACCCGGGAGGTTTGGATTCGCAATGATGGCCGTGCCGAGGACCACAAAATTGGACGCGGTGATATCGAGCGGATAGAACATGTAGTTGGCCGGATTGGGCGCGACGTTCACGCTCGTGACGGTGGACGCGACAGTGGCAGGGATGGAAAGGTTGGCGGCGATGACATTGCCGGAGGCATCCACGGTGAAGTTGCTTCCGACGGATAATGACGAGAATGCGCCATTGCCGGAAAACGAGCCGGCGAGGTTCAAACCCGTCGCGCCGTTGGTCACGACTGCGGCGGGTAATTGTGACAATGTGAGCGGGCCGGTGACGTTGCCGGCGGTGATGGCGTAGGGCACGGGCGTAATGGGTTGCCTTGGGGAGAGCGCGGTGAAGCTGGTGACGTTGTTGGATGCCACGTCAATCTGGAGCCAGTTCGTCTCTCCATTCCAGATGCTGCTCCCAAAATCGATCGCCACAGTGAACAACCCGTTGCTGACGGCGACAGCGTTGTTGGTGACCGGCCCGGCGATGGCCGTACCGCCAGTGGAGTTTGTAGAAAGTGAGAATCGCAAGTTGTAGGTGCCGTTGGCTGGTACCCCGTTGTTTAGTAACTGCCCCTGGTAGGTGAACGCCGTGCCCTGGGCGTGCAGCTCGCGCGCGCTCAGCATTAAAAAAAGAGCAAACGCGACAAGGTAGTTTGGAAAAAGCATTTTCATCAGGCGCTGTTTTTGTTTTCCATTCGCTGCAATTTTAACAGGATCTGTTGGCCGCAGATCACATTCATGTTTCGCATGGCTTCCACAAGGTGCGGCAGGATCGCTAGATTCATTTTACTCCGGCCTGAAGGCCGGGGCTACATATATGTCGCCCCTAACGGGGCTTTCGACCGGTTCGCCGCAATGCGGCGCGGTCCTGTTCATTTCTTCTTTTTCGGTACGTGCAACTCAGGCATTCTCTGGAACCGGCAAATGACCATCGCCATCATCGGACTCGGCTACGTGGGGCTGCCGCTGTGCCTGCAATTCGCGCGCAGCGGCGGACGCGCGCGCCTGCGCGTACTTGGCCTGGATATTGATAAGAAAAAGGTGCAAGCCCTTAACGCCGGGCGCAGTTACATCAAGCACATTCCTGCTGCGGAAATTAAAAAGTTTGTTCGTGATGGGAGGTTTATTGCTTCCGAAGATTTTTCCCAAATCGCGAAACAAAATGTCGAGGCGATTTTAATTTGTGTCCCGACGCCGTTGAAGGGGAAGCGGCAGCCGGATTTGTCCTACGTGCTGAAAACGGGTGAGAGCATTGCACGGCATTTGCAGCGCGGACAAACCGTTGTGCTGGAATCAACGACATATCCGGGTACGACGGAGAATGAACTGCGCGAGGTCCTTGAGCGTGGCTCCGGTCTGCGCGCGGGGCGGGATTTTCACCTGGCGTTTTCGCCGGAACGCGAAGACCCGGGCAATCCCAACAGCAAGGTTGCGGAAATTCCCAAAGTCATCGGCGGTTACACGCCGGCGTGCCTCGAGGCGGCGGCGAAAATTTATCGCAAAGCCATCCGCAAAATTATTCCGGTGTCCAATTGCCGGACGGCCGAGGCGACGAAGCTGCTCGAAAATATTTTTCGTGCGGTGAACATCGCGCTCGTGAATGAATTGAAGACCGTCTATGGCGCGATGGATATTGATGTCTGGGAAGTCATCAATGCGGCGCGCACGAAGCCGTTCGGGTTCATGCCGTTTTATCCGGGGCCGGGCCTCGGCGGCCATTGCATCCCGATTGATCCATTTTATCTCGCGTGGCGGGCGCGGCAGTTTGGTCAGCAAACCCGGTTCGTCGAGCTGGCGGGCGAAATCAATACGGCGATGCCGAAAAAAATTGTCGCGCATGTGGCCAAAGCCCTTGTCTCCGTGAAAAAGAAACTGCGCGGTGCGCGCGTGCTGGTTCTGGGTCTTGCTTACAAAGCGAACGTCGATGATGACAGGGAATCGCCCAGTTACGTGCTGATGGATTTATTGAAAGGGCAGGGGGCGAATGTTGCTTATTTTGATCCGCACGTTCCTGTGATCCGGCCGAGCCGCGAGTATTCGCATTGGGCGGGCACGAAATCCGTGAAATGGAACTGCAAAATCGTTTCATCGTTCGACGTGGTCCTGATTTCTACGGCGCATGATGCGGTAGATTATCAACAGCTCGCCGATTGGGCTTCGCTCATTGTGGACACGCGCAACGTCATGGCGAAAATAAAAACGCGCGCGCGCACGGTGAACGATAAAGTTTGGAAAGCGTGAAAATATAATTTTGAATTGCGGATAACTTCGTGAACAGTTTGCGAGCAATTTTTAAAACTAATTTCTGTTCATCATCCGCGTTGCGAGTCAACACTATCCCATGATTGATACCGTTTCCCATGGCGCCGGTGCCGGCGCAGATTTAAAGAAAACCAAACGCCGAAAAAATTCCGCGCATGACGCCGGGACATCCGTCGACCGGCTGCCGCCGCACTCACCCGAAGCTGAACGTGGCGTGCTCGGCTGCGTTTTGATCGCGCCGAATGAGTGCATGGGCGAGTGCATCGAGAAATTAAAGGACAACGGCAAAGACGCTTTTTACGACCTGCGCCACCAGACGATTTACGAGGCGCTCACGGAAATGTTCGATACGCGCGAGGCGATCGACATCATCACGCTCCAGCAGCGCCTAAAGAATAAAGGGCTCCTGGATCAGATTGGCGGCATTCCTTACCTCTCGCAATTGCAGGATGCCGTGCCGAGCGCGGCGAACCTTTCCTATTACCTCGACATTGTCCGCGAAAAATCTTTGCTGCGCAAAATGATTTCCGTTTGCACGGAAGTTTGCGGGCGTGTCTACGACTACGAGGGCGAAGTGGATGCCCTCCTCGATGAAGTCGAACGCGATGTACTGCGCATTTCCGAATCGCGCGTCCAGGGCGGGGTGATGACCACCAAGGAACTGGTCGGCAAAGCCATCGGCACGATCGAAAATTTTTTCAGCCGCAAAGGAACCCTTACCGGTGTGGGCACGGGGTTCGCGGATTTGGATCGCATGACCGATGGTTTGCATCCGGCGGAAATGGTCGTTATTGCCGCCCGGCCCAGCATGGGCAAAACATCCCTGGCTATGAACATCGTCGAACACGTGGCCATTGAGGAAAAGCTGCCGGTGGGCGTGTTCAGCCTGGAAATGTCCGCCGAATCGCTCATCCTGCGCATGATGTGTTCGCTGGCGCGCGTGAACCTCAGATCCATTCGCGACGGGTTCATGAGCGAGTCCGATTTTCCCAAGCTCACCAGCGCCGCCGGCAGGCTGGCGAACTCCAAACTGTTCATTGACGACTCCGCCGGGCTGTCCATTTTGCAATTGCGCGCCCGGGCACGGCGACTGTCACAGCAGCATGGAATCAAACTTTTTGTCATTGATTATTTGCAGCTTCTGCATTCTACTGGACGGCGTTCGCAGGAAAACCGTCAGCAGGAAATCTCTGATATTTCCAGCGGCATCAAGGCCCTGGCGAAGGAATTGAAGGTGCCGGTCATTGTGCTCTCGCAGTTAAACCGCGAGCTGGAGAAAGACAAAAGCCGCAAGCCGCGCATGAGCGATTTGCGCGAGTCCGGGGCGATTGAACAGGACGCCGACCTGGTGGGTCTACTGTACAAACCCAACGCAAGCGACGAGGAAGATGCTCCGGAAGAGGGCGACGGTGTGGCAGTGAATTTGTTGATAGCCAAACAGCGAAACGGCCCGACGGGCGATGTAAACTTGACATTCTTGAAACCATATACGCGATTCGAGAGCGCGGCCAAGGTCGCCGACGAAGACATGCCGGGACAGTAGCCGATGAAATTTTTTTTTCGCTTCTTCACAATTTGGCTATTACTCGCCTGTGCCACATCCGGATGGTCGCAAGAAGCGATGGGACCGAAAATTGACTCCGTCAATGTCCAGTTTATTGGTCCGTCATCGGTGAACCAGCAGTTCGTCCTCTCCCACGTCCAACTCAAACCCGGTGGAACCTATCTCGCCTCCGCCACGGAAAGCGACATCCACGCTCTTTATGCCACCGGCCAGTTTTACAACATCCGCATTTCGGTCCAGTACGCGGCCGACGGCGGGGTGAATTTGACTTATATCGTGCAGGTCAAGCCGCGGCTGACGGAAATCAAAATCGTCGGCAACGTCAAAATGAGCACGTCGAAGATCCGGAAAAAAATCACTTCCAAAATTGGCCTGCCGCTGGATGAGCAACAGCTCTTCACCGATTGCCAGGCCATCACCGACCTTTATGAGAAGAAAGGTTACCCCGGGACGATCGTCAAATATGTCCCGGACATTGACGAGGCCGCCGGCACCGGTACCGCTACTTTTGAAATCACCGAAGGCCGCAAAATAAAAATCACCCATATCGATTTCATCGGGGCGACAGCCTTTACGGAGCGCAAACTGCGCCACCAGCTCAAGACCCGGCAGCGCTGGATGTTCTCCTGGATTACGCAGAGCGATAATTTCAAGCCTGACCAGTTTGAAGACGACAAGCAGGCGCTGGGTGATTTTTACCGGAGCCATGGTTACCTGGATTTTGAGATCAAGGATGTGCGTTTCCTTTATCCCACGCCCAACACCATGACCATTCAAATCTACGTCTTTGAAGGCCGGCAATATCACGTGGGCAACATTTCTTTCTCCGGGGTCACGCTGTTGAATACGAACGCCGTTCGTTATGACTTTAATCCCGGGCCGGAGCCCAAGCCCAAGAACAGCCCGGCGTACGCGATGTGGTTGCGGCAGATAAGATTCAACCAGAGCTTCGGCATGAAGTCGGGTGATGTTTATACCCCGGACGGCCTGAATATTACCAACATGACTGCCATCCAGGATTTCTACGGCGGCATGGGATATATTAATGTGCGGCCCGGTGACGGCCTGAACGTCCAGGTGATCCCCAACGTGGATAATGGCACCATCGACCTGGCGTATACCATCCAGGAGGGCCACAAATATTATGTCGAGAAAATCGACATTCGCGGGAATTTAAAAACCAAGGACAAGGTCATCCGCCGCGAGCTTTCCATCGCGCCGGGCGACGTCTTTGACATGGTTCGTGTCAAATTGAGCCAGACCCGGCTCGAAAACATGAACTATTTTGATAACGTGGATTTGCGGCCCCAGCCGACCGAGCCGCCCATTGCCGGCCGCCAGGATTTAGTCGTGAACGTGAGTGAAAAAAGTACCGGCAATTTCACCGTCGGCGCCGGTTACAGTTCCGTGGAATCGTTCGTGGCTTTCGCGCAGGTTTCGCAGATCAATTTCGATTTGTTTAATCCTCCCTATTTTACCGGCGCCGGCCAGCAGTTTACTATGCGCGTGCAATTGGGCAGCCAGGACCGCGAATACGAGGTGGGATTTGTTGAACCATGGTTCCTGAACCGCAAGCTGGCGCTCGGCGTGGACCTTTACCGCAACTTCATTAAATACGACAGCCCGAACGATGTTTACGATGAATCCAAGACCGGTATGCGCGTGAGCCTTACCCGCGCCCTATGGAGCGACTTTGTTCGCGGTTCCCTCTTTTATAACCTCGAAGCCGTGGGCATCAGCTTGAATGACGGATGGCATGGGTTCCTGCCGGGATTCCCCGCTCCCGGAACTGCGGCGAATGTACCGCCGGCGATCCTGCAACAGGTGGGTTCACATATCTTTAACCGGTTTGGCGCTACTCTTACGTTTGATACCCGTAACAGCCTGACCCTCCCGAACTGGGGGCAATTGACCGAGATTGACCCCACCTTGAGCGTGGGCGATAACACCACGTACGAAAAAGTAGAAGTAAAGACCGCCTGGTTTTTTCCCAGTCCTTTAAAACCGCTGGCTCCGAAACTCTTCAAAGGCCACGTGCTGGAAATAGATGCGCACGCCGGCACCGCCAGCACCTTGAGCGGGCCGGATGTTCCGTTTTACGACCGATATTATCTCGGCGGTATCTACGACCTGCGCGGGTTCAAATACCGGAATGTGTCGCCACGCGAACGCAATTCGCAACCGGCCGGCACCTATTACGAAGAACCGGTGGGTGGCGACAGTTTCTGGTACACCACTGTGGAATATAGCCTGCCGATCATTGAACAGCCCGGCGGTGTAGGCCTGCGCCTGGCGGCTTTCTTTGATGCCGGCGCTGTGGGAACCGGACCATGGACCTTCAACGGGAGCGGGTGTTACGATAGTGACTGGGGGCTGGGTATCCGTTTGAATATCCCCAGGATAGGACCTTTGCGTATCGACTACGGCATTCCAATCACGCATGATCAATTTAATGGTTCCTCGGGCCAGTTCCAGTTTAGCGCCGGGTACCAGCATCCATTTTAGTATGAAAGTTCAGGTGAAACATAACGCAGTTTTCAAGTTCGCATTGGCCGGGTTTATCCTGGGTATTTTTATCCTGGTCTCACGGGCGCAAATGGTTTCACCGTTCAACCTGCCGCTTTATTTCGAAGGCAGCCCCGGCCGAAACGAAATTCTTTCGCGGGGCAGCGGATATCAATTTCTGATTACATCCGGCGGCGCCCAAATCGCGCTCTGCAATGCTGCGGGCCGGGTAGCTAAAGCACAAATGTCATTTGCCGGCGGGAATTCCCGTGCAACGGTTTATGGTGATGGGGAATTGCCCGGTAAAATCAACTATCTGATCGGCAACGACCCCTCCAAATGGCAGACCGGCCTGCCGATGTTTTCCAAGGTCCAGGTTTCTGAAATATATCCGGGAATCAACCTCGTCTTTCACGGAAACGAGCAACAACTTGAATATGATTTTGACATTGCCCCGGGCGTAAATCCCGGTGACATAAAAATCCATTTTGATGGCATAGATAAGATGTCGGTGACCCCGCAAGGCGAACTGGTTTTGAAGCTTGGTTCGGGTGAAATCCGGCAGCCAAAGCCGGAGATTTTCCAGGCCAGTGCCAGTGGCCGCCATGTCATTGAAGGCGGCTACCGGATTTTAGACGCGCGAACTGTGGCTTTTGACATTGGCCGCTACGACCATTCCCTGCCGCTGGTGATTGATCCGCTTTTAGGTTTTTCATCTTATTTTGGCGGCAGCCTGGGAACGATCGCCTGGGCGATCGCCCGGGATAACACCAATGACTTCACCTATATCGCCGGGCAAACATTCTCCACCAAGTTTTTCACCACGGGCGCCG
>DATJXK010000262.1:0-17431 GCA_035500235.1 Pseudomonadales bacterium | reverse complement strand
TGTGGTTTTATGACGGAGATACTCCTGGATAAATCTCCATCGCTGTTCCTTCGGACACGTCGTTTTCCAAGGCATATTGCCGGGAAAGTGTTACCCATCCGCTGACCAAAAACTGTCACCCATCCGCTGACCACATGCCGTGGCGGCGGCGGATGAAAGACCTGCATCGGCCGCACCACGGTTTGGATGACTTCCGGTTGAGCGGTGACGCTGTTGGTCATCAGGGGTGCGGTGATGATGTCAATAGCGGTATGACGCTGGCGAATGACGCTGAAAATGATCAAGCCAGCGCCAAATAACGCAGCAAAGACAATCAGTTTGCCGGTTTTGGTTTTAAAGAAATTAAGAAAGTCGCGGGGTTTCATGATTGGCCTCGGGGTAAACGGAGGGGATGCACGCTAGGAGCATTCGTAACGTTTTCGACCGGCGGTGGTGGCGGCGAAAGCCGTGTCATCAAAACAAGGAACTGATTTTTTAGCGATAGATTGTTTCGTCCGCCATCCGGTGTGCCAGTGACGGCAAAATAGACTATACTCACACCATGAGGCGGGACCGTACCATCGGCGTCGCTGATGGATTGGGGATAAAGCCGGTTGCCCGCGCGAATGGCGAAGCTGTCCGGCTGGTAAATCAGCGGGGTGGCCACCAGGTTCGTGATCGCCAGGCGAAAGACCAGGGTATCCTCGACATTGAAACGAAACGCTTCTTGGATCTGGATTTGGTAATCATTGAAATCACTGACCAGCGGTTTGCCGTTGTAAGTGGTGAAGCCCACGTCGGCGACGCTTTCAGGCTGTTGTGATTTCAATAGGGGAAAGGCTTTGGCTTTGTCGAGTAGCGAAAGCAATTTCAATGGACTGACCTCGGGCGCACGGCCAGCGCCTTCCTCTTCCGCCATCGGCGGCGCTTCCAGGTTAAGCGAAAGCATGGGCGGATTACTTTCAACCAATTCGAAGACATACGTCTGGTCATTCCAGCGGATGTTAAGATTGGCGGAGGCTCTGGGGAAAAGTGCCCGTACGGAAAGAAACGCCGAGCCCTTGGCATGGGCAAGTTGGAACAGCCCCGGCGTTTTCCCGTCTACAGTGACGCCCGCACCGTCAATCGCAGTAATGGCGCTTGGAAAACTAATAGTGGTGACGCGGTTGGTGGCAACCGGCACTATTGTTAATACGTTCTCATCCAGCGAATCTGACAATATTTCGCCGGATGCATGGGCCGATACGATGGCGGTTGCCAGCAACAATAAGCTAACGATTGATTTCATATTTAAAGTCGCCCACGGCAGTGGGGAAACGTCCGTTCAAGGCCATATTGGGGTTGCGAAGGAGGCGCAACCGGAGCGTGAACGGAAACGCCTCAGTGAACGCCCGGTCCTGGAAAATGCCGGCGCGGATGATCTGGCCGGTGACAGCCGCGAGCACTTCGTTATCGCGCGTGGCCAAGATGTCAATCTGGCCAATTTCGGCTTTCTGGTGGAGTTGTTTAGCACGAAACTCGACGGCCTCGCTGTTACGTTCGTCCTGCGCCTTTTCAAACGCCTTTTTGAGAAACAACAATTTGAGTAGGTCGGGATTGTCAAAGTCCTTGGGATTGCGTTCAAGAAAAGCCATTGCCGCCAGTTCCGCCTGTTGGACGTGCAACTGCTTAGCTTCCGAAAACTGCAACAGCGGACTCAAATAGTAAGTGCCCGCCGGGTCAATGATGACGACGCGCTCGCGCTGCTTGAACTGGGAAATGATGTGGTAACGGTCAAGGGCGGAGAGCACCAGAACAACGACCGTGAAAAAAAACCAGAACCACGGCAACCGGTCGCGCAACACCAGCAGGCGGGCAAAGTCGAAGCGCTTGCGCGCGGCTGCCTTTGGAGCGGGACTTGACGTGTTTAAAGTCTCCATAATTTAGTAATAATTTGGTTTGGATTTGGCGATGAGTTCACGAACAGATTTGTCGCCGGTGATGTCGTCGCCGGGACGGCCGCGCGCGGAGCGAGGGGGCAGGCCGGAACCGGCAATGATGATGGCTCCGGCGCTGCCCATGTTGGCAGCCGACGACATGGTGCTTAATAAAGCGGCCATGCCGGCGGCGCCGACGGTGACAACTGGGTTCCCGGTAGTTGAGGCGGTCGCAGCAGCCCCGGCAGTGGTGGCGGCGGTTTGAAGGAAGCTGCTGAATCCACCGGCGAGCAATTGGCCGCCGGGTTGGGCACCACTGGTGATGACGTGCTGGATAATAACCGGGGCGGCGACGGTGCTAAAAATGATCCAAAAACCAACGGCAGCAACCCCGATGGTTTTTTGCAAATCGGGCAGGGTTGAAGTTGGGTCCAAATATTCGAAACTGGGGTCGCTCATGAAGTCCAGAATTCCCTGGGTGACGAGCGCGGCCAGCGCCCAGCCGAGCGGCCAGAGCAGAACGCCCACAAGATTTAACAGGTAACGATTACCAATATGTTTCAGGGCGGGAATCGCCATAAAGCCAATGAGCAACGGCGACAGGGCGTAACCGAGATTAAGAATAATGGTTTGAAAGATGTATCCCCAGAACATCATCAGCGAAGCCAATTGGCCGATGAGCCAAAGGATGGCGGTGATGATGATGTCCGTCGTGAAATTATGGAGTTGCGACATCACGTTCCACCATGATGATTGCGTTGAGGGATCACGGTTGATAACGAGGAGTTGGTTAAACTGCTGATAGACCTGGGAGGGATCAACTCCGAGCCCGGACAGGATGGAATCCTGCATCAAAGATTGCAGCGCGTTGCCCCAACCTGGCAAAAAAACGAGCAAGGAGGTCAACAACAATAAACGCAGCAGCAGGTTCAAAATGGTCTTTTGAGAGGAACGATGGATGACCGTGACGATGACGCCGACGATGAAGAGGGCGAAGGCCACGCTCAACAGCAAGGTGTGCAAGTCGGCGCACTTGGTGAAAAAGGTCGGAAAGATGCTGTCGAACGTGGCCATAGTGGTTGGGGGGAAGGAAGGCTCTATTATTGCGTCGGAAACGTGGTCGGCGCCTCGAGCAACTGGAATTTTGCGGTGTAATTGCTGACAGCCTCCTCGAACTCGGCATTCTGTTGTTCGGTCAATGCCTGAATCTGTTTTTGCTGGTCGTTCCGGTTCTGGATATCCTGTACCACGGCTGAATCCGCAGCCTGATTCAGTTCGTCATCCGTGCTGGCCAGATCACCATTGAGACTGGTGAGCACGGCGTGCAATTTCTGGACCTGCGCATCCGAGGACGCATTCTGCAACTGCTCAGTGGTCTGGGCGATTTCATCCTTGATCGTCTCGCGCCGTTGCTCCGCGTTATCGGCCACGGCGACATAGTTGCTGGCGGAGTTAATGACGGCGGAATACGGTTCGTATTGGTTGGCGGGCCGCTGAATGGTCTGCCCGCCGGGCGTTTGGAAACTGGTCCCCACCGTGGCGTAGATACCGCCGTCGTTGTAGATCAATGCGATATTACCATTGGCGTTGGCCACCAGATTTTCAAGGTCCTGACCCGGTTCAAGGCTCTGCAAATCCGAATCCAGGGCGGGAACCGTGGACACGTTGACCTGGGATGGATTGCCGAACAGGTTCTCGTAATTCTTGAACTCGCTCAACTGTTCGCCGAGCGTGGTAATTTGCTGCACTTCATTGTCAATCATCTCGGCGTATTCGGCGAGGTTCTCGACTTCATCCAGAATTTACTGAATGTTGCTGGTGGGGTCATAGACGATAAACTGCGCGTGGGCGGAAAATGCCAGCGACAGCGTGACTGCGGTTAATGCGATTAGTTTTTTCATGTGACGGTCCTTTCTTTGGTTATTTTTGGTGACAAATAGCGGGCTATTCTTCAACGCGAAGAAATTGGGTGGTGGGCTCGAAAATCACGCCGTCAATGACCTGTTCGGGCAAATGCACTTGGTAGAGCTGAACCTTTCCGTCATCACCGGCGTTGGCCTGCTGCATGGAAACATAGAGCCAATATTGTTGTTTGACGGCATCGCTACGACCCTTGTCGTAGCCGGTCTGGTAGGATTGGTCATTCAGCTTGTCATTGGCATAGTGAAGTCCTTCCCCAACCAAAACACCTCCCGCCGCGCCTCCGGCAATGGCATAGGGATTTCCTTTGGAAAGGACACCGCCAAGGGCCGCGCCGCCTGCACCGAGACCAACATCCGTTACGGATCGAGTGGCGGCGGCGCAGCCCGTGAACAGACACACGAGACCGGCCAGGGGAATGAATTGGATGAACAATTTTTTCATAAGTATTTTGATTTCAGTTTAAGCGGATGTATTGGCATGGGCGATGATGCCCTCGACGATGTTGGGGCTTTGACGCAGCTCGCGGGCGCGTTTGTCGAAGTGCTCGCCGCTGGATGAACTGCAATAGAGCATCTCGCGTGAGGAAATGTTGTGAACCGTGCCGCACAGGTTTCGGCCGGAATCGGTGTGAAAATAAGTGAACGGCGAATACTTTTGCCCCGATTGATGGTCGGGCAGCGGATAATTCATGATCGCGTGCTTGGTGACTTCGGGCAGGGCGATGTCCTGCGCCATGTCTTCCAGGTCCGCGCGGTCGTTCTGGCGCATAATGAAAAACTGGCGTGAATTGCCGAACACAGCTGAGCGGATACGCGACTGTTTGAACCGCGCATACTGCTGCACGATGGAAATATTCCAGCAATTGAATTTGCGAAGCTGGGCGTAGGATTCCTGGACGATTTCCTGTCCGCCGGGAATGTCGAGGAAGCGAGCGACTTCCTCATAGACGTTGCGTTTGCGCAAGGCACGGGGCAACGTAATGATATGCTTGCGCGCATGGTTCGTGATAAGGAAGCCAGCGGCCGCTTTCAACTCCTTGGCGGATTCGGGGATATAACCCAACTCAAAATGGGCAATTTTGCCGGTGAGCGACAGATTGCTGGTGCCATCGAACAGGCAGCCGTAGTTGCCGTCGCGACACCAGGGCAGAATCAGGGTGGCGATTTCCATGATCTGGTCGCGCTCCGAACCAGCCGGGTCGAGCAACATCAACTCTTGCAACATCCGGTGGGTCGGAAATTCTTCCGGCGCAAAGTAAGCGAAAGCGAGATTGCGGACTTCGCGTGAGGTCTTGGGGTCTTTCAGGAAACGCAGGACGTCGGCTTCCGGGAATTGGGACAGGTATTCTTGTCCCCATTCGTTGAAACGCAGTTCTGCTTTGGACGATATCTGTCCGTTACCCGCTCCACCGAGATTGTGCCGAGGTTCGGCTTCACCAGCCGTTCCAGACGGTTGGCAACCGACTCCAGACGCATAATCGGAACCGGGCACTGCCCGGTCGCGGAAGTCCGCAAAAGCTTCGAGGGTGGTCGCGCCCGGCGGCAGTTTTTCGCGGAATTTCTGCAATGCGAGCGCGTGTCGGGCAATGATGAGCAGCTGATCGGGCCGTTTCTTCTGCCAATCCTGAAAGGAATCTTCGTAGAGCAGATTCAGATATTTGGCGATCTGTGCTTGTCGCAGCATTTGTTTGTCCTCCTGACTCGATGTTCCAATCATGCGGGCGACCAGCGCAGTCGCAGCGGAAAGATGGTCGGGCGTCAGCGGGAGGCCTTTGGTATCCAAATAATTGATGGTCAGGTCGCCGTCGGGGTGGATGATAATGGGGCGCGCCCCGGGTTCGACGGTCTGCGTGTAGATGCCGTAGCTCAATCCTTCTTCGATGATGACGGTGTAGGCGAAATATCCTTCGGTTTGTGACAACAGATCGCAGACTGTCACGGATTTGCCAGCCCCGGACATGCCCAGAAGGACGGCGTGCTGCGGCGATTGATTGTCCTTGGAACCAGAAAACGTTTCGATGCCGACCAGATTATTATTGGGGCCATCGTAGATGGCTTCGGCCGTGGCCAGATGGCCGGTGAAGGTGCTGGTGACGGGCAGCATATCGGCCAGATAGCGGTGTTCGGAGTACAGTTTGCGATGTTCGTACCGTCCCCAGGTCCAACCCGGCCAGGTCTGGAAAAACAGGTTCCTGGAAGTGGTAGGCAGGTTGCTCTCAAAATACTGCGCCGAGTTCATCGCATTGATGGCGTTTTTTATGGCGCTAGCCTTGGCATTCAAACCGTCCTTCGATTTGTCCCAAACCCGGATGACAAACAACGCCTTGAACGGAATAGTTTGCCCCTGCATCAGGGCATGGATTTTTTTCTGCTTCTTTTCCATGACGGTCAGCAGCGATATCTTCTTTTCGCTGGCGTAGTCGCCGGCGACGCGGTCGTGTTCCTTTTCCTCCTTGTTGATTTCCTGGGTGATGGGTAGTGGGTCAATGTTGACCGTGATGGCGTAGTCCAACATACGCAGGTTGGTAAGCCGCTGGATGATGCCCGGATAAGTCGAGCGCGGCCAGCGGGTGAGTGCGATGACGGAGTGATAATGGCCGTCCATATAAAATCCAAAGTCGCTCTGGCCGTTGCCTTCCGAATGCCAGCAGTTTTCCTGGATCGATAGTTCCGGCAGAAAATCTTCGGCGGCATTAAAATCAAAGCGGTCGGCCAGCGACGGATTGAAAAAGGCTTTGTAGTGCTTGAAATGGTCGAGGTCGTTCATCGGCAGCACGCGGGATCCGGCGCTGGCAAAAATTTCCTTCAGCAGATGATGAACGTGGGTGAATTCCGTTTCCAACTGATCGAGCAAGGTCAGGTAATACTCCCGCAAGGTGGCATTGGTGGCGAACGTCCCCGGCGTATTTTCCAACGCGCGTGAAATGTAGAAAACAACGCGCTGCCGGCGCAACTTGCGTTCAGTCATGGCCTGCCAGTAACGCGCGAACCGCTCGTTGCGCGAACGCTTCGTCCAGATGTTTTCAAACCGCTCGGTCTCTTGTTGAAACCGGAGCAATTCCGCTTTGTAATCCGAATCGGAAAAGTATTGGACTTGCAACCGTTGATTTTCGTGGAGCGACGCCAATAGCAGGCAAAGTTGCTCCTGAAAGTCGTTCAAATCGGCGATTGGACTGTTGGTGAGGTCGGGGGCCTCGAAGACAAAGCCTTTGGAGACATAACCCCCGCGCCGGAGATGATTGAACAAAATCAAATCGCGCACAAAAAATCCGTTGGGTGGCCGTTCGAACATAGTTATACGTGTTGGGACCGGCCGCGGCGGGTGTCGTCCATCGCCTGCTGGACGCGGTTGAGGTCTTCGACCAGTTGCGGCACGGAACGAATCGGTTTGGTTTCGTTGATGGCAAAATAGGCTTCGCGCACATGAGCGAGCGCCCGTTCCAGGTGCGCGGCGGCAGTTTCGCCGAAACCGGGAATGTGCAAACCCTTGCGCAGGGCCAATTCTGCGTTCGTGATTTGGCCGAGCAATTCCTGGCGTTTGGTTTCCGCCAGTTTGACTTCTTCGGGATTCATGGCTTCGTTTTGGGCGGATTCAGGACAATCGGATCTCCGACGGCGGAACCGCCTTGGAGCGGCTGGATACGGATGTGGGAAACCACCGGTTCATCCACCAGTAATTTGACCAGCACCTCATCGACGACATAGACCCGGGCGACCTCCCGGCAAAGCAACGAGTGAAGCAGGGATTTCAATCGCCATCCTTTGAAGACGATTAACATGGTGGGAAACAACAGGGTGATTTCGTCGGTGGGACAGGCGGCGGGGATTTTGGACCTGGGTTTTTCCTTGAGGATAAACCGTTCCAATTGCTTTAAATGGTGCGTGGGAAAACCACATAATTGATGGCGTCCGATGAATTCGATGGTTTCGGGTGCGGGAATAATCTCGACGCAGCCGTTTTGACGGGATTGAGTTTTAATGTCTATATTCATTGGAGAGGATTTGTGCAGGAGCGATAGGCTTCGGGGCTGAAGCCGCGTCCGGTCATGGCATATTCAAAAACATCCCGGTCGTAACCGGGTGGCTTGCCCCGCCTCAACCCGAAAATGTAGGCAAGGCAGATTAGCACCGGAACGAGCGCGGCCACAAAAGACATAAGCAGCGACACTTTGACCATGACGAGCAGCACGAAGAACACAATGATGCCCGCGCCGATACCACCAATGAGCCACCAAAAGAGATTGCCTTCCAGGCCCCAGGTCCGGCCTTTGGAATCGGACGCGGCGTTGGTATCGGTCAATCGCAATTCGTTTTTAGTGTTCATGCGCGGGTATCGGTTGGGCGGTTTGGTCGTTACCCTAATTAAAGCTGCCGACGCCCACGGCGCTGCTGGAGTCGAGGCCGAAGATTTTGTAGAAGGCATAAACGACCGCCGGGGCGGCGGCGATAATGGCCCCGCCGAGAATGGACATCTTGCCCTGATCCACGTCGCCGCGTCGGATGGCGAAACCGCCGTAGATGACCGAGAAGATGCCCAGGACAAAACCGAACATCATAATGACGGCCAGGCTGTTGCTGATGCCGGTTTGCAGAGTGGTGGAATTAAAGGTGGTGCTTTGGGCCGAGGCGGAGACGAGGTTGAGGGCGAACACCGCCGCCAGCAGCAGGACGGTCCGAACGCGGGGGTTGGGGATAACCACGATCGCGGCAGGGCGACGGGTGATATGGATCAGGGATTTGAGTTTTTTCATAGCGGGTAGTTGAATTTTTATTTTGTTCTTTTTAGGAAGCACTTTGCTTCCGAAGTGTGCGCGTGAAGTTTTAGCAGAAGCGAACGGGTGCATTGTGCCCATTGGGCACAATCTGCACGGCGGTTTCGGCGAGGATGCCGGAATGGGTACATCGCGCTCTGCCGACGAACTGAAACGCCTTGCTGAATTGGAGGAAAAACTGCCGCGCGAAATCCGCGGGCAGGGCCATCTGCTGCCCCGCGTATTGTCCGTGTTGCGGCGCGGCCAGTTGGGCTTGAAAAAACCAGGCCGTCCGCGCGGGACTTTCCTGCTGCTGGGGCCGACCGGCACCGGCAAGACGGAAGTAACGCTGGTCTTTACGAAACATCTTTACAACGGCGAGGGACTCATCCGGCTCGACATGTCCGAATATCAAACGCAGGCGAGTCTCGGCCTGCTTATCGGCGCGCAGCCGGGCGATTGCGGCTATCTGGGCATGGAACGGCAACGGGTACAGCAGGGGACCCTGCTACTCGATGAAATTGAAAAGGCGCATCCGCGCGTGCTCGACATCTGCCTGCAACTGCTGGATGCGGCGCGGGTGACGCTGGCCAACGGCCAGACGCTTGATTTTTCGCCGTTCTATATTGTGCTCACGTCCAACATTGGCGGCGCGGAGATTCTAGGGCTCCAATATTCAACGGCGGCAACGCTGGAACGATTTGTCCTGGGTCGGGCTCAGCAGACGCTCCGCCCCGAAATGTTCGCGCGCATTGACGAAACGCTGGTGTTTCATCCGCTGGCTTATGAAGTGCAGTTGGAAATTGCGGAAAAATTCCTTGGTCTGGAATTGAATTTCCTCAAAGCGCAGGGATACGAACTGGAAGTATACTCCGGGGTATTGCCGTTTCTGGTGCGGAAAGGATTTCATCCCAAGCTCGGGGCGCGGCCGATGCGCAACGCCGTGGAAAAATTGATCGGCGACGCAGTGGCCCGGAACCTCCTGTCCGGTGGCGATGGCCGGGGAAAACTAAATGTGTCGGAAGACGGAGAATCGCTTCTGATCGCAGAAGGATAATGTTCCTCTCACAAAAAGCTGGCGAACACATATTCTGATTGGTCATCCGTCTCCGGCAGAACGGCGGCGCGAAGTTTCCTGGGAAATTTGGTCAGCAATTGCCGGATACGCCGACGCTCCTCTGGTGCCGCCGGCATCTTTACCAGCAACGCATCGGAAAATTGTTTGCCGGCCTTTCCCTTGTAGAGGTTCACGACAATGACCTGTTGTGCCTTAGCGTCATAGAGATTCTCCACCAATTGCCGGGCCTGGCTGAAGTTCAGCAGGCCAAGTGACCGCTGCCGCGCGTCGGACTTCAACCACTCCCTGGCTTCACACCGATTGCGCCGCGAGAGCAACGATTTGACGTGCAACTCAAATTCGCGTTTGTCCAGTTCCTCTTCGGTACGAAGGCGAACCTTGCCGGTGGGATAACGCAGGTATTCCGGGTGCCGCCGGGCAACGGCATGGTATTTTATTTGTGACACGTTACGGTTTTTGATGGCGTAAGACTCAAAGGCCAGCGAGCCATCCCGCAACCAGGAGCGCATGCGTCCGGTGAAAAATCCGTTCACCAGCGACGTTTCGAACTGGAGCTGGCCGCTTTGGAACCAATCACGCCGGATGCCGGTGCCATGCGCGATGCGGAAAGAACCGAGCAGTTTGCCCCGGTCATTCCACTGTCGGCAGAGGCCGTGCAGCAGGCCGTGTTCGTAAAATGCTTCAAAGGCCGGTTTGCCGTTGGGATGCCAGGTGCGATACGGCCCGTGAAGCTTACGGCCGAACGATGAGATTTCCTCGCGCAATTGACCGTTGCGATAATAAGAACGCTCAACTTTTGGTTTGGGCATTCCCATGTGGGATGTTGCTTGTGCCATTAGGAGATGTAAGCCGTTTATACGCTATGACAGGCCGGACTTGCAAGTGACTAAATTGCAATTGATGAAAATTGCACAAAAGCAAGGGGCGCGAACCTAACGCACCCTCACGAGAGGCACCGCGAAGCGCCTATGAGAGAAGCACGCCAAGCCGCGCCCGATTGGGCGCGTGCTCAGGCGGCTCCCTCGTATGGTGAAAATTCGCGGTTTTCTCGTGAGACCGAGCCGATGCCACGCAAAATTTAAGTTTATTTCGTCACATGGATACAATCCTGACGGAATTTAGAATAGGTTGCGTTGTGGCTATCGCCAAGCCCAAAGCCACGCAACCTTGAACATTTGCTGGCGGAGGTCTTGAGAGAAATAGCTCTGGTTATCTTTGGTGCTTTCAGTCGTTTTCCCCGTTCGCGCAGCGACAGACTCCCACGATGAGAACCTAGAGGCAAAACCAGGGCGGCGGCGGTCGGGTCAAGGAGGAACGTTATGCCAAGGTGGAAGTTATGAGCAGTTCGTCATTGAGCGGAGTCGGATGGTGACCGCGTCGTGGCGCGAATCGCCCTGTCCATGGTATGGCTCGTCTGTGCCTGTCAAGGTTGTCCGCAGCACTAACAAGCGCTTCGCGCAGGGTTTTCTGTTGGCGGCTCCACCGTTGACAGTGCTCGCCGAGCCAAGGGACGTGCGATTAGGATTTCGCGCCGGGACTTGTGGCCAAACGCTAAAACCCTTCCCGGCAGCAAAGCGAGGATTTAGAATCCAATGCGGCTTTTCAGCGACCAAAGCATTCAATCTGATATCGCATTTGATACGAGCAGAACAGGTTGCGTTCGCGCTCGCCATTGTGCCGGCTGTTGTTAAAAACGGGATTTTAAGTTGATTTTAGACGAAAAATCGGTATGGTTGAAGTCGCTGTTCTTTTTCTGATTGGGCAGAGGTTGGCCCAAGTGGTGTGGCGGAACAGTACTCCTACCTCCTTTAGCCGCACTGTTTGCCTGCGCGTCTGGGTGAAGGCGCTAAAAAAAAATCTCATCACCCGCCTAAGGCTGGATTTTCAACATGATCCAGCCTTGTTTTTTAGAGGGGGCATGGCGTTATTCAGTCTGTGTGCATTGCCTAAACAGTCAGATTGTGATAATCGTTAAACAAAAGATAGGTTCAATTCGTCTTCTTTGTCACAGGCTTTGAACGATCCTAAACGCTTGGAATTGCTTCAAGCCACAGCCCTGCTGGATAGCACTGCCGAGGAAGCTTTTGACCGTTTTACGCGACCGGCGAGCCGTCTTTTGAATGTTCTCCTTTCCCTCGCAGAAGGACCGACAATTCTTCAAAAGTCAGATTGTTCTATTCAGACCTTTTAAACGTTCAGTCGCTACGGCCTCTTATTTTGCGTGTTCCACCAATTAATTTTGACGGGACAATTCGTGTTTTGTGAGATTCTTGGCAACGTACACAAAGGCCGTAGACCTCACATTCTTGCAATTCGGAAGAAAATCCGCACTCAGAAGCAATGCGGCCAATTTCAGCCGACATCGGATCGGGCAGAGGCAATTCGATAATGCAACCACAGTCGCGACAGAAGAGGAAATGAATCTTGTCTCCAGGCGCATTCAATACAAAGTAATTTGCTTTTCTCAGAGTGGGGATCAAGCGCACAAGTTCGGCTTCTTTAAACATAATCAGTGTTCGATAGACTGTGGTCGAATCGCATTGCCCTTTGACGCCATCTGCCCGTGAAACCATTTCCAGGCTGGCTGGCAAACGTTGTTGAGCCAGAAAAAGCAGGATGGCTTCACGCACCGGCGTAAGGCGCATTCCGGCTTTTCGGCAAGATAACACCGCCCAGCTGTGACGTTTTTTGAACGTTTTCACGAAATCAATGCAAGCCACTTGCAGAAACATTTCTTGCCGCACCAATTACAATAGTGATTATCTGGCTCTCGATAAAACGTGCGAACACACATATCTGAAAATAAAAATTATGAGCGATACACATTCTTGCACCACTCACGCAAATCATTCTCATGTCCACGGTCCGGGCTGTGGACATACTGCAGTCAAGCATGAAGGACATACGGATTATCTTCATGATGGCCATTTGCATCATCCCCATGGAGACCATGTGGATGAACACAAGGTTGCCATCAACTCCACCAATCCCGACAAATGCACTCCTGGCTTTGCTGTTGCCGAACACAAGGCCAAACATGTTCATGGCCCCAACTGCGGGCATCCGGCTGTCCCTCATGGGGACCACATTGATTATTTGGTTGATGGAAGACTTCACCACCCCCATGGCGATCATTGCGACGATCATGGACCGCTCGAAATTGTTAAATAAATTTAAGGTCATTGAGCGGTTTCCATTATTGAGCGTATAGATTCGCGAGACCGGCAAGGAGTCGGCCTGTTACAACGAGCAGGAATCCGGCAAAGAATAGCCAGCGACACACGGACAATACCTTTTCTTTGGCATCGCTGAGTTTCGCATTCTGCTCTCTGGCTTTTAAAAGCAATTGGATAATTGCCTGCTCAGCGGTCTCTCGCGAGACCTCGTCAGGCTTCAAATTGTCCCAGAGTTTGTCTCCCCTCGGATAAGCGGTGTAAGTTTTTAATCTCGCTCCATATAAACCCAGGAACATTGACAGACTCAAAAACCCCAGTGCGAGATAACATAATGGTTTGGTCCATGGCGACGACGATTCCAGCAACTCTGGAACGTTTAATAGGTGAAAAGCTGCGACAAGAATAACGCCAATTAGCAGTTTTTCTGCCCGACAGATTAGTTCTTTGGCTCTGATATTTTCTTCATACGCAGCCTTTTCGGCCGCTTCTCTGATAAGGGAGATTTTATTCATATTTAAAAACAAACCGGCAAAGGATCTCGGTAATCAGATAAAGAACAAAAAGAATGGTCGTGATCCAAAAACAGGGAGGCCAATTCGTAAAACAGGCGAGCAAAATGCCGATCCAAACACTAAAGAGTCCAATGAGAACCGAAGTCGTCAGTCCACTCCAAAAGTCACGGCAAAATCTTGTCGCAATACCCGCCGGCCCAATGATCAGTGTGAAAACCAGGAGAATGCCGACCACTTGACTGACAAGACTTACAGAAATTGCTAGAATCACCATAAAAACGATAGCCAAAGCGGACAGTGAGATGCCTCGTGCTTGAGCCAAGTCGGGCAGGACGCTGGCAAAAAGGAGTTTTCGCGAAAACAATAGTAATGCTCCCAAACTAATTGCAGAAAGTATCAAGGTTTGGAAAATTTGGTCGTGGGAAACCCCAAAAATATCCCCGAAAAGGATGGAAAAGGCCTGCCCGGCAAAACCTTTGTAGAGCGCAAGAAATAACGTGCCTACTCCAAGGCTGGCAGAAAGCGTCATACCTATGGCCATGTCACTTCGTTGCAGGCGATTTCCGGATGCGCCCATAATTACACCTGCCAGCACCGAAATAATCAGTATTCCGTCAAGCGGGGTCAGGCCGAACAAGGCCGCTCCCGTCGCCCCGGTAAATCCAATATGCGCCAGGGAATGAGCGGCAAAACTTACTTTTCGGATAACCACAAAATAGCCGACCATTGCACCCAGAATTCCGGCCAGCGAACCGGCGATGAGCGCGTTGCGTACAAAATCGAAAGATAAATAATTATAGATTTGTTCAATCATGGTGTGCGGACTCCGTAACATTGCCCTCGGCATTGACAATGAAAATTTTCCCCTCGGCGCGAACGACGTGGATTTCAGCCCCATAAAGTTTGCTCAATGCCGAACTGGAGATAACCTGCTCGGTGGAACCAATGGCAACGTGGCCGCCAGCGACGTAAATTACCCGGTCCATTACATTCAGGAGTGGATTGACATCATGGGCGATAAAGAGAATGGTGGCGCCGGTCGTGGCTTTAATTTTAGCGATGCATTCGACCATTCGCATTTGATTGCGCGGGTCAAGGCTGGCCAGTGGTTCGTCCAGAATAAGTAGACGCGGCTTGCCGAGCAGGGCTTGAGCCAAAGCTATGCGCTGCTTTTCTCCGCCGGACAACACCGAGAATGCCCGGTCGGCGAATTCTTCTGCGCCAGCCAACTGAATGGCACGCTGAACTTCAGTGCGGGCCATCCGGCTGGACCATGGCATTCCCCAGCGATGGCCTCCCTCTACCGCGGAAACCAGCGCGCGGGCGGTCAGAGCCGTGCCCTCAAAGTTGGTTCGCGATTGAGGCATGTAACCGATAATTGTATTGGCCTGGCCAGGAGGCTCACCGAAAATAGAAATGCTTCCCGGCGAATGTGGTACAAGCCCTAGAATAGCCCGCATCAAGGTGGATTTGCCTGCGCCGTTGGGGCCAAATACCCCGACGAATTCACCCATTGCGATTTCTGCATTTACGTTTTGCAGAATGTCGTAACCGCCTAGGCGTACACTGGCATCAATTATGGAAAGCGCAGGTTTCAACGGTTTGTCTCCAAAGCAACTTCGACTTGGTTTAATTCCGAAAGCATCCACTCCGCGTAGCTCCCCATATCCTGAGGTTGTGTTTCCGTAACGCCAATGACAGTCACGCCACACTTTTTGGCAACTTCCTGCATGCTTTGAGTCACTGGGTCCGTAACTTGGCTGTTGTAAAACAGTATCTTCGTTGATTTGTCATGCAGGCTTTTCACGAAATCAGAGGCTTGTTGAAAATTAATTTCGGTGTCATTCATTACGGCGAGTTGGAATCCGTAATTTTCCATTCTAAAACCCAATGCGTCGGCCATGTAACCAAATACCGGTTCCGTGGCGGTGACGACTGTTCCACTTTTAGCGGACTTGATTTGAGCAATCTTTGAGGTGACGACGCTCATTTCTTTTTGAAACGCTGCAAGATTCGCCGGTCGTTTTAAAATTTCTGCTAGCCGTGTCGCCAAAGCCGGCATCGTACGTGGATCGTACCAAATGTGGGGATTATCTCCGGACCTGGCACCGATCAAATCGGCAACACGAATAATAATCCGTCCATTCTTCCCCTGGGTAGCGAGAAGCTTGTCCATCCAATCGTCATAACCGAGACCGTTATAAATCACGATGTCAGCATTGGCGACGGCCATCGCCGTGGCTGCGGAAGTAGTAAATTCGTGGGGATCCTGATTGGGGTTGTTCATGATGCTGACAATATCCGCCGAATTCCAGGCAATCTCTTGTGCTACGCCGCCGTAAAAGTTTTCGGCGGCCACGATCTTCAATTTAGGTTGCGGAGTGGTCATTTTGCTACAACTGTTAGTCAATGATATGAGCACGTAGCTACAAATGAGTAAGGTGAAAAGGGGCCACAATCTTATGATGCTGCTTTGTAGTTTCATTTTAACTTTAATGTTGATTGATGGTTTTCGGCCAGATGCATGTAGTCTGATACTCCCTGAACAATGGCGGCAGCCAATTGGCTGCGGTATTTTGGGTCAGCAATTTTTTTCTGGTCTTCGGA
Organism: Pseudomonadales bacterium; assembly: GCA_035500235.1. Lineage (GTDB taxonomy): Bacteria > Verrucomicrobiota > Verrucomicrobiia > Limisphaerales > UBA11358 > UBA11358. Next base: position 1,490 of record DATJXK010000262.1, on the reverse strand, counting down.
GTCGGTAAGAAATCCCCCCTCAATTAATACAGCGGGCATTTTAGCTGTTCGCAAAACGGCAAAACGTGCCCGCCGTAGTCCACGGTCGGTCATTCGTAAATTCTTAATGAGAGATTTTTGTAGTTCGTATGCGAATATTTCATTTTGATCATCACAGCGATTCCCCGGCAGCGGCCCGGTACTGTTTACCCAACCTTCAAGATGTCCCCATTGCTCTTTATTCGTCGAATTCGCCCTTGGCGGAGTCAGACAATAAACTTCCACACCGCTTGCACCCGGAGGCCCGACATTAAAATGCAAACTGATAAACAAATCCGCTCTTTGCAAATTGGCAATTGCGGGACGATTTTCCAGTTCAACACGGCTGTCGTTAGTGCGAGTCTGTATTACTTTGAATCCGGCAGCTTCCAATTGTGAGGCCAATTCCTGAGCCAGAGGCAGCGTATAATGTTTTTCGATATATTGGCCGAAAATGCCGCCGGTATCTTTGCCCCCGTGACCAGGATCAAGGCAAATCGTCCGAATTTCGGTGTCCAAGTTGGTTTTCCCAAACAAAATTGGTTCAATGGACTTAGTTAAATCGAGTGCCGAGATGCAAATCCGTCCTTCTCTTGGCGTAATGGGATTGCAAAGCCAAACATTGACGCCATTTATTGAAGCTTCCTGGGAATCAGTCTTAAAAGACAGAGTCCACAATTCATTGTCTGAAAGAAGGCTTTCATCCCTCCCGGCGCAACTGAGCTTGAAGTTATTTTCCTGCGCCCATTCCGATAACGGAACCCACTCCCTCCCGAAAGAGCGTTCACCTGCGGCAAAACAAGAGCAAGCAGATGTCAGCAGGAACATCAAAATCAAGAGCAAGCTTGGATTGGAAGAGTTCATAGGTTTTTAACGACGGGATGGTTATCCTGGCAATCCGGACAGATGCCATAAAATTCAAATCGGTGTTGTAAGGCCTGAAAGCCAAAGCGCGTGACAATTTGCTTTTCTAACTTCAGAACCACTTGGGTGCCTGGCAAATCGTTAATGGTTCCGCAATATTTGCATATGAGGTAATCACAATTTTCATGTGGTGCGGCGAGAACAAAACTGGCGGAACGTGCCAATAAATTTACCTGGCGGACAATCCCGATTTTTTGAAAGCACCGCATCGCCCGGTAGATAGTAGCCAGGTCACATATGTTGCGAAGTTCGCCTGCCAGTGTGCCCATTGGGACAGGCACTCTTCGTTTTGCCAACACGTTCAAAATACGGCGGCGCTGGCGTGTTAAAAACACGTTGTTTTTTTTCAAATAGGCTAACGCCCACTCATATCGCTCCGCTGGCGTCTGCGTAAACGCAGGCGCAATCGCCTTGAACTGTGATTTATTGTTCATGGAATATATGCGCGGCCTGATCACATAAATATTTTTAAGCACAGAAGTCTCATCTCTTTTAAGGAGAAATCATCTTTCCACTTTTCAGCTCATCAATTTGTTTTTGAATTTCCT